>NZ_CALPDH010000021.1:0-117701 GCF_943193215.1 Acetatifactor aquisgranensis | reverse complement strand
TGTGGAAGCCGGGCATCCTTTTTCGCCATCTTTCCCGCAGTATGCCTTATGCTGCTGGTGCTAACTTAATGACATTGTTTCAGGTGTTATTATTTGAACGAGTATATATTTCATGTAACTGACTAATTATTTTCATGTGAATGAACATTATTCATTGACATTTCAAAAAAGAGTGCTATACTAATTGATGGAAAGGAGGTCAAGCCATGAACACCATAAAAGAAAACTCGAAATCTGCATTTAATCAGCAGGCCGCCACCTATGATAAAGATATTAAAGGCCAGCACGCCCGCTCTCTTTATCCCGTCCTGCTGGAAAAGCTGTCATACATTCCGTTTCAATCTGCCCTTGATTTGGGATGCGGGACTGGAGAAATGCTAAAGCTCATTTTGCAGAAAGACATCCATAAAGAATTGTACGGCATTGATTTATCAGAGGAGATGCTCGCTGTTGCAAAATCGAAACTCCCGGAACAAGTCAAACTATTGTTGGGGGACAGCGAGGCACTTCCTTTCCCTGACAACGCCTTTGATGTTGTGTACTGCAACGACTCTTTTCATCATTATCCTGCACCGCAAAATGTATTAAGAGAAGTAAACCGAGTATTGAAGCCAGGCGGCACTTTCCTGATGGGAGATTGTTGGCAACCATTTGTAGGACGCATTATTATGAACTTTTATATGCGCCATAGCAAGGAGGGCGATGTGAAAATTTACTCCGAAGCAGAGCTTGTTTCCATGCTCTCTGCATATTTTCATAATGTATCATGGGAACAGATTGGTAATACGGCGTGTATAGCTATGGGCGAAAAATGATTGATATTCACTCATTGATTTTTTAGAGTGGGCGTGCTATCATAGAAAGAAAGGAGGCTCAACCTATGCGGATCACAAAGGAGCCGGAAGTACGCAAGCAAGAGATTTTGGATACTGCGCTCAAATTGTTCGGGGAAAATGGTTATGAAAAAACCTCGATTACAGATATAGCAAAAGCAATCGGCGTGGCACAAGGTCTATGCTATCGCTACTTTCCGTCTAAAGAGGCGCTGTTTGATAGTGCGATTGAACAATATGCAGATGTCCTGGTGGAGCAATTTGCAGGCGCTGAAAAGGACGATCACAAGACCTTGCGGCAGATTATTGAAGATATGCCTGCCACGATGGAAGAACAGGACACAAAATATTATTCAGTTTTTCACGGCGCAGAAAACAAGAAATTCCACGATCAACTTTCTCTCAAAGTGTGCGAGAAACTGGTTCCGCTTGTAGAAAAATTATTGCTACGAGCTCGGCAAAAAGGCGAAATCCAGTTTGACGATATTCAGGCCGCTGCGATGTTCTGCGTATATGGACAGCTTGGTATCCTGCTGGCAGACGATCTGACACAAGAAGATAAGTCGAAAAGGATTCGTGAATTTCTTATATTTGCACTTCATCTTTGAAACAGTCCCCCGCTTTGGGGCGGGGGATTTTCAAGAAGCAAACAATGAATAGTTTTCATTCAACAATGGAGGCGTACAATGGATGACCCATCACGCTTTACAAGCATAAATGAGTATTACACTTTCATTTATGCCATAAGCTACATGATGTTAGTAGAGCTTGGTATATGGATTTACAATTTCAAAGGTTGGCTGAAAAGGCCGGACAAGAAAAACAATGATTATGGAACAATTCTGATTGTAATGCTGGGGTGTTGGGGGAGTTTTTATTTCAGCACCTATTTCAGAAGCCAACAGTTTATACAGATAGCCGGAGAAATACTTTTACCCCATATTTTTTACTATGTGGGTATAGCTTTTATTCTTGTAGGTACAACTCTGCGCGCTGTTGCTGTCTGGAGCCTAAGATATTCTTTCACACTTTCCGTCAAAACGGGCGGCAATCAACGGTTAGTCACAACTGGCGTTTACCGATATATTAGAAATCCTGCTTATGCCGGAACAATGTTAAGTATGCTCGGAAATGCCTTTTGCTTTCGCTCTGTTTTTTCTCCGCTATTGGTCTTGCTCATTTTGGCGATCTGTTATGGAATAAGAATTAAGGTGGAAGAAAAAGCATTATATGAACGCTTTGGAGAAGAATTTAAGAATTATTGTTTCCGTTCGTGGAGATTGTTCCCACTAATATGGTAATTGGCTACCGCTCTGGTAGCCCTACATTATAGCTTATTTATGAATGTTATTCATTCAATAAAGAAAGGAAGTTTTTATCATGCCAACAAAAATTGATTTTATAGGCGGGAATACGAAGCGTTGCCTTATGGCGATGGCGCTTCCGATGATTGCCGCCATGTTCCTCAATATGATGTATAACCTTGTAGACAGCCTGTGGATCGGAAATTTGCTCGGAGAAACGGCTTATGCCGCCTTGACAAATTCCACTCCTATCATTCTGATCTTAACCTCTGTTGCGATGGGGGCAACTAATGGTGTATCAATTTTGATCTCTCAGGCGATTGGCGCAAAGAACAAGGAAAAAACAGAGAGTTTGATTTCCACATCGTTCTGCGTGGCAGTAGTTTTCTCCCTCCTTGTAACTATTCTGCTTGAGGCTTTTCTTCCGGGAGTTTTGAAAGCTCTGAACACCCCGGCTGAAACCTATGATATGGCATACAGCTACTTGGCGATCTATATCCTCGGATATTTGGCGGTCTACCTCTATCTTTATTTCACCGCTGTTTTGAGGAGCTTTGGCAATTCTATGTTTCAAGCCGTAGCCATGCTGGTGTCAACAATTTTGAACGCGATCCTCGATCCTATTTTTATCCACTTCATCGGATTTCACGGTGCGGCGATTGCTACCTTGCTTTCTCAAGTGATCTGTCTGGCGTTCATGTTGATTTATCTGAAAAAGAAGAAATTGCTTGCATTCAAAATCTCTGCGTTTGATAAAAATGATGTATTGCCACTCATTCAAAAAGCAATTCCCTCGGTTATTCAGCAGAGTATTCCGGCCATCAGCACGACTTTCCTTACTGCACTTGTTAGTACATATAGCGTCACTGCAATAGCGGCTTATGGGGTAACAGGAAAACTGGAAACCATCCTGTTTTATCCGGCGATGGCATTGAACATGGTCTTAACTACCATTATCGGACAATGTGTCGGCGGCGCACGTTATGACCGGGCCAAAGATTATTTGAAGTGTGCATTGGGGTACGGCTGTGGTCTGCTTGTAATTCTTTCTGTTTTGGTGGTCGGGTTTTCAAAACAGCTTTCCGGCCTATTCGTCAAGAGCGATGCTGTGGCGGCTATTGTCGGAACTTATTTTCTGATTGTCAGTGTCGGGTACATTCTGAATACGGTTACAAACTGCTATCTTGGTGCCCTTAACGGTATGGGAAAACCTTCAAAGAGTATGTTCCTGATGATTTTTTATTACATTGTGGTTCGGATGCCCCTGGCCTACTTACTTTCCTATCTTGGCTTTGGACTAAATGGAATTTGGGTTGCGGTTCTGGTCAGTCATGTGGTGGCCAGTGTTGCCGCTGGCATCTCTGGAACTATTGCTTTCAAAAAGCGGACAAGTACAACCTAAGTCAGTTTTATTAGGCGAATGCAACTGTCCGGCGGCGGTAAATAAAAAAACCGCCATTGAGACAGTTGGTTTTGTGCGCTCAAATTCATTTCAACGGCGGTTCATAACGAACCGCCGTTTCTTATCATAGCGACGGCGGTTACCAGGAGGTATCGCCGTGTCCTGTTCTCTTTTCCACCCTAACCTGTCAAAAAAAGCCCACCCGCCCAGCAGGATCAGTCCGGCGGTGGATGCGAAATTTGACAGTACATAAATGAATTTGTCATTTCATGCGCTTGCGTGGCTTTGTGTCGCGCAGGCGCTTTTTGTTATCTGCACTTCGAGACAAAGTGTCCCGAGGTACGGAGCAGCTCCCCAGGGTGCCGCTCCCCGCCGCCCTCCATATCGTTTCCCCGCAACCCGACCACAAAAAACGATATGGAGGTACATACAATGACTATCATCAACTTGCGCGACTTTTACTACTGGTACACCCAGGACGAATATATTGAGGTTTCCGACGATGTGGCCGAGGCGCTCCGGGCCAGCGTCCGCTATGAGGCGGCCTATACCGAGCGGGCCCGCTACAACAAGGCGTACTATTCCTTGGACGCGGATGACGGCATCGAGTATTCCGCCTGCCTGCACGAGCTCACCCCGGACGAGGTTCTGGAGTTCAAGGAGCGGTTCTGCCGTCTCTGGAACGCGCTGAACAGCCTGCCGGAGATCCAGGGCCGCCGGGTGGACGCTCACTTTATCCTCGGCATGACCTACCGGGAGATTGCCCAGGCCGAGGGCGTGGATAAGAGCGCGGTGCGGCGCTCCGTTCTCAGCGGCATCGCACAGATGAAAAAATATTTGAGAAAAAATCCGTGATTGCCGTCTCCATTTGCTCCATTTTTCTGGTGGTATATGAGAGGAAGTTTTTTCTTCTCCACAACTGAATAGCGGGCGGCCCCGGGTGAACACGGGGAGCCGGGCGGCGGGTGCGCTATGACTTCTCCCACGGGAGGACGAGCGACCAACACCACCGCCGCGAGTGGGGAGCCTGCCAGCCCCACGGCCACGATCCGCGAGGGACAAGCTGGCTGCTTGCCACTTGGGGCCGCCGCACAAAACAAGGGAACGCCGGGCCGCTACTCGCTGTCTTTTGACGGGCCAAACATACGGGCCCGGCGCTCCCCATTTCAAACAAGTTCGAGACAAATTGTCCCAAGGTGAGGACAGGCTAAAGGGCGGCACTTTTCGGAGTGCTGCCTTTTCGCGTTTCCCCACCAACCAAAAACGCAAAAGGAGGTTTTGCCGTGAAACTGACCGCACAAGAGCTGGAACAAATGAAAAACGTGGACATCGGCGCGGTGAGCGCGGATGCGCTGGCTGACGTGAGCGGTATGGCCTTTGACCGCACCCTCCCCCGGGAGGAGCGGCTGGCCCGGTTCGTAAAACGGGCCGTCAATCCCTACTGCTTTAGCGTGGGCGGCGTGGGCGTGAAAATCGAGTTTGCCGAGGGCGGTCCCTCCCTCCAGGAGACGTTGGCGGCCTTTCTTATCCGGCAAAAGAGCGGGCTGTAACTGCTGTTGCGGCCTGCTCCCACTTCGAGACAAAATGTCCCGAGGCATCGACATCCTTGTTGATTGCCCCGGGCAGAGGTATAATATAAGTGTAATGTGATAGGGAAGGAGGAACAATGGCACGAACAAAAAACAGAGGGTATCAGCAAACTTTGACCCCTACCTATACGGCCCGGCTCTGGAAAATGGGCGGCTACATCCGGCTTTCCCGAGAGGATTTACAGAAAATCAACCGGGGGCTTGACGATAGCAACAGCGTGAAAAACCAGCGCGACATTCTCAATGATTTTCACTTCAACCATGCGGAAGAATTTGAAAGCTACACCGAGTATGTGGATGACGGCCACACGGGAACCGATACGGAGCGCGAAAGTTTCCAGCGACTTTTAGGGGATGTGATGAGCGGGAAAATCAACTGCGTTGTGGTGAAAGACCTTTCCCGTTTCGCCCGGAATTATAGCGATGCTGGAAGTCTGATTGATAACCTTTTTGTGCAGATGGGCGTCCGCTTTATCAGCTTGGCCGAGGGCGTGGATAGCTACCTAAACCCGGACAGCGTGAACAGCATCATCGTTCCGATAACAAACGTGATGAATGACCAGTATTGTTATCAGACCTCAAAGAAAATCCGGCAGGTTTTCGATTACAAGCGGCGCAACGGCCAGTACATCGGCCCTTTTGCTCCCTACGGCTACATAAAAGACCCCAAAGACAAGCACCAGCTAATCGTTGACCCGGAAGCCGCTGAAATCGTCAAGAAGATTTACGAGCTGTGCCTGCAAGGAACCACCAAACACGCGATAGTGCTTTATCTGAACGAACACGGCATACCCAGCCCCACGGCCTACCGGATAGAAAAGGGCCTGCCCTATTCCCCCGCCGTGGCCGACAATCCCATGTGGGGAAACAAGATTGTCAATGACATTCTGAAAAACCCCATTTATACAGGGGACTTGGTGCAGGGCCGCCGCCGGGTGAAAAGCTACAAGGTACACCAGATCGAGGCTGTGCCGGAGGAAGAATGGGTGCGCGTCCCCGATACCCACGAGGCCATCATCACCCACGAAACCTTTGACCGGGTGCAGGCCCTCCTGCTCCGCGATACCCGGACAACCCCAAAGGGCCGGGAGCTCCATTTGTTCAGCGGCTTTCTGAAATGTGCGGACTGTGGGAAATCCGTCACCCGGAGCCAGAGCGGGAAAAATGTATATTATGCCTGCTCCACCTACAAGAACCGCTCCCGGACGGCCTGCACCATGCACTCTATCAAGCACAACCGTTTAGAGGCCGCCGTCCTGTTCGCTATCCAGTATCAAGTGAGCACCGCCGTTTCTTATTCGGAAATAGTAACCCGTATCAATGCGGCCCCGCTGAAAAAAAGTCAATCCCACCGCCTTAATGACCAGATAGCCGCAAAGGAAAAGGAATTGACGAAAATCACCCGCTATAAGCAGTCACTGTATCAAGACTGGAAAGACGGGGAAATCACCCAGCAGGAATACCGGGAAATGAAAGCCGATTATGAACGGCAGCCGCTGGGCTCTCGGATTTGCTGGCCCGGCTGACGGCTGAACGGAAAGAGCTCTCAAATGGCGTTGACCAGCAGCATCCCGCGCTGGTAGCTTTTGCAAAATATCAGAACATCGAAAAGCTGACCCGCGAAATTCTGATTGAGCTGGTAGACCATATCAAGGTTTACGAAAACGGCAATATCAGCGTTCACTTTAAGTTTGCGGACGAGTTCCGCCGGATTGCCGAGTACATTGAAATCAACACCACTGACACCGCCGAGGCGGGCTGACCCCCGCCAAAGCATAAAATCCTTTTGACAGTGTGTTTTCCTAATAAAACGCAATCTTAGTATTACCAATCTGCACGCCTTTATACAGATTTTTCTAATTTTTTGCACCAAAATAAAACATCCCGGCTGCTTCTTTTCGTGGGCTCTGCCCACACCCGGCCTCTGGAATAAGGATGGGGACAGCAGCATTCCTTTCAGGGTGCGCTGCCCCAGACTTTCCTAATGATGCGAAGCTTCTATATGATGCGGAGCTTCTATATGATGCGGAGCTTCTATATGATGCGGAGCTTCTATATGATGCGGAGCTTCTATTTTACAGATGCTGGGTCAGCCGTTCCCCATAGAGGACTGTCAGCTGGTTCAGCACCTGGTTCCAGTTCCGGTATCTCTGTGTCCACTTCTTCGCCACATTCAGGCTGGCCAGATAGAGCATCTTTTCCAGGGAGCTGTCGCTGGGGAACACGCTCTTTGTCTTGGCGGCTTTCCTGTACTGGCGGTTCAGCCCCTCGATTATATTGGTCGTGTACATGATACGGCGTACTTCGTCTGGGAACTGGAAGAAAGGGCTTACATCTTCCCAGTTGTTTTCCCAGTTGCTGACTGCGTAGGGATCCCCATTTTTCCCTGACATCCGACAGTGCTTCCAGCCCGGTTTTTTCATTCGGGGCATTGTATACCGCCTTGAAATCAGACGCGGACTTCTTCAGGTCACTGTAGTTCACATACTTGAACGAGTTGCGCAGCATGTGGATGACGCACCTCTGGATTTCGGACTGGGGGAACACGGCGCCAATCGCCTCCTTGAACCCAGGGAGCCCGTCCACGCAGAAGAACAGCACATCCTGCACTCCCCGGTTCTTCAGGTCGTTCAGCATCCCCAGCCAGAACTTCGAGCTCTCGTTGGCGCCTACCGTGATGCTGAGGATCTCCTTGTACCCTTCCGTCGTGACGCCCAGCACCACATAGGCCGCACGGCTGAGTATCCGCCCGTCTTCCCTGACCTTGTAGTGGATGCAGTCCATGAACACGAATGGATAGACCGGGTTCAGGGGCCTTGACTGCCATTCCCGGATTTCCGGCAGTATCTTGTCCGTGATTTTGCTGACCATCTCTGCAGACATCTCTATCCCATAGAGGTCCTGCAGCTGGTCATGGATGTCCCTGGTGCTCATCCCCCTGCCGTAGAGCGGGATGACTTTTTCTTCGATTCCGGAGATGTCCCTCTGGTATTTGGGGATGAGCTTCGGCTCGAATTCACCGTTCCTGTCCCGGGGCACATCGATCCGGAACCCGCCGTACTGGCTCTTGAGGTTCTTGGGGGAGTGGCCATTGCGCTTATTTGAAGTCTCCACATTCCCTTTGTTGTTCTTCTCATAGCCCAGTGTCGCGTCAAGCTCTGCCTCCATGAGTTCCTGGAGGATATCTTTGAATCCATCTCTCAGGAGGGTGTAGACATCTGCCACGCTGTTTAAGTTGCTGTCTGCAATAATCTGTCGAATCTGTTCCTTTGCTACCGGCATAAAAATACTCCTTTTCGATAAGAATTTTCATATCTTGATTCTTACCAAAAAGGAGTCATTTTTTACCAAAGACACAAACTTTTTTACACTACCTCCCTATTTTCCAAATGCTTTCCTTAACCACTATATCGATATTTAAAATCTATTCTATTTTTAGTGAAAGACCTTCATAGATTCCCACTGGTATGTCTTTATCAAAAGAGAATTCTTCCATACTGTCTTTTTCAAAATTATATACTGTCACAAGTTCTCTTTCAGAATCTACAACCCAATATTCTCTAACTCCTGCTGTCCGATACTTAAACAACTTCTTATAATAATCCATCTGTCTACTGCTTGGTGAAACAATCTCAATAGCCCAGTCAGGTGCACCATTGCAGCCTTTATCCGTAATTTTATTCTTATCACAAATAACAGAAATATCAGGCTCCACATAGTTTTTATCATTTTCATTCAAGAATACAGCAAACGGAGCAGGGAACACCTCGCACTCACCATCATTTCGCTTAATAAAGTCTTTTATCTGATAATGCAAATCAGAAACCAATCTCTGATGTCTTGTGTTTGGTGGAGCCATATAGTATATTTTCCCATCAATTAATTCAGCCCGTTCTCCATCTGGTAAAGCATAAATATCTTCTAATGTATAAATATCTTCTTTTCTCAATGCCTCCATCCTTGCACCTCCGCTCTTGTTTCCATTATAGGCAATATTCATAGGAATTACTATCGCTTTCCATCATTTGAATATCTAATTTCATTGATATTATAGAACGGTTTCTTCCAAAACGCCTTCTCCATCTCTAAACCATATTACTTTACTTACTACTTTTTCCTCTTAAATTTTTTTTGGATCTCTAACTAAAGTTTTTCAATTTTCTGGTCATCATATTCAGAAAACAGAATAATTGCATGATTGTCATTTCTCTCTAAAAGATAGCACACTCCATTTGTTACTTTACCAATTTCTTTTGTATCGATCCTACTATGAAATCCGCCCATATCTTGATTATAATATATACTATTATTGTTCATTCCACCATATTCTGCCTTTGACTTATCAAAAACTAATTCATTTCCTCTTTTTCTATAACACCAGTTTACAACTTTTGAATATTTTTAAAGCCTGACAATATATAGCCCTCAATGATTTTGATTAGGGAGCATGATTTTATTACAGTTTCGAGTTTTCCCACGAAACTGCTGAATATTATGCTGGCCTGAATCTGTTGTCCAATACCGAAACGCGTCTCCTGTGCGCTGGCAAACTGGTAGTATGAAAAGGCTTCATCACTGTATGGGAGCAGCGTCATGGCGTTATATGCCATGCACTCCAGGTTGATCAGGCGCTCAATGCCACTGCGGCTCCGCATGCGGTATTCTTCCAGTGACCAGAATGTCTTGCTTTCATAGTAGGATACTTCAATCCGTTATGCGAAAGTTCGTATAACGGATTGAATGTACATTCCGTGAACTGAAGCAGCAGATTGGGGCATTCTGCTTTCACTTCTGGTCAAAGTACATGCATCTGTTCCATCTAAATGCGGCATGCGCCTTCCTCCCTATAGTCCCAGGGCAATGGACCCTGTACTTATCCAAAGGAAAATTCTTTAAATAACTCCTCTCTATAGCTTGGTTTATTCATGGCTTTCTCCCCCCGCAATCCCCATTCTACCGCGCAAGTCATCCCCTGGTAAGCCTTCGCTATATTGCTGTTCTAATCTTCTAGCATGACCCTGCATTTCTTCCTGTTACAGGCAATGCCGTATTTCAGAATGGTCTCCAGGCCGTCCTGGCGGAGCTTTTCCTCATAGCCTTTTGTATCTATCTGCTGCAGGGCTTCCCTGCAGCCTTTTTCCATCATTTCATATGGGGATTTTTCATTGCCGCCTTTTGCACGATTGGTGGATGCATCTGTACCGTCCGCGGACTTTTTCCCGCTGTCCGGGTACTTCACCTCTATCACGATGCCGATGCCCTCTTCCTCGATTTCCACAAGGATATCGCTGTACCAGGCATTCGCCAGAATGCCTTTGTCTCCGGACTCCACATTGGAGCGGATGTACCAGTCCTCCCGGTGGCTCAGGAGACCAAGGAGTATGCCGTGGTAGAAGTTCTCCTTCTTGCTTTTGTGCACATTCGTGTCCCGGATGCTGATAGTCCTGGAGAGGTAGGCGTTGAACTGGCTTTCCACCGCTTCCGCGTCCCCTCTCACGAACGCATCGCAGAATGCGTCCAGCGTGGGCGTGTCCCTGCGGGCCTCCTGCTGGAACCATTCCAGAATCTGGTCAATGAAGATTTTCCGTATCTCACGATTCGGTATCGCCAGCTGGTATACCTCCCCGTCCTCGCTGCCCCGCTGCGTCAGGTAGCCAGTGGTAAAGAGGATGCTCCAGAGATTGTCCATGGAGGTATAGAGGTCGCGGTAGGTCAGCTCCTGGTTGATTTTCTTCGGAATCGTCTCCCCGTCGATCAGGCGCTCCAGCTCCTTCCTGGTGCCCGCCTTTGCCATCCGGACAAAATTGCGGATGATGTCGTTCCCGCTGGTATTGATCCAGAAGGGCCTGGGGAGCGCGTCCGGCTCCGAACGCAGCTGGTCGATATAGTTAATCACATCCCAGGGGCAGATAACCTGCGCACGGCCGAAACGGTATCCGTCATACCATTCCTTGATCAGGTGAAGCTTGTCGGTGCACTGGAATCTTTCCGCCATGGCCTGGATTTCGCTTTGGGTAAAGCCGAACCTTTCGTCGGACTGTGTATTTGTGATGGAATACACCTTCAGGTTGTTCAGCCCGGTGAAGATGCTCTCTAAATGTCTTCCGCAGGAAGACATTGATACGCGCAGGCACCCTGTGAGCACGGCGAATGCCAGGCTGTGGTTGCTCCTCAGCGCCTGGCTGAAAAGGCTGCGGATCAGGCTCACCATCTCGTCATAGTAGCCGAAATGCTGCGCTTTGTCCAACGGCACATCGTATTCATCAATCAAAAGAACTGCCTTTTGCCCATAATGCTTATGGAGGAGCTCGCAAAGGGTCAGAAGGCTGGAGGCAAGCGCTCCATAGGACATGCTGAACCATTGTTCATTAGAGGAATCAATTGCAATCAGCTTCTCATAAGATGCTTTTTCCCAGGCAGTAAGCGCTTCGCTGTCCAGCAGGAACTGAAAGCGCATGGCTTCCCTCCCGATGACTGAACGGAGCATTTCCAGAGCCGTGGTGTAGCCATTGCCGCTTACATCCTTCAGGGTGATGGAGATGACAGGGTACTTTCCCATGTGTTCCTGGCAAAGCTGCGGCTCTGCGCTGATGGCAAGCCCCTCAAAGAGCTGCGGGTCACAGCCATATTCGAAAAAGTACTTCAGCATGTTCATGTTAAGGGATTTGCCGAACCTCCTGGGACGCGTAAATAGGTTTATGCCTCCCCATCCCTCCAAGAGATCCTTTATCAGGGCAGTCTTATCTACATAATAAAAACCGTTTCTGCGGATATCTTCAAAATTCTCAATGCCGATAGGCAGTTTGGCTGTTGCGTTCATGGCGGCTCCTTTCGGGGAAATATCTTGGATTACGGTTCCATTATACTATATTTCAGAAGCATTCACAATCCTCGCTAACAATGATCTGCTCCATTTTGAAGCATCCTTGTACATCAACATCCCTGCCCGTCCTTTTATGCGCCTCAGTAGGTTCGTCCATCAGTACATCCCCACATCCCGCCGCATCTCCCGGAGTCCCTGGAGCATGGCCGCCAATATCCCCAGTCCCAGCACGGCCCAAAGCCTCAAAGGCTTCCCTGTTGTCCCGGCATGCCAGTTCCATCAGTTCATTATCTGATTTTTCCTGCAGGCTGCGCTGCTCCACCTTTCCCGCCCTCCTCCCTCTTTTCTGACATCCGTTTTTCGCCCAGACTGCCTGTGCAATCGAAAGCGATGCCCTGCTTCCGCTTTATTATATTATCCGTATCCGAAAGCAGGAAGTTACACCCCTCCCGATAAAAACATAAAAGAAAAGCATCCCCCAAGAGATGCCTTCCTATACAGAATCACTGCTTTCTTATTTACGCAGAACTATACACATCTTAGCCCATTCTCTGCACCTTTCAGACACTTTCCGATCTTACGGATGGCTCCCCGTCTCATAGCACCACCTGGCGATATCGGAAACCAGTCCCGCCGGAACTGTCCCGCTGTAAGGGAGCTGTATGGTTCCCTTGCTGGTCTTGTATCCTTTCAGACACTCGGAAAACTCCCTGACAGCCTCCGGCCCCGGATACAGGCCCACATGGTTTTTGAAACCGGCAAACTGGATGATATTATGCCCCTTCCAATAAGTCGGCATGCTCCATGAAATCCGCTCCTCCGCCTCCGGCAGCGCCGCGCAGAGCGCTTCCCTTATTTCCTTCAGATATCCCTGCACCGCTTCCGGCTGTGCCGCAATGTATTCATCTACTGTTTCCGGCGCTTTCCCGCAGTAATGGCTCTGCTCCTGCCTCTTAAAGGCACGCCCGCACTTCGGACACGTCCACATCTTTATCCCTCCTGTCTCATTCCCGTTCCCTGACTGTCACCAGAACCTGATTCCCCGGTTGCTTCCCTGTCCGGAATGTCGATGGCTCCCGCCCCCCAGTCCTAACGGCACTGTGAACAGGAACAGCAGGCTGCCGGAACAGGAGAACCCTAACAGCGCGGCGGCTGTTTCCAGTTTAGGCTCAAACATGGTTCACACTTCCCTGACATATCTGTCCGTCCCTGTGCACAGCCATGTCCGGTCTCCCTCCTGTTCCAGGCGGAAGACGATCCCATCCCGGGTAGTTTCCGAAATCAGGCAGGTCTCCTTTTCGTTCCGGGAATCGCATACAAGGGGCACCACCGGGTATTCCTCATGCTCCGTGGTGAAAATCAGCACGTTTTCCTCATTGATGCTCTCCAGACAGATTCTGCCGAAAACATCCTCCCCTTCCTCTGCCGTGAAGCAGGCTCCCGCCAGATTGGGCCATAAGGCTCCGGGGGACGGGTATCCGGCGTTCTTCTGGCAGAAGGCCACTCCCCACCTTATGTAGTAGACCTTTCCGTCATATTCCTCCGCTGTAATCCGGTCATGCTCCCCTTTTACGAAGGCTTTCCCGTCCCACTGGAAGCCGCTTAGCCCCTCTTCCCTTTGCCAGGCCCCTCCCTTTTGCAGGGTCTCCGTGTACAGCGTTTCTTCCTGTACGGAAAAGCGGTAAACGCTGGTGCTTCCGTATGCCAGTCCGCTGTATCTGCCGGGGACTTCCAGGAGCGCGCTTTGTTTGATGCCGGCGGGTTCCGATGCCTGGGCGCTTTGTTTTTCTATATTGCCAGGTTCTGATGTCTGGGAGCTTTGATTTTCGCCACTACTGGATTCTAATCCCAGAGTGCTCTGCTTTTCGATGCTGTCAGATTCCGGTTTCTGGGAACTCTGCTTTCCGCTGCTGCCAGGTTCCGGTGTCTGAGAGCTTTGATTTTCAACACCATCCTCTCCGTTCTTTTCAATAAACTTCAGAGCTTCCCCGCCAATGTCCTCCAGCACCTCAAGCCATGGGGCACCTCCATCATTGGTGGCTGAAATCGCCAGTGACAGCCCACAGGCAGGGCCCACCAGCAGATAGCTGGTAAACTGCTCTGTGCCGCCTGACTTTATCACCGCCCCCTCCCCCAGGGGAATCCGGTTCCTGTTGTAGAGCGAGTCCCATCCCAGGCAGTAATCTGCCGCATCGTATGCCCCCTGCAGGAAGGTCGCTCCCTGGGGGCACCTGGTCTCGTCCAGATATGCCTGTCCGATGACGCCCCTGGAATCGATGAAGAGGGAGCCGAACATGGCGCACTCCGGCACTGTGGTATGGATTGCCCCCGCGCCGAAGCAGTTGTAGTATTCCGGCTCGTCACCTCGGCAGGCCACCTTCACATGCCCTTCCGCAAGCCTTCTGCCCACTCCCGCGGAAAAGGCTCCCGCCGGTCCCGTTATCTGCTCCCGCAGCCACCGGATATAGGGCTTGCCTGTCACTGCCTCCACTACTTCCGCCACCAGGTCGAAGCCGTCATTGCCGTAGCTGGAAAAGCTGCCCGGCCTGGCCCGCAGCTTCACTGTCTGCCAGTATGCCGGTGTGTTCCGGTATTTTCCCGTATAAAGCTCCTCCTCTTCCTCCAGGTCAAGATGATCGTGGAGGTTCGTCCCCGGGATTCCGGAAGAGTGGTTCAGGAGCATCCGGACGGTGATCTCCCCGCACCTTTCGTCCGCCATCCTCCAGTCCGGCAGGTATCTGCGCACCGGTTCGTCCAGGGATATCCTTCCCTCCTGCACCAGCTTCATGACAGCCGCCGTCACATAGATTTTGGAGACAGAGCCTACGTTATATAGGTCATCCACCCGGGCCGGGCTGTCATCGAATCCCCTTGTGCCGGCACAGGCCGCCGCCAGGAGCCCTTCCGACCCGCAGACTGCAGCACAGGCCGCCGTGGTTTTCTTTTCCCGGACAATCCTTTCCAGCTTCTCCTGTATCCGCTCCGCCAGCGCCAGGCTGCTCCCGCTGCATCTGCCATCCTGTATGCTCATTGCTTTTCTCCTTATTATGGTTCCGCATCTGCCCCGCCCAGCACCCGGACATGGGCTGTTTTCATTTAGCTCTTGGTATTTCTTAGCTGGACTTATGGATCTGTATCTCTATTTTTCAATCTTTATTCTCATCCCTTTGCCATTGTATCCAAATGGTACTGCCTCAAATCCACAGCTCTCATAAAATTTCTCCATACCTCTAATTGATATCAAATTAATAGTACTGTATTCTCCAGCCATAGTTTCATTTTTTATAGCATCTATTATGGAATTTACAAGTTTTTTTCCTATTCCTTGTTTTTGATATTTTGAGCTGACTACTACGTCAACTAAAAGATATGACATACCATCCCCAATGGCTCTGGCCATACCGACTGTTTTGCTATCGTATGTCGCCTTTTTTATAATTGTGCTATTCCTTATAGCTTTTTCAACAATGAGTGGATTTTTTATTTCCCAGCCTACTTCTACCCTCAATTTATTATATTCATCTACGTTTATATCATCGTGTATTTCAATCATCATTTTCACCATTCCTCTAATCGCAAATTCATCCAAAAACCGACCGCTGTTTTTCGTTTTTCAGATTCTTTCAATCACGCAGCTATGCGCTTTCTTTTTTGCATCATAGCCGATTCCCACCAGCACGATCTCGCCGCCATAGTCCTTCAATACGGCAGGGTAATTCCGCTCTTTCACCTGTCGGATTGCTCCCTCGGATGACTTGTTCCATTTCAGCTCCACCACCAGCGCCGGAAGCGCGGATCTGCGCTTTGGCAGGTATACCACATCCGCAATCCCTTTTCCGGACGGCAGCTCCTCCACCTTCAGGTACTGATCCAGCGCGGCAATGTACGCGAACTTAATCACGTACCGCAATGCCTGTTCGTCATTATAGTAGGCGGGCGCATATTGGGAATCCCGAATCTCTTCCACGGCCTTTGCGACTGCCTCTGCATCTCCCGCTATCGTATCCTCCAAAAGCTTTTCGGAGCGGCCAAGCAGCTCCATCCATTTCCGGTTCACGTTCGTGCCCTTCAGAATCTTTCGGAACTCAATCCGCACCTCCTCATTGGGGATGCGCACCGTCCCCTCCTCCTCATGCCAGGTCAGGTACCCCAAATGAATCAGCAGAGTCAGCACATCATCGCAGCTTTTGAAGGATTCAAAGTCATTCTCGAAAAGGTCTGTGTCGACCTCTACCTCTTCCCCGGAAATCAGCCGGGAAATGGTCTCCTGCAGCCCCTCAAAGTCCATATTGATATATGTCATCAGGGATTCCGCCGCAGAAGTCCTCTGCCAGTAGGAGCCGAACTTCCTCTTTCTCATGGCCAGCATGACTGAATAGGGATTGTAGATTGCCCCGATATCCGGGAAATCGTACCCATCATACCAGTTTTTGGCATCCCCGAAGTCCATCCCGTAGCTTTCACACAGCCTCTTTACCTCGCTTTCCGTGAAACCGGTAAACTCCGCGAACCCATCCGGGTCAAGCACCGAATATTCTCTAAAATCCGAGATGGCTGACTGGGAGCCGTCCTTCTTGATGGGCAGGATTCCCGTCATGTAAGCCGCCGCCACCGCCTTGGGCGTGAAGTTGTTGTTCTTGAACCAGCCCCTGAGGAAATTCAGATACTTCCTCTGTACTACCGTATCTCCCTTCGCCTCCCGAATCAGCGCGTCCCACTCGTCAATGATGAACACGAACGCTTTCCCTGATTTTTCCACACAGCCAATCATGGCATCCGCAAGGCTTTTCCCTTCCAGCTCCGGATACTCTTCCGTCAGTTCCCTGCAGACTGCATCGGCAATCATATTTGGCACATTTGAAAGTGGTATGTCCATTCTCTCCGCATCGGAGATAAAGCCGGTGATGTCCAGATTGATGACATGATATTGGTTCAGATGCGCCAGATATCCCTGCGTCCCTGCTATCTCCTTGTCGTCAAAGAGCCCATGGGAATCGCAGGAACAGTCATAGTATGCACACAGCATCATTGCCGCGTAGGACTTCCCAAAGCGCCTTGGCCTGCTGATACAGGACAACTTCTCCCTTGTCCCCACAGTATTATTTATCAAGGCAATCAAGCCTGTTTTATCCACATATTCAGACTGTAGTATCTCCTGGTATCCACTGTTTCCCGGATTCAAATATGCTCCCATTGGAATCTCCTTCCGCGGCCATGCGTTAATACTCTTTTGTTTAGTTTATACCAGAACCGTCAATAAGACAATACCTCGTTCCATTATCTTTCCGGCAGAATAAAACGCAGAATAAAGTTCGCTGGAGTTCGATAGATGCTCTTTTCGGAAAGAAAATATTCTGCAGCTAATCTGTGAGCGCCATAATCCCAGGCCGTCATTATATCATGGAGGAAGCGCCGGTCATTTTGTTTGTGGTCAATTCATTAGGCAAGAGCATTCTGGAAGATTTGACGCCGGAGGAGCACATTTCCGAAATCTGCAATATCCAGTCTGTAAGCGCTTCCATACAGAATATGCTCCTGGCCGCTACGGAGAAAGGAATCGACAGCCTTTGGATATGCGACATTTTCTTTGCATATGCCGAACTGAGCCAATGGCTGGAAAGCGATGGTCAGCTTATCGCGGCTATCGCCTTTGGTTATCCTGATGAATTCCCGGAGGAAAGGCCGCGCAAGAGGATTGACGATATCGTTGAATGGAGATGCTGATTTTCAGATTACTTCCGAAGAAATCCCCGAATCGTCAGCACTACTGCCAGAATCAGTACCACTATTGTCACCGCCGCTGCAATCACAAAAAAAATTGCGGAAAAGATAGGGATTCCATGGCCGCCTTCCCCACTTGCAAAAATCATCAAATCCAGCCGGATGCAACCGTGGCATTCGCCATCTGCATGGCAGGACTGGTCATCGGGAAGAAATTCGCAGCGTCAGGGTTCTCTTTCCCTTCAGGCGGCCCAACATCCATTGATATATTCTCCCACTCCAGCATGGCCGTTAGTGCTGCATACTTGTCAAATGTTTAGTTTTCTGCCCTGCTGACGTACTTTGTGCCTGCGCTTCCTCTGAAGAAGCAATCCTCACTTCCACATTGCCCACGGATACATACACATCCTTGCTTTCATCCGTGGGGTTCTGCACGTTCACGCCTATCTTAAACCACGCGCCCTTTTCCACCTCCATCTTCACAGGCATCCCCGGCGTCAAATAGACAGGCTCGTCATAGGCATTCTCCTCCCGGACTTCTACCGCCAGCAATTTGGCAAGTTTCGATATAATCATTTTTTCTACTTGTGATTATGTCCCTGGCCCATGCAATGGTATTGCGGCAACAACCGGAAGGAAAAACTACGGTTCCATGCACTTTTATGCTGTTGTTTTGATACATTCAATTTTTATACTTAACTATGCATGTACATTCTTGACATCCTGGGTTCACCATTTCCCTGGACCATGCACAAAAATTTATGTCCTGCAATCCCTTTACAGCGATATTCTTCCTCTGTATATACAGCGCAGACATTTGGCGTGAGGTCTTTTCTGTCATGAAAATCATTTTCAATCACTCCAAGTCCTCCTATGATTCTGCCCTCATCCAGGCAAAGATACCAGCCATACTCGGTTTCATTATTAAGATAAGCTTCCATACATTCAAGGTAAGCTTCTTGTGGCACTCCCCACTTACAATGAAACCATTCGGCTGCCGTGTCCTTTAATTCCGGCCGCTGCCTTAACGTGACATATATACTGTTTCATGTTCTCCTCCATAAATCCTGCGCTTCTGTACATACACGGCAGTTACAACATGCTCTTGGCGTGCTGACACAGCCCCGGAACCAAGTATGATTGCATTCATGTTATATCCGCCTCCTTCTTTTCATAAAATACTAATGTAAGTCTTTCATTAATGATTTCTGTTTTTCCCGTCTGGCAATATCCCATTTTTTCATACAAATGACAGTTTTTAGCCTCCTGCCAAATTGTGTCCAGCTCCCAATTTTCGTTTCCATGCATTTCTTCACACAGCCGGATTGCTTTCTGTGCAATGCCTTTCCCTTGAAATTCCGGCAATATAAATATTGGGGAAATTCTTTTGTTTTTTCCATTTTCCTTTTTGTCAATAATACGGATAGCTCCTACTTTCTTCTGTCCGATACAGATAAAATAGTAAAATGTAAAGTCCTGTTTTAAGCGTGCTTCTACTTTTTCCATGTTTTCATTTCCAGGACTGGTGTCAAAATCCTGATATTTTTCCAATAATTCTTTGAAAGCTTCAATCTGCATAGCATGTAGTTCTTTTGCGTTGTCAATATTTGCCCTTAATAATGTTATTTCCATATACAGCCTCCGTATTACAAAAAAGCATTGCCTGATACATTTTTCTCAAATGCCACTTTGGGTATGTCCTCTGCTTCCAAAGCCTTCATTGCTGAATCGCCTAGCCCATTTTAGGTATTTTCATACAATATCCCTCTTGTATCAGTAATTTCAATACAAGCGCCCTCTCGTTCCAACATTATCCGAGTGAAATTATCCAGTATCCATCATATTTAGCAACAATAATCTTCATTATTTCTTCATCCGGCTGCCAGAAATCCAGCTTTTCCTATCCCGATTGATGAATTACATCCATATCTTAGCACAAATGCACACACAATTCTATTAAATTCTGCTTGAGTTCCCTTACTTTGTTATTCACGCAGGCATACAAATATCCTACAGCGCCCTTTGCCACCGCCCATTTCCTGTGTCCACAGCCCTGATACCCCAAAAAGTTTGCAGCGTGAAGCCATATATGATATAATGACCTTATTTTCGGCAGGAAACGGCCGAATGGCCATCCAGCATGAGCGATGCCTTGCTCATGCTATCATGCTGTGTAACCTGTATCTACAATACGCCCCCTCATTGAAAAGGCTGCTGTCAGTTACAGGCATTCCTCATAAACCAGAACAACACCTCATGGAGGCACCCATGGATACCATTATTCAAAAAATCGATGCGAAACCCGGTCAGCGGATTATCGCCATGAGCGATATCCACGGCCAGCCTGACTATATACTACAGCTCTTACGAAAACTGCATTACCGCAACGACGACATCCTGGTCATCGTGGGCGACCTGGCCGACAAAGGTTCGGACAGCCTGCATGCAGTTCGTTATATCATGGATTTATATTTGAAAAACCAGGTCTATGTCTCTATGGGAAACGTGGATGACCGCCTGGTCCAGCTCCTTCTGGATGAAACGGAAGGGTGGGAACAGCGCTTCCATGACTTTGTGCACTGGCAGTGGGATGTCTGGCGCCGCGGCCTGATCCTGGACATGCTTACCGGCATGGGCATTTCCCCGGAACATATCACCCCGGAAAATACGGCGGCCTGCCGGAAACGCCTGCAGGAACATTATGCTCCGGAAATTTCGTTTTTGCGACAGCTTCCCACCATTCTGGATATGGGTTCCTATCTTTTCGTCCATGGGGGAATTCCCACCGATGACCTGGACCGCCTGTCCGGCACCCCCAGGTATCAGTGGCTGAAAAACGACCGTTTTCTGGAACAGGACTGCCGCTTTTCCCGATGCGTGGTCACCGGGCACTGGCCGGTATGTCTCTACAGACAGGACGAGCTGAACATGAATCCCCTCTTCGACTATGAGCGCAGGGTCATTGCCATGGACGGCGGATGCGGCCTGAAGACCACAGGACAGCTGAACGCCCTGGTTTTTCCGGACAAGGATGCCCCCATGGAAAAGGTCACCTGGGAATCCTACGATGCCTTTCCCCTTGTGACAGCCCTGGAGAACCAGGAAAAGAAGCCTTTCTCCCTGTACATCCAGTATCTCGACAGCCAGGTGGATCTCCTGGAAGAAAAGGATGGCATGACGCTCTGCCGCCATTCGGGCAGCGGCAAAGAATTGTGGATTCCCTCCTGTTACCTCTACCGTCGGGAGGACGGATGGCATGCCAATGATTACACCGACGAAGAACTGGAAGTGGACGCCGGAGACGAACTTTCCGTCCTCTACAGCCATGCGTCCGGATGTTATGTGAAAAAGAATGGCATTTCCGGGTGGTACAGGGGCAGTTACCGGGAATCCCCTTCCCTGGGGATTTCCCCGGGCTCGGTCAGCGTCCTGGGACTGATGAACGATGCGGAGAACCGGGTACAGCTCCTGATGGACCGGGATGTGCTGCAAGGGACTTATTTCGGCTGTCACCCTAACGTCAATACAAGCAGTCTCCGCATCAGGATGGACGACTTACTGGAACGGATTCTGCCTGCCATCCATCATGAACCGCTTATGGTGGAGCTGAAGGGAAACCCGAATCCGTGAACCTTGCTACATATTTGCAAGCCGAAACCAAGCTTTTGTCAATTTGCGCAAGGCAAAAAATCCAGACTTTCTCCAATGCCCCTCTGATACCCAATTTATACTGCTTAACGATTTCACTTGCCGTGAAACCAGACTGCATAACGCTGACTGGTTCATTCGCATGATTACATTAGGCAGCATTCAGCGTTATGCAGTATAACGCCGCAGTCTCTTTACAGAAACTGAGAATTAATCACACAAAATCTCGCACACCTTTTCCAGATGCTCCCTGATAGCCAGGTGCTGGGGGCATTTCTTCTCGCAGATACCGCACTTTTTGCAGTCCGCAAAGGTCTTGCCTTCTTTCTGGAGGTAATTCTTCATCATATTCTTCGCATGGTCTTTCAGGCCGTACACATTATAATAGGTATACATCTCAAAAATCCGGGGGATGTCGATTCCCACAGGGCAGGGCTGGCAGTATTTGCAGCCTGTGCAGTAAAGCTCCGAGAACTTCTTGATTTCCTCCATGGCAGCGCCCAGCTGCTCCCACTCTTCCGCGGAGAATGCCGTATCGTCGGAGGCCACTTTGATGTTCTTCTGCACCATGTCCAGGTTCTGCATGCCGGAAAGGGCGCAGTTCAGGTTCGGGTTGCCCAGGCAGAATTTGAACGCCAGTTCGTATGTAGCGATGGAAGCCTTGCCGGTGAGCTTCGCGTAGAGGTCTGTTGGAGCCGCCAGCCTGCCGCCGCCCACGGGCCCCATGGCAACGGTGCCAAGGCCTTTTTCATTCACATATTTGATCATCTCTTCATTGGAACGGTCAAGGAGATTGTACTGGCAGAGCATGGACTCCATCTTCACGCCCCGTTCCTCGGAGGTGTCCACGATGTGCCTGATGACTTCCGGCGCGTCATGGAACGAAAAGGAAATGTGGCGGATAAGGCCCTCTTCCCTGGCTTTCGCGGCAGCCTCCAGAAGGCCCTCCTTTACGACTACATTGTTGTAGGAATTGCGGTTCAGGGCCCAGAAATGGTAGAAATCCACATGGTCTGTGCCCAGGCGGGAAAGGCTCTTCTCCAGGCGCTTTCTGTAGCCGTCGGCTCCTATGCCTGCGTCTATGGGGCATTTGGTGGAGATGAGGATCCTGTCCCGGAAGCCTTTTACCGCATGTCCCAGGGCGGCTTCGCTGTTCTCGCTGCAGTATCCGGGAGCGGTGTCGAAATAGTTCACGCCGTTCTCATAGGCGTATGCTATCATTTCGTCCACCTTGTCCTGATCCACGAAATTCTTCTCGCCCTCCTTATATTCCGGAAAGCGCATGCATCCAAATCCCAGTGCCGAAATCTTCTCTCCTGTTTTGCCGAATTCACGATAGTTCATCTTGTCATCCTTTCTTGGTTATATTATTTTTTGTTATATTAGACAATTCCTTAGGAACTGTCGGAAAATAACCGCTACAATTTGTTTAGGAAAAAGCCCGGAAATACAATAAAAATTGCTGCAGACTTGTAGCGGTTATTTGCAGACACTTCCTTAGTGCCTGCAAGCTGAAACTTTTATTCTGCAGTATACCTTTCCCATACTTGCGGCAATTTAGACTGTATAAAAGAAGCATAGGCGCAGTCAGGGGTTTCTATCATATGCTTTTCCTTTAAATATTCGACACAGCATGAATACCACCATTCCAGCTGCTGCTCCGATTTATCTTCAAAATGACCTATCTTCATTTTACCCTGCTTCACATATTCCGTAAATAGAGCATATGCATTTTCTACCCGGAAACACCCCATTACTTCAACAGGTTCTGTCGCCAGTCTCGCACAAGGGATATTTTTGAATGGAATGACTTGATTTTCTTCTGCAAGGACTTCGTAGATATATCCGCTGACGCCTTCCGATACTTCTTTCAGCGCATTCGGGTACAGTTCGTGGTAAATCGGTATATTACTGTCGCCTTCAAAACCATAAGGAAACCAATAATAGGGCCGTTCTACAGCATTGCATAAATAGAATGCGGCAACTACATCTATTGTAGTCATATATACATATGGCCTGTCATGGTCAGCCTGATTGGGTTTTAATACTTTAATATTTCCTGTGTTACTTCCATGATATAGTATCATAGCGGCTTCCTCCTTAAATGCCGATTTATATATGATTATACTCCGTCTCTGCGTATTCTTCGTATTTCATACATGTTTTTCCATCACTATGCCTTGTAAAAAGAGGTCGAACGTCTGTTCCCTGTCTTTTGCGGTCTCAAAGTACGGCAGACCGTATTTTTGGCATTGCTCTTTCATGCAGATGCTTTGCTCCACGATATATACTGCGCCCTCCCGGAGCTCTTCCTCCGATTTGTAGAAGGTGTAGTCCTTTTCCGTGTCATATCTCTTTTGAATGGCGAACCGCTCTTCCGGTGTCACGTCGGACGTAATGAAATAGAAGATTTCACAGTTCGCCCCATGGATATATTTCATATAATCCCCTGGCAGGAGCTGATACATATCCAACACCATACCGGGTTGGAACTCATCGTATTCGCCGCTGTCCAGCATCGCCCGGACAAAAGGGGCCATCTTACCGCTAATCAGGCGCAATGTGTCCATGGAGGATAGTCCGGTGTAGGTATTCACCCCTGTTTCGGGGAAACACTTCTCAAACCCCGCTATGATCGAATCCATGCTGATATGCTGATACCCATACTGCTTTGCCAGACGGCGGGAAATCGTGCTCTTCCCGGCTCTTGGGACACCTGCGATAATAATGTTGTTTTTCATCTTGCCTTCTCTCCAAATGCTGTTTTTTGATTTCAATTCAGATCTCTTTAGTTTTGATAAAGTATGTCACAGAACGCTTCTTCTGTCAAGATGCCGCGGCAAGGTTGAAGTATGTTGAAATCTGTTGAAATCTAAGGGAAATTCGGGAGGGCAGCGGTTCAGCCTGGACGCTGAACCGTTGCCCTGGAACTCCCCCTCGCGCTACACAAACTGGGAATTATAAAGCGTGCTGTAGAACCCGCCCTGCCGCAGCAGTTCCTGGTGGGTTCCCTGCTCGGTAATCTCCCCGCCCCGGACTACCAGGATCGTATCCGCGTTCTGTATGGTGGACAGTCTGTGGGCGATCACGAAGCTAGTCCTGCCCTGCATCAGTCCGTTCATGGCTTCCTGGATCTGAATCTCCGTCCGGGAGTCCACATTGGAGGTGGCCTCGTCCAGAATCAGCATGGGAGCGTCGGACAGGAACGCCCTGGCAATGGTAATCAGCTGCCGCTGGCCCTTGGAGATGTTCACGCCGTCATCTGAAAGCAGAGTGTCGTACCCGTCGGGAAGGCTTTCGATGTATCCGTCAATCTTGGCGGATTTCGCCGCTGCCCTGACCTCCTCCATGGTGGCGTCTTCCCTGCCATAGACAATGTTCTCGAAGATGGTGCCGTGGAACAGCCAGGTGTCCTGGAGCACCATGGTAAAGGCGCGGCGCAGATCCTCCCGCCTGATCTTCAGGGACGGCGCGCCGTCCACCCGAATCTCGCCGGACACAGGGTCGTAGAAGCGCATCAGCAGGTTGATGATGGTGGTCTTGCCCGCGCCGGTGGGGCCCACGATGGCGATCATCTGCCCCGGCTTCGCCGTCACGAAGACATTGTGCAGAATGGTGGTGTCCTTCTTGTAGCCGAAGGTGATGTCGTCCAGCTCCACCTGGCCTTTCACCTGCGCCATTTCCCGGGCATCGGCGGCGTCCGCCGGCTCCGGCGCTTCGTCCAGCACCCGGAATACCCGCTCCGCCGCCGAGAAAGCGGACTGGAACTCGTGGAGGATGTTGGAGAATTCGTTGATGGGCCCGGCGAATTTCCTGGAATACTGCACGAACTGCGCCACTCCCCCCAAAGTGATGAACAGGACGGAGCCCGCCTGTATCAGGCCGTTTTCGGAATACATATACAGGATTCCGCCGAAGATGGCCACCAGCGAAAGGGACACGTTGTTGATCAGGTTGATGGTGGGGAACAGGAGGGATGCATTGTACTCCGCGTTGTAGAACGCCCCCATGGCCTCGTCATTGTGGGTATTGAAGCGGCCCGAGATCACGTCCTGCCGCCCGTATGCCCGGATGCTGGCAGAGCCGGAAAGCATCTCTTCGGCATAGCCGTTGAGCTCGCCGTACTTCCGGGAGCGGGCGCTGAACAGAGGGCGCACCTTTTTGGAACGGTACCGGGTGAACAGGACAGAAACCGGCACGGTGACCACGAAAATCAGAATCATCGGCCTGGAAATCTTCCACATGAACACCAGCGAGCCCACCACGGTATAAATGCTGGTCATGACCTGCACCAGGTCGTTGGACAGGGAGGTGTTCACCGTATCCACGTCATAGGATATGCGGCTGATGATGTCCCCGGTGGCGTTGGTGTCGAAATACCCCACAGGCAGCGTGTTCAGCTTCTCAAAAATCTGTCTGCGCATGGTATATACGATTCGCTGGCTCAGGTTCACCATAATCACCGACAGAAAATAGGCGATGACGGCAGAGCCGGCGTAGCAGACAATCATCTTGATTACGCTGTCCCAGACCGCCCCAAAGTCCACCCCCGAGGACAGGCTGATGGCGTCGATTGCGGCACCGGAATACCGCGGGCCCAAAAGGGACATCTGATTCGATGCCAGGGTCAGTATCACGGCAAGGAGGAACAGCGGCCATTGCTTCAGGATATATCCCCCCAGCCGGAGCATGATTCCGCGGTTGTCGCGCTTTTTCTTCGAATGATTGTCGGTCATAGGTTTATTCGTCAATGGTTTGTCAGTCAAGGAAGGCACCTCCCATCTGAGAATCGCTGATTTGCCGGTATTCCGCACAGTTTTCCATCAGTTCCTCGTGTGTTCCCCGGCCGATGATTCTGCCCTCGTCCAGCACGATGATCAGGTCGCAGTTTTTCACGGAGCTGACGCGCTGGGCCACGGTGATGACGGTGGAATCGGACATGGACTCCTTCAGCGCCTGGCGCAGGCTGGCGTCGGTCTTGTAGTCAAGGGCCGATGAGGAATCGTCCAGAATCAGGATGCCGGGATCCGCGGCGATGGCCCGGGCGATCAGGATGCGCTGCCGCTGGCCGCCGGAAAGGTTCGTCCCCTTGGAGGAAATCATGTGGCCATAGCCATCCGGCATGGCGGAGATGAAATCATGGGCCTGGGCAATCTTCGCGGCCCGGCGTATCTGTTCGTCCGAAATGTCCCTTCCGAAACGTATGTTCTCCTCGATGGTGTCCGCGTAAAGGAAGTCGTTTTGCAACGCCACGCCGAACATGGCGGTCAACTCCTTCTGGGTATAGGAGGATATCTTTCTGCCGTCGATGCGAATCGTGCCGGAGTCGGCATCGTAAAACCGCAGCAGAAGCTTCACAAACGTGGATTTTCCGCTGCCGGTGGCGCCGATGATGCCAAGCGTCCCGCCTTTGGGGACACTGAGGGTGATATCTTCCAGGTTAGGCTTTTTGCCCAGGTAGGAAAAGGTCACTTGCTCAAAAGAAATCCTGACTGCGGGGTCTCCTCTGCCGTCATCCTCTGTCAGCGGGAAAGATTCCGGCGTGTCCAGAACCGCGGCGATCCTGCGGGCAGAGGCGGCGCATTTCGTGTACATGATGAACATGCGGGACAGGGACATCAGCGCCATGGAAATCAGGGTAAAGTATTGGGTAAAGGCAATCACCGTAGCCGCGGAGGAGGTTCCCTTTGCCACCCGGTAGGCCGCCACGGCGATGACCCCAGCGATGCCCAGATTCATCAACAGGGTCATGATGGGATTCACCGCGTTCATCACGATGCCGGCATGGCATTCCTGCTTTGAGAGGGCTCGGTTGAAAGCGTCGTAGCGGCGGTTCTCGAAGTCGTTTTTGGAAAGGGCCTTGATGACGCGGACGCCCAGCACATCCTCCCGCACCACCCGGATCATGTCGTCGGTGGACTTCTGCACTTTGGTGTACAGCGGGACGCCCCGGCGGGCGACGCTGTACACGGTAAGGAAGATTAGGGGCATGGTGGCGATCATCACCAGGGACAGAGCGCTGTCCATGAACAGGGTAATCCCTACGCCCCCAAGCAGCAGAATGGGCGCACGGATGCCCATGCGCTGCATCATGCCCACGAAGTTCTGGACATTGTAGGTGTCCGAGGTGATGCGGGATTCCAGGGAGGGAATCGTGAATCCATCCGTGTCCCGGGCAGACAAATACAGGGTACTGGCGAACAGGTCTCTGCGCATCACGGTGGAGAAATCCGCCGTGACCCCTGCAGCCATCCGGTTGGCGGTCACGTTCCCCACGCAGGCTGCCACCGAACAGAGAATCATCACCCCGCCATACCACAGGATGCGGGGGATTTCCATGGTGACAATGACATTCTCCAGGATGTAGGTCAGCAGAAAGGGAATCAGAAGCTCTGCCACGGTGCCCAGGATCTTGATGGAGATGCCCCGCAGCATCCGCATTTTATAGGGTGCAAGATAGGAAAATATCCGTTTCAACTTGATGTCACCTCCAGCTCTTCCGTAATCTTTTTCGCATTCTGTTCCATCCTGGAGAGCACTCTGTGGAAGACTTCCAGCTCTTCCGGCGGGACATTTTCCGTCAGGCGGGCGTTCCATCCCTTGTTTGCCAGCAGCACTTTGGGATAGATGTCCAGCATCTTCTCCGTGGGATGTACCTGGTACTGCCTCCTGTCCTTTTCATTGGGGACACGGGTGATGTAGCCGTGCTTTTCCAGATGGGCCAGGGTCCTGGCCACAGTGCTTTTGTCCAGGCACAGCGCCCTGGCGAGCTCGTCCTGGGAACGGCCAGGCGCATGGCAGATGTTCAGCACGAATGCATAGTGGTTGGGGCACAGGTCTTGGGCCGCTATGGTCTTCTTTCGATATGTGGCCTGGCAGCGGCTGATGTTGTTCAGGGTTTTCATGATTCCGGGCATGTTATGCTCCTTTATTGGTTGTATTTACAACAGTTGACACCGCAACCATTATACTATGGGATGGTTGCGGTGTCAACTGTTTCCTGCCGGTTAATTGTGTGTCGCTTCACCCGCTCAATTGGATAAACCGCTCTCCTACAGCAAGGAAATCCCCAAGCATCCCCTCAAAATCATCAGATTCATCACCATTCTACCATATAGATCCATCCATTCCGTCTCGATTCTCACGTCACCGCTGCAAAGAAAAAACTTCCCTTTTAGACCCGATTGCTGTATAATTAGGAAAAATTGTGCAGCCCAAACGGGTCATAGGAGCGATTATATGGAACATTCCCTGAAGCTTTTGATTGACTATTTACAGAATATCCTGGAACAGCCGGAGGCAGCCACCCTCCGTCTGGAAGAGCTGTCGCCCGATTTCCGAGAGTTGGGAGAAAAAATAGCGCTTCTGGCTGATGCGCTTCTTGACCTGACCGGTCAATTGCAGCAGAAAACCGAGTCCCTGGAGCTGGAGAACCAGGTCTTGATGGACAACATCCAGGCCATGGATGAGATCAGCTGGTCTCTGGAGCAGAGCAACCAGGAGCTGCGCAGCAACCTGGCACTGGTGAATGCCCTGACAGACTACACCCACAGCATGATTTTCGTATACTCTGCGGAAACAGGAGAGGAAGTGCACTCCAATCAGCCAGCACGCTGGTTCCAGAAAGCCTATGTGCAGACCGCCGCCCAGTTGACCAGGCAGCTCCTTGACAAACAGCCGGAGATCCAGCGCCAGATAGATCAGCACAGAAAGAATCCGAACGCGGAAACCTCACCCCTCCAGGACGGGCAGGCCGCGGAAGGCGAGAATCCATCAGACCATAACCAGAACTCCCTGAGATGGGATCTGGCGCTGCACGATTCCGACGATACCGAAATCTTCTACCAGGTGGAGTCCTTTCTCATCCCCTGGTTCCGTTCAGACGGGGAGAATTCCCACGATGCCAGGAAACAGGCCGTCGTCCATATCGTGATTGACGAGACAGAGCGGCAGCGACGGCAGAAGCTAATCTACCGTTATGCCTATGTAGACCCTCTGACCAACCTGAACAACCGGCGCTATGCTACCGAAAAGATGGAGCAATGGCTGCAGGAGGGAACTGCATTCACGCTCTCCTTTATCGATGTGGACTATTTGAAATACTGTAACGATACTTTCGGGCATGAGCAGGGCGACAGCTATCTGATCCAGGTCTCCAGGGCGCTGCAGACCCTGGGCGGGGAGGTATGCCGGGTAGGCGGCGATGAGTTCTTCCTGCTCCAGACCGGGCTTACCTCAGCCGAGCAGAATCGGAAACTGGAAAGCCTGCGGCAGGCGATGCTGGCGGACAAGAGCAGCGGGCACCCCAAATGCTTCAGCTACGCCTCCACCCTGGTTCCGGCCCATTCCGGCACTCCTTTATCCACGTATATCAGCGATACGGACGCGCAGATGTACCAATATAAGCAGAAATACAAGATTCCTCTCTCCAATGTCATCTACAAGGATGACCGGATATAGGCGGGAATGCCCGGCTTTCCCGGAACGGTCATCCCGCGGTAAAATAGCATGACCAGCTGAAACGGAGGCATCATATGGCTTTTCAACCAAAGGAACCGGGCTTTTTTACAATTTCTGACCTGCAGGAGGCACTGGAATATATCGAGGCGAATCTTCTGGAAGCGCTGACTCCCGGCCTGATTGCGGCCCATTTTTTCGTCAGCCCGTCAACGCTGTCCTCTCTCTTCAAGCTGGTGTGCGGCATGACGGTCATGGAGTATATCCGCAACAGGCGGCTCACGCTGGCTGCGGCGGAATTGTCCTCCTCCGGCGCTCCTGTCATAGAGCTGGCCTACAAATACGGCTATGATACGCCGGAGGCCTTCACGAAAGCCTTTTCCAGATTCCATGGCTTCCCGCCCAGCTTCGTCAGGCGCGGCTTTCCGGTCTCGAAGGTATTTCTGCCCCTGCGGGTCAATGTCGTACTGGAGGGCGGCTGGGCATGCGCAGACCTGACAAAATCCAATCCTACAGGACAAGACCAGTCTTCCCTTTCCTGTTATGATACCTTTATCAAGGACGAAGGAGGAAGACGAATGGACAGTCAAAATATTTACCGGATTGACCTAAGCAGGATGCAGTTTCAGAGGGAATGGGGCATCCTCTGCTCTTTGGCGGAGGATTTGATTCAAGGCCGGATTCCTTTCAAGGTGGATGGCAAGACCATGATTTTTGCCCATGGCCTGGAATTTCCCCTGGAGAAGATCTGCCTGACCTTTCAGTGGGACGACGAGGAGCGGGTCAGGAGATTCTTCCGCTATGATTCGGAGACGCAGCATACGGGTGGGAGCTTTCAGTATTTCGATGGACAGTACAGGGACATGAGGGTCAGGTGTATGTTCTACGATGTCTGCCCCGGCCAGGACTCGGAGACGCTCCTGTACCGAAATACTGATTCCGTACAGGTGGGCGCTCTTCTGCTCCCTGTGCAGTCCCTGGAGTTTTATTATGAAAATGCGGAAAAAGATACGCCTTTCTACAGCATGGTGGCAAGGCGGCTGGGAAAGCCCGGGAACTACCGTGCCCAAAACAAGCGCGCATGGGAATATTCCGCCTACGAATTCTGGCTTAGGACTTCCGGGCAGCCTGCCGAAAGGGCGGAAAAGAGCCTGGAGAATCCCCTGGGCATGTTAAGGAAATACGCGGCTTATTTCGACGGCTATGAGGGCGTGCGGATAGCGAATATATGCGGCTCTTGCGGAAAAAAGGCCGTGGCTTTGGCCATCCTGGGCGCGGAGGTCACTGTCTTTGACATTTCGGAGGACAACAGAAGATATGCCCTGGAAGTGGCTGCGGCCGCAAAGGTGGCGCTGGATTATCAGGTATGCGATGTTCTGGATATGGATATAGAGAAGTATCGTGAGTCCTTTGATGTGGTGTTCATGGAGGGCGGCGTTCTGCACTATTTCCATGACCTGGATGAATTCATGGGCATTATGTACGCTCTGTTGAAATGGGGCGGGAAGATGATCTGCAGCGATTTCCATCCATTTTCCAAGATATCGGATATCCTGGAGCTGGAACAGCCTTCCATGAGCTATTTTTCCACGGAGGTCTTCGAAGGGGAAATGGCCCATGCCCGCTTCTATCCGGATGCCGTCAGAAGCCAGATGCCGAAATGCCTTTACAGGAAATATACCATCAGCGAGATCATCAATGCTATCGTCAGATGCGGATTCCTGCTGGAGAAATTCGATGAGCATCCGGCGTGGACTGACGACAGGCTCCCAGGGGAGTTCACGGCGGTGGCAGTTAAAAGACAGATTGGGCCGTAGGGCGCAGTAGGATACAGATTGATGGCTCGCGATGGGCCCGCCTGACGACAAGGGCGGGCCTATTCCGGTTTCATTTGGACTTCCGCCTGATTTTCCCGCGGGCAATGGCAATAGCTTACCTGGGCTTACTGCTTTTCCAGCCTCTCTATCCTACAGCTATGGGGATTGTTGACATCATCCTTGTCATAATTTATCTCCACGGCCAATATCTCGCCTGCATACTCTTCAAATTCCCCATTATAATATGCAAAGCACAATCTCCCTTTGGGCATCCAGTCCTAAAAGACAGCAAAAAACAGGCAATCCCTCTTGCAGAACAAGGAACTGCCTGTTGGTGTTCTATCCAGATTTACATCATAATCAGTCGCAGCATTCCTTTGTGTCAAAGGCAGGGTTGAACGCATAGAAATTCCTGCTGTCCAGCCTATCCTGTACGATGCGCAGCGCTTCGCCGAACCGCTGGAAATGCACGATTTCCCGCATGCGCAGGAACTTGATGGGCTCGCACACATCCGGCTCTTTCACCAGGCGCAGGATGTTGTCATAGGTGGTGCGGGCCTTCTGCTCCGCCGCCAGGTCCTCCATCAAATCCGTCACAGGGTCCCCTGTCACCTGGAACTGGGCGGCAGTGAAAGGGAATCCCGAAGCAGCCTGCGGCCATACGCCGACGGTATGATCCACATAATAGCTGGCGAAGCCGCTCTTTTCGATTTCCTCCATGGACAGGTTCCGGGTGAGCTGGTGGACGATAGCCGCCACCATTTCCAAATGTGCCAGCTCTTCGGTACCGATGTCCGTCAGGACGCCCGCCACTTCTCTGTAGGGCATGGAATAGCGCTGGGAAAGATAGCGCATGCTGGCTCCCATCTCGCCGTCCGGCCCGCCGTATTGGCTGATGATGGCCTGGGCCAGCTTCGCGTTGGGCTCCTTGATGTTCACGGGAAATTCCAATCTTTTCTCATAACTCCACATTTATGCGCACTCTCCTTCCCAGGGCAGGGGCGCCGCGCCCCATCTCCATTCCTTGCTGCTCTCGGCGTATCTGGTGTTCAGAGGGTAATATTTCTGGGAAAACTCCTTTTCCATCTGAAGCTTGATTCGGTTGTAATGGTTGAAGTACTCCTGTGCATTGCGGTCAAAGGGATGGGTGTCCAGGTACAGGACAAGTTCCGTCAGGACGAAATCCGCAATCCCGATATCTCTTAACAGCTGTTCCTTCTCTCCCATTATACACATCTCCTTCCTGTGAAAGGCTTATCCAGTTCAGGGAATATTGTTCCGGCACAATACCCTTTCTCCAAGTCTTCACACAACCGCTCAAATTTCTGCCACGGCACATAAGCCATCGCTACCGGGAAATCATCAAAATTGTTGTCATTCCAATGTTCGTGCATTTTGAGACCTTTCTTTCATAGATTTTAGCTTGCTATTATAATATGAGGAATCGGGAAATCTGTGAAAACCGTGGAAAGAAAAGTGCCCGGCCAACCGCAGTCTGTCTGCTTCTGCGTGATTGTCCGAGCACTGAATATTCAGCTCTTTATCTTGACTCTCCCATGAAGAACAGGGCGATTGTGCCGGGGCCTGAATGGGCGCCTATGGTAGGGCCTATGTGATTGATCAGGAAATGCTGGTATCCGTACCGTTCTTTTATCAAATCCCTCACATATTCCGCGTCCTCCAGGGCATCCCCATGGCTGATGAACACATAATCATCCTTGTTCTCCTCTGCCCAGGAACCCATCTTCTCTTCCATATAATCCACCAGCGCGGCCAGGGATTTCTTTCTGCCCCGCACCTTCCCAATCAGAATCAGGTGCCCCTCGCTGTCCACATGGAGCTTGGGCTTGATGGAGACCAGCGTCCCCAGGACAGCTGCCGTCCTGCTGACGCGCCCGCCCCTGTATAAATGGAACAAGTCATCCACCGTAAATACATGGACGAAATTCTGCACATGCTCTTCCAGCCATTTCGCCGTCTCTTCCATGGACTTTCCCGCATCGCGCATCCTTGCCGCCTTATGCACGAACAGCCCCTCCCCCATGGACGCGCCCAGGCTGTCCACCACTCTAATCTTCACATCCGGACGCTCTTCCATGATTTCAGCGGCCGCCATGCGGATATTGCCGCAGGTTCCGCTCAAGCCCGAAGAGAATGCAAGGTAGAGGATTTCCATGGGATTTTCATTCCCGAAAAGGGCTCTCGTTATATACTCCTCCAGCTGTTCCTTCGCCTCGGCAGGATTGATCTGGGAGGTAGTCGGCATCTTGCCCTCCTCCCGCATCATGGCATAGAACTCTTTCCAGTCCAGTTCCCTGTCCCTGCCATATGTGACTCCGTCCAGAATATAGCTGATGGGCAGGCATCCTACGTCATGCTCCTCCAGATATTCTTTCGGCAAATCCGTCGTGCTGTCGGTTATGATTTTAAACATATATGTCCCTCCATGGCCTTTTTCTTTTACTCAGCTTTCTTGACTTTATCACAAATCCGCGCGTCTGTCAAATCCGCCGGCCCTCTGCGGGACGTGCTTCCCGTCTCTCTGCCGAATCTCCTACTGCGGCAGCAGAATCTCCGTGGTAAAGGCTCCGTCCTCGCTGTTTCGGCTGATATACCCCTGATATCTCTCCACAATGGTATCCACCCGCACCAGGCCGTGCCCATGCCCCATGCCCTTCGTCGTCCTAAAACGTCCGGCTTCTTTCTTCTGTTTCCTCTGGGCCGTGGTATTGGTAAAGGACATGTACAGCTGCGTGTTCTTCATGTCCATGTAGACACGAATCAGCCTATCCTCCTTGGGCAGTTCCATGCAGGCCTCGATGGCATTGTCGAACAGATTGCCCATGATGATGCACAGATCCAACTCCGACGTCGTCAGCGATACCGGCACATGGGCATCCGCCCTGACTGTGATGTCCCTGGATCTGGCCAGCGAGATTTTGCTGTTCAGGATTACATCCGTCATCTTGTTTCCGGTCTTCAGGGCCATATCCACAGCCTCCAAATCGGCGCTCAGCTCTTTCAGATAAGCTTTCAGCGATTCCATGTCTCCCATCCGGGCATAACTTCCGAGCACCTGGATATGATTGCGGTAATCATGCCGCCAGCTCCTGATCTGCCGGTACATGTTCTCCACCTCCGCGTAATGCGTGGCCAACAGGTCGCTCTGGTATGCCGCGATTCTTTTGTCGATTATCTTGTCCAGCAGATGCATCCCGACTTTCCTTTCCGTCTGTATGAAGTTCAGAAATACTGTATCAACGCCCGATTCAATCCCTCATACGCTTTTCTGGACAGAGGGAGCTCCTCGCTTTCCTTCAGCGTCACGGCAGTCTTCGTCACTTTCTTCACGAACCGCAGATTCACCACATAGGATCGATGAATTTTGTAAAAGCTGTCGTCCAGCTCTTCCTCCAGCTCGCGCAGCGTGCGCTTTACGCTGTAGGTTTCCCCGGCGTGCACCGTGACATAATTTTTCATCACTTCCAGATATCGAATCTCATCTAACGGCAGCCTGACCATGCTCCCGCCCCAGGACAGAACCAGTACATTCCCCCTTGCCCCCAGCCTCTCCATGGCCCGCTCCAGCACGGTTTCCAGCTTCCCCTGAGTCACCGGCTTGAGCAGATAGTGCAGAGCCTCCACGTCATAGCCCTGCTCGATATAGTCCATGTATCCCGTGATGAATACAATCTGGAGCTTCGCACCTGTGGCGCGCAGCCGTTTCGCCAGCTCTACTCCGCTCATGCCGTTCATTTCGATGTCCAGGAACAGCACGTCTACGCCATTGTCGTCTTCATAGGCGAACAGAAAAGCCTCCGCGGAGGGATAGGTTTCGATTTGAAAGGGCGTGTTCGATTTCTTGCTCCAGTTATTTATCAGCGATACTACATACTGTATGTCTGCCGGATTGTCGTCACATACTGCAAATCTGTACATTTCTTTTCCCCCTGTGCCGCAATGCCCGAAATCCATGGGCGCCCTGTCCTCTCGGACATTATACTACATCCGGCCTGAAAATGGTATCTTATTTTAGGACCTTTTTTTCGGCTGACACCATCCCTCCACACAACTTATCCCCGAAATCATGCATTTCGTCACCCAATCCGCATTCCTTCCTTTTCTGTGCTATACTATCCTCAGGAACTGTTCCTTAGTCCAACAAACCCTGAAAGGAAAAATTATGGCAGAACAAGAGTTAAAACAAAAAGAAAAAGGCAAGTACAACATGTGGCAGTCTGCAGGCTTCATGATTCGGCTGGCCATTCGGGAGCGGGAAAAGAAAGTCCCCATCCTGTGCGTCCTGACAGCGCTCCTGGCTGTGGCGAACAATCTGACCGGACTCTATGTGGCGCCCGTCATCATCGGATCCGTAGAGGCCCACCAGTCCCTGAACCGATTGTTCCTCATCATACTGGCATTTTTGTTCCTGAACATCCTGCTGAACGGGGCATCCGGCTATCTCTATGTCAATGTCCTGTATGGCAGGGTTACCGTGCGCTCCAGCCTTATTGCGCGGCTGAACACAAAGATGGCCGTCACCTCCTATCCCAATACGGACAATGATGAACTGCTGAAGAAGTTGGCCAAAGCCGGTGATGCCCTGAACAGTAATGCAGCGGCTGGCGAGGCCATATGGACCACCCTGACCGATCTGCTCAGGGACGTGACGGGGTTCCTGTTCTATTTAATGCTTTTGTCCCACGTCAATCCTCTGCTGATTGCAGCCATATCCGCTGCCACCGTTGCGGGATACTGCATCAACAAGCCCCTGTCCGAATACCGCTACCGGCACCGGGAGGAAGAGGGGGAATGCGATCAGATGTTCTGGCACTTCTTCACCTGTACCGAGGACAAGAAAATGGCAAAGGATATCCGCATCTTCGGCATGCAGCCCTGGCTGGAGCAGGTATTTAGCAGCACCCGGGATACATTCCGCGCTTTCCACAGGCGCGTGCAGAACAGATATCTGTGGGGCAGCATCGCCAATCTGATACTGGCCCTTTTTCAGAACGGCTTTGCTTATGCCTATCTGATCTGGCTGGTGCTAAACGAAGATTTAAGCGTATCCATGTTCCTGCTCTATTTTTCCGCCGTGGGGAATTTCAGCGCATGGGTAAGCGGCATCCTGAACGGTTTCCTCACCTTACATAAGCAGGGCCTGGAAATTTCCAATATCCGGGAATGCCTGGAATTCCCGGAGCCTTTCCTCTTCGAGGAGGGCAAGCCCATCGCCGCAGACACGGCAAATACATACGAAATCCGTCTGGAGGACGTCTCTTTCCGCTATCCGGACGCGGCGGCAGATACTCTTTCCCATATCGACCTGACCCTGCGCCCCGGCGAGAAACTGGCCGTGGTGGGCTTAAACGGCGCGGGCAAGACCACCCTCATCAAGCTCCTCTGCGGCTTCCTGGATCCCACAGAGGGAAAAGTGCTCTTAAACGGCAATGACATCCGCCAGTACGACCGCAGAGACTATTACCGCCTGTTCTCCGCGGTCTTCCAGGACTTCAACATACTGGCCACCACCATTGCCGCCAACATAGCCCAGACAGAGGATCACATCGACAGCGCTAAAATGAAAGAATGTGTGGAAAAAGCCGGCCTCACCCGGAAAATCGAATCCCTGCCCCTGCAATACGACTCCAAAATGCTGCGGGAAATCTATGATGACGCAGTCACTCTCTCCGGCGGCGAGACCCAGAGGCTCATGCTGGCCAGAGCCCTTTACAAGGACGCGCCCCTAGTAGTGTTGGACGAGCCCACTGCGGCGCTGGATCCAATAGCCGAGGCCGATATGTACTGCAAATACGACGAAATGACACAGGGGCGCTCCTCTGTATACATTTCCCACAGACTGGCCTCCACCCGCTTCTGCGACCGCATCCTCCTTATCGAGGGCGGCCGGATTGCGGAGGAAGGCACCCACGAAAAGCTGCTCGCCATGGGCGGCCGATATGCACAGCTCTATGAGGTGCAGAGCAGATATTATAAGGAAGGAGCCGATGGCAATGAACCGCAAATCATCAAAAAAGAAACAAAAAACAAACGATAACAAGATGTTGTCCTGGAAAGAGACCTGGCAAATCAACAAAATGGCGCTGCTGCTGATACACCGCAGCCAGTCCGGGCTAATCGCGACATCCCTGATGCCCTGCGTCTGGAGCGCCCTGACCCCCTATGTGGGCATCTGGCTCCTGGCCCTCATCATTGACGAGCTGTCCGGCAGCCGAAGGCCTCAAAGGCTCCTTACACTGGTGCTGGCCACACTGATTTCCTCGGCATTGATTTCCCTGGCAGACGCTCTGCTAAAAAAAAGAAAGGCCGTAGAGGAGGAATGCCGGTTCTACTATCTGCGCAAAATCACGGCGGACAAAATGATGGACATGGATTTCTGCATCGTGGACAATCCGGACACCGACCGGAAACTGGCCCAGATTCTTCAGAACCAGTCCGGAGGCGGATGGGGACTGATCAGAGCTTTCCGGCTGATGGAGGAACTTCTCACGGCAATCCTCACTCTGTTCGGAGGCATCGCCATGACCATAACTCTGTTCACCAGCCGGGTGCCGGATAATGCCGGGACACTGACTATCCTGAACAATCCCCTTTTCCTGGCTCTCATCATTGCCGTCATGCTGGCCGTGACCTATATCGCTCCCCTGCTCTCCAATAAGGCGGACAGCTATTATGCTTTCAATTCCAACATCCATACGCTGGCCAATCGGCTGTTTGGCCATTATGGATTTATGGGAAAGCGTAAGGAATTCGCCGCTGACATGCGAATCTACCGCCAGGATAAGCTGTGCGAAAAGTATAATAATGACAAGTCCGGCGCTTTCTGCTCTCAGGGCTATTTCGCCAAACTGGCCAGAGGGCCCATGGGACTGTATTCCGGGGCCTCCGGAGCCGTCTCCGTGATGTTCACCGGCGTGGCGTACCTGTTCGCGGGCCTCAAGGCATGGGCCGGAGCCTTTGGGGTAGGCATGATGACCCAATATGTCAGTTCCATCGTCAGGCTGGCGGGAGGCCTCTCCTCTTTCATAGGCACATTAGGGCAGACCCGCATCAACGCCACCTTTGTAAAGATGCTGTTGGATTTTCTGGAGACGCCCAACGTCATGTACCAGGGAAGCCTCACCGTGGAGAAACGAAACGACAGGCAGTATGAAATCGAATTCCAGGACGTATCTTTCCGGTACCCGGGAAACGACCAATATGCCCTCCGCCATGTGAACATGAAATTCACCGTTGGCAGGCGCCTGGCGGTGGTAGGCATGAACGGCAGCGGCAAGACCACTTTCATCAAACTGCTCTGCAGGCTCTACGATCCCACGGAGGGGAGGATTCTCTTGAACGGCATCGATATCCGCAAATACAGCTACCGGGAATACCTCTCCATCTTCTCCGTGGTATTCCAGGATTTTACTTTGACGGATCTGCCCCTGGGCCAGAACGTGGCCGCCGCCATGAACTACGATGGAAGTCTCGCGGAATCCTGCCTGCAGAAATCCGGCTTCGGCGACCGGCTGGACAGACTTCCCGATGGGCTGGAGACCTATCTGTCCAAGAGGTTGAATAAGAACGGCATGGATATGTCCGGCGGGGAAAAGCAGAAAATCGCTCTTGCCAGGGCGCTCTACAGGGATACGCCCTTTATCATCCTGGATGAGCCCACGGCAGCGCTGGATCCTTTGGCGGAGGCGGAAATCTACAGCAACTTCAATGCGATTATCAAGGACAAGACAGCCATCTATATCAGCCACCGACTGTCTTCCTGCAAGTTCTGTGACGACATCCTCGTCTTCGACAGTGGGGCAATCGTCCAGCAGGGCAGCCATGATGTCCTGGTAGAGGATACAGCCGGGAAATACCACGAACTGTGGCAGGCGCAGGCACAATATTATAATAGCCAGCCAAATCCACAGGGCTCTCCAGCCAGATAAACTGATAAAAGGGGGCGTCTCACTACTCATTTCGCGGGACGCCTCCTTTGGCGCTTTTAACCGCTTTTCCACCCGCAGTTCTCTTATGCCCTATCTCGGCTCTTTTTTCAACGCTCCAGGCAGCCGGGTCCGGAACAGTTTGTTCTTCAGCGTCTTCCAACTAAAAGGAATCAGGGGATAGAGGTAGCTCCTGTGGGACACTGTCCGGTTGCAGCCGATAGCCAGCAAAGACAACAATATTCCTCCGATATATCCCCACAGATTGAACCACTGGGTCAGCAGCAAAGTGATGATACGCAGGAACTTCAGGGCATACCCCAGCTCATAGTTGGCCTGGGTATAGTTCGCGATGGCCACGAACGCCATGTACAGCATGACCTCTGGGCTGAACCACCCGCTGTTCACCGAGAACTCCCCCAGCACCAGGGCTGCCATGACACTCAATGGTGTGCTGAGCATATTCGGCGTATTGATGGCCGCCAGCTTCAGGCCGTCTATGGCCAGCTCCAGCACCAGGAACTGCCAGATTAGGGGAAGGTTCGGCTCCTCCTGCAATATGATGAAGGAAAATGTCTCTGGGATAAACTGGGGATTATTCATCATCAGCAGGAAGGTGGGAGTGACCAGGTAAGTCAACAGGGAAATCAGGAACCTGGTCATCCGCAGATAGGTGCCCGTCACCGGAGGGAAGTAATAATCGTCCGCTTCCTCTATCACATCGAATATGGTGGTGGGCAGAATCATGGCCGAAGGGGAATTGTCCACCAAAATGACGATATTGCCCTCCAGCACCTGGGCAGAAGCCGCATCCGGCCGTTCTGTATACTTGAACTTCGGGAAAGGATTGTACCACTTCCTCTGGTAAAGGCATTCCGCCAGAGATTCCTGGTTCATGGTCAGGGCATCCGCCTGGATATTGTTGATTTTCCGCCTTATATCGTCCAGGAAATCCTCATCCACCCGGCCTTTCATATAGCAGAGCGCAATGTCCGTATGAGAGCTTTCCCCGGCGCTCTGCATCTCAATGTGCAGGTCTGTGCTGCGGATTCTGCGGCGAATCATGGCCGTGTTGGACACAAGAGTCTCCACGAAGCCGTCCTTAGAGCCCCGGAGAGTCTTGTCCTTCTCCGGCTCCCCCACGCTCCTGGCCGGATATGTCCTGGAATCTATCAGCAGGGCTTTCTCGTAGCCGTCCACCAGAAGCACAAATATGCCGGAGAGCAGGGCGGTAATCAGGGTATCCCATTTGTCCTCGATGTCCACTTCCGCATAGGGCGTGAATCCTTTCGACAGACCATGGGCGTCCGCCGGCATATCGTCCGGAGTCAGATCCATGAAATACTGCAGCAGCTTCTGCACCAGGTCATCCTTGCAGAAGCCGTCCACCAGGTACATGCAGGCTTCTTTTCCGCCTATCTGGATGACCCGGTAGATGATGTCAAAGTTCTTCTCCACGTCCAGGGCACGGTTCAGGTAAGCCATATTTTCCTGCAGAGAGCCCATAAGGCGGCCGCTTCCTCTTTCGCTTCCATTCATGAGCTTCTCTGTTTTCCTGCCGGAATCTTTCTTCTCTATCATCCAAAAACTCCTTTTCTTTCATGATTTGCGCATGTTCTTACGCTTATCATAGCCAGAACCGGAATTTTTATTCGATTCCACATGCTTTTATATGTTTTAGGACGGCAGAATACTGTCCGCAGGTTTCCTGAGAGGGCGGCCCGCAAAGGTCTCTAAAATAGCGCTATTTTGTCGTGCTCCCCAATCCGCCGTTGCGCACATCGGACACCTCATCGTCCACGGTAATTCCATACTCCAGGAAAATTCCCTGGGCAAAGCCTGACCCCTGGGCAATCTCTATGGTCTTTCCCTCATTGGTGGCATTTGTCATTTTGATAAAGATATGCCCCTCGTTGTCGGAATCATAATAATCGCTGTCAATGATGCCCACAGTATTGTTCATCTGCAGACGGTATTTGAATCCCAGTCCGCTGCGCGGATAAAGGGTGAATACCCAATTTTCGTCCATTTTTACACGGATTCCCGTAGGTATCTTGATGGTCTCGGCAGGCGCGAGGGAAAAGGAAAACGGCGCGTATATATCATACCCGGCACTGCCTTTGGTGGCGCGTTTCGGCAGCATGATTTTTTCATATATCTCCCGGATATCCTTAGCAGAATACTCTGAAAACCCCTCTCTCATGGCTTCCGCAAAATTATCAGGACTTACCTTATAGAACTGTGCTACTCTCTTCATATGTCTCTCTTTCCATAAAATATCTTTCCATATCAAGCCGAAACAAATGCATCGTCTTTCCCGGCATGTATCGAAAAATAGACCCATCCAATCAGCAATGGCACAGACGCCACTGTCGGCAGTTCATAGCGTATCGCCCCAGCCATGGGAGACGCCAAACAGACCAGGATATTCATAACGGACGGCACCAGGAGAATCAATGCACTATACCTGCGGTGTTTGATCAAAAGCATTATCAGAATCGCCACAATCCATGTATACATTCCCGGTGTACACAAATACTTTACCAGCGGCATCACCATGCTCATATTCCACACCATGACAAGCACATTGGACACATTCAGGGAAAATACATGGTGCACGCCAAGCTCTTTCATATAATCATAATGCTCCAGCTGAATCCACGCTTCTATATTCTGGGACACTGGCGCCAGATACCCGTAGCATTTGTTGATGAACGCCGAAAAGTAAGTGCCGGAATGCTTAAAAAACATGCGGAACCATACGCCAAAATATTCATCCATCGCGATACCCTTACAATGATTCTTGATCGGATCCGACAGAACCGGATTATAACTGAAAAGGGCGTCATAGTCAAATACCTTCCCAAGAATCTCTTTCTCCTGCTCCGTGACCTCATCCGGATACTCGCAGACATATCTGGCCGTCTGCTGAAAGGGAATGCTCAGCGGTTCCACCACTGACGCTCCCCGGACTCCCAAAGCAGGATACAGCCCTCTCATCACGCTTTCATATGCAGCCAGGACAATCAGCGATACCGCCGCGATTCTCTTTCTGGATATCCCCCTGAAACGGATTGCCAGAAGAACCAGCGCGGGCAGCACCGCATGTATTCCATTGTTACGCAAAAAAACTGCTCCCAGGCTGCTGCAGGTCAGAAAAACTGCCTCTTTTTTGCCGCATTCTTTCCGAATCAGAATCTCCAGCATACAGATAGTCTGCAGCAGAGCGATTTCCGCATAGAAAAGGTCCTTTTCCAGCCATTGGGCATAAGTCCCCCACAGCGGAGTGAACGCGAATAAGGCGATTCCCAGCAGGCACCATTTGATTGGAATCCCCAAATCCTTCAGTTTTTTCATACTTAAGGAAAATATCAGCGCCCCTGCGCATGTCTGCATGAGGCAGTATAGAAAAAAGCCGAAATTAGCATCCACCAGCAAGCGTCCCACAGAAAAAAGGCTGCCCATAATCACCGAAGACAGCGGCGGATGTCCTACAGCCCATTGTTCCTCTCCGAAAAACTCTTTGAGCTGCAAAATACTGTCAGGGCAATCGGATCCCGGATAATTCATCACAATCCAGGGAAGCCATCCCAAAAAAATAATACAGAAACCAATCAACAGAAAATGCTTGTCCAGTATAAGCAGAAAGCCATTCTTTTCTGTCTTTGCCGACTCCATAATGTTTTGATTGAACAGATGATAGACACATCTGAGAATCCCATACAAAATAATCCAGATACCTATTATACAAAAGCAGGATATCATGAACTGATAGCTGTTCTCAAACAGAAAATCCGCAGAATCAAATTTTTTAAAGCTGATTGACGCAACCAACATCACAGAAAGGAAAAGTGAAAAAAGAAGAGAGCCGATATCCGGCTTATCATCTTTCTTTTTCACAAAACGCAACATGATGAACACTGCAGCAAATACGAACAAATCTGTGTACTCAGGTCCGTAAAAAGTACCATACAGCTTATGCATTCCATTGAGCAGAGCCGAATCGGGAAAACTACCGACAAATATCTCAAATCTACAGTGCAGCGCAAAGACAGCCACCAAAGACAGCAAAATCTCCATCCTATATCCCCCTTCTGTGCCAGGATTGCATCCAGTGCCATAAATGGCCCCCTTATGCCTGTCAGTCACAGCATCCACATATATTATCCGGCTTATCCGCTATTGTATACTCCTGCTCATAATCGCCGCAGTGAATCACCGGCACAGAGGGGTCTTCCCGGGCCAGCGTCCTCTGCACATCTATCACCCGCTGGTTCGCGCTGCCTTTCCATAGAAGCTTCACATCTTTCTCATCCTCATGGAATTCCCCGTCTACCAGCACATCAATGTACTTCATCATAGGATAATGCAGGATATCCTCCCAGCTGTCGCCCGTGTAGAGCCAAATCGTCTTTTCCGGATGTCTCTCCTTGATTTCAGCCATCAATCCCCTTACATCCAGCCTATTGGCAGGGTGCAGAGGGTCTCCCCCGGAAAAAGTGATGCCGGAGATATAGCTTTTCCCTAACTCCTCAAAAATCTCATCCCGGGCCGCCTTATCAAACAGCAGCCCTCCGTCCGGATCCCAGGTCAAGGGATTCTGGCAGCCCTTGCAGCAATGGTTGCAGCCGGCCAGCCAGAGCACCACCCTCAGACCATCGCCATTCAGCATATCATCAGACGTTATATTGTGATATCTCATATTAATGCTCCCTACATGCTCCTGCGCTCCGCAATCTCCGCCATCTTCGCGTCATTCAGCCTGGTGTCCCCATGCACCCTGGAATAGGACAGATAGCCGTTCATGCGGTCAATCTTGGTCAGGTTGCGGCTGCCGCACTTGGGGCACACGTCCATCTCCAGCTCCTGATGGCCGCAGTCATCGCAGTAAGCCAAAGACAGGTTGACCCCCTCGTAAAAGCCCAAATCCATGGCCCGGCGAATCAGCGTCCTTATCGCTTCAATGTTATAATCTATAGGATATTTCACATACTGAATCTTCCCGCCATTGCTCAAATCCCAGAAACGATTCTCCAGATTCTGCTTCTGGATAGGCGTAATGTCCTCCGCCACATGGCAATGGAAGCTGTTGCTCACATATTCCCTGTCGGAGACGCCCTCTATGATACCGTATTTATTGCGGAACTGCTTCACCTGCAGCCCGCACAAATTCTCCGCAGGCGTGCCGTAGATGGCGTACAGATTGCCGTCCTCTTCCTTGAATTCATTGATCCGCTTGTTGATGTACTCCAGCACCTCCACGGCAAACTCCCCGTCCTCCACCAGGGACTTGCCATTGTACAGCTCCTGCAGCTCATTCAGCGCCGTGATGCCGAAGCTGGCAGTGGCAGACTTCAATAGCGGCTTTATCTTGTCCGTGAGCTTCAGGTGCCCGCCCAGGAAGCCGCCCTCGCAGTAAGCCAAAGGATTCGTGGAGGCCCGCATCTCGCCCAGATAGGCATAGGTACGGATGTGGAGCTGGCGGATCAGATTCAGATAATAGTCCAGCACCTTGTAAAAGTCCCGGCTCTCCTTCCTGGCCTTTGCCAGAATCATGGGCAGATGCAGCGACACCGCCCCGATGTTGAACCGTCCCACGAACACAGGTTTGTCCTGGTCGTCAGCCGGGTGCATGCCCCCTCTCTCATACCAGGGGGACAGGAACGCCCTGCAGCCCATGGGGGACACGATGCGCCCGTACTGCTTGTACATGCTGGCCACATACCCTTTTCCCGTCAGGCTCAGCCAGTCAGGATACATGGTCTTGGCGGAACACTGCACTCCAGCCTCGAACACATCCTCCAGGGGCTTGCCCGGCCCATGAAGATTCTCATCGTATAAGAACACAATCTTTGGAAACAGCACCGGCTTTTTATGCTCCTTCTTGCCTTGGCCGCCTTTTCTCACTTCCAGCATAGTCATGGTGGCCAGTTTGGCGAACCGTCCAGTCCCTGTGCCCGCAGTCACCGTGATGAAAGGATAGTCTCCTCTGCTGCTTCCCACTGTGTTGAATTTATACTCCCAGCCCTGGAAGCCCTGCTCATACTCCCTGACTACATCCGCGTAGGCTTCCGCTTCTGCGGCTTCTTTCTCTATGCCCAGGCGCTGGTATTTCTCGATATATCGATGATAGGACTTCTCAGCATAAGGCTCCAGTATCAGATCCACGCTGGGAACGGTAAATCCGCCGTACTGCTGGCTGGCGGCGCTGAGCACGATATCCCCGATGACGTCGAAAGCCACGTCCAGAGATTTCGGCTCATTGTACCACACATTCCCCATCTCGAAGCCGCCGCTCAAGACATTCTGCACATCGAACAGGCAGCAGTTCATGGTGTCCCGCCTGGCGGACATGTCGTGGACATAGATATAGCCGTCCCGGCATGCCTGGATTTCCTCCGTAGTCATGAAAAATTTCTGATATAATTCCTTGTTCAGCTGGTTGAACACCAGGCTCCTCTTGGTGGCCACCAGGGCGGAGTCCGTGTTGGCATTCTCCTTGTCGCCGATGTACATGATGGACTGGCTCTTCTTGTACACATCGTCCAGCATGCGCACGAAATCCTGCTTATAGTTGCGGTAGTCCCGGTAACTCTTGGCCACTACCGGCTTCACCTGCTCCAGGGCGCTCTCTACGATATTATGCATGACAGGTATCGGAACTTCGTCCATCCCCAGCTCGTCCACCTTATCGATCACATGCTGACAGATAAGGCTCTCCTCCTCTACGGTAAATTTCGCCAGGGCCCTGTACGCGCTCTTGGCCACGGCACTGATTACTTTCTGTACGTTGAAAGCCTCTTTGCTGCCGTCCTTTTTGATCACGCACACTTCCCTGGCGGGCTTGTACTTCTCTCCATAGTTGATGTTCTCTGCAGCTGTCTGACTCTGTTCCATGTTCATAGCCCCATCCCTTCTCCTTACCAGCATCCGCGCATTCCATCAGGATATTTTGGGAATGCCCTTGTTCCACAGAATCGCTTTTGTTCCATGAAAATACCTGCTTTCCTAAGACGCTTTTTTAATACAAAATATAGTGTTCCGTCTTTTCCAAATTCCAATATATTGTGCCGTGTACATACCAGTATATGAAAAAAGGGAATGCTTGTCAATCTTTGGTTTAGAGATGCTTTATTGTTTGAATTACGTTTGTCCGGTAAAAAAGGCCAGCGTTTCCCAGGTTCCGCCAGGAACCCGGGACGCCGGCTGTCATGTCCGCCTAAGACGCGTCTGCCCCAAATTCAATTGCGTCTGCCACAAATCCAATGGAGATGCTGCCCTTTACATTTCCCAAATCCCCATCCGTCGCCCGGAGGAACAGCTTATAGGTTCCGGGCTTTGCCAGCGGGCGGAGGGTAAAGCTGGCGATGCATTCCAGGCCTTCATCTTCCTGACGGCGATTCTCCACAGTCCAATAGGTGGTTTCCAAAGATTCTTCCCCGGGTTCGGCGAAGCCCACCTGCATACCGTTTCCCGTCTCCGCCCGGACGGCATACCAAAGCCTGTCGCCCTCGGACAGGGTGTACTCCCCCAGATAAACCACCCGGCCCTCGGCTACACTCTCCAGATCCACCGGGATGACCCGGGGATACCAGGTTCTGCCGCTGGCAGATTGATGCCAACCGTCGCTGTCATCGTCGCTGTCCCCGTCATCCTGCCCATCGTCATCCCTGTCATCCCCCGCTTCATCGCCTCTGTCGCCATCCCCATCCCGTACGTCCTCATCATCATGACCCTCAAGCAGCTCAGCCACTTCCGCGTCCGTCATGTAATCAGCGCCTGTAATCTGATTGTCCCCATCGCGGATAATCTTGATATTGACGGTTCCCGCCGGGTTCATGTTCAGCGTCCAGAAAGCCTTGCCGGGCCGGATGTCCAGAAAGATATCGACCAGCTGCCCCTGGTAGTAATAATTCTTGCCGTCCATCGTGACACCTACCGCCCGGTATTCCGCCGCCTGCGCTTCCTTCCACTCTTTTTCCCATTCTTCTTTCAGTTCGTCAAATTCGTCCTCCCGGTTCAGCGCGTTGAACAGCATGGACTGGAAACTCCACTTTTCGTCCTCCAACGCCTTACTCAGCCATTTGTCCAGCGCCTCCTCGCTCATATGCATGGCCAGGACAGAAAAGTAAGAGATGTCGTCGTCCCTGTAGGCTTTGTCCGCATAGCGCTGAATCAAAGTACCGTCCTCGTCCAGCAGATTGACCGCGGCGTTCCAGAATCCGATTTGATCATCGGCGTAAATCCTGTCCAGCCATTTGTCCTGCGCCTCTTCGTCCAGCCGGGAGAAAGCGATTTGGAACAGGGGCAGGCTGCCAGCCTCATAGTACCGCTCTGCCTGGGAATCATAATCCTTGTCATCCGCTCCTGTCCCCGCCCGGGCGGGAGAGCCGTTCCTGATTTCGTCGCCGGTCCCGTTCCCGGCTCCAGCCCCGCTCCCATATCCGCTTCCCTGCCCGGACACCGACTCCCCGCCGGATGGCTGCCCGGCTGCGGCGGCAATGGGGTAAACGCCCACGAAAGCCGCCCCTAAAACCACGCACAGCGTCAGCGCGCCTGTCAAGATCCGTATCGCTTTCGATTTCTTCCTGAAATTCATGATGGCACCTAACCTTTCTTTCAATAGCTGCTTATTTTCATTCAAAGTGACCGCGCCGACACTTTCCCTGTATTTCCCCACCGCCGCCATAGCGTCAAGCAAGGTCTTCCCATAGTCCCGCGCATCGCCGCCCATTTTTGCCAGAACGGCTTCGTCGCAGGAAAACTCACCGGCCTTTGTAATCTCCTGCCCCATCAGATGCACCAGAGGATTGAACCAATGCAGACAGACCGTCACCTGTACCAGCCACTTATAGAACATATCCCCCCGCCTGTAATGCGTCAGCTCATGCAGAACGATATAATAAAAATCTTTTTCAGAAATATCCGTCTCCGGCAGAACGATGCACGGACGGAAGAAGCCGATCAGCAGCGGCGAAGAGATTAGCGGACTGACCCATAGCTCTACCGGCCTTTTGACGCCTGCCTGCTCTGCCGCCGCGGAAAACCGGTCCAATACCGCAATGTCAGGAACCGGCGCAGCCCCGGCGCGAAGATACCGAACAAAGCCCTGATAGATTGTCACTTTCCGTATCAGCAGACCCAGCGCCGCCCCCAGCCAGACCAGCCAGGCATGCTCTGTCAGCCCCGCCCAGAAATCCCGGAACAGATGAGCGGACGGCAACGCCTCCGCCTCATCGACTACATTTTCATCGTCTTCCCCTGTCTCCATAAAAGGGACAGAAACGCTTCCCGCCGCATCCGGCAGAGCCTGCTGCATATCGGCCGTCCCGGTCATCGTCTGGCTGATGGCCCGGTCTACGTCCTGATAGGCATTTCCCAGCAGATTCGTCTCCGGCCCGAAAGGAAACAGCAGCCGCAGAACGGCCACCAGCCAAATGTAATACTGCCATTGCCGGCTGATTCTGTCCTTCACAAATCTTTTGCCCAAAAACAGAACCAGAATCAGAAGCCCGCCGGAAAAGGACATGGACAAAATAAGTTTCAAAACAGTGTTCATGGCTTCTCCTCCCCCTGCTCCAGCAGCTTCCTCAATTCCTCGTGCTCCTCCTCTGTCAGCAAATCGCCTGAAATCAGGTTGGAGACCAACCCTTTCACGCTCCCCTCATAGATTTTGTCCAGAAAGCTTTTCGTCTGTGCCGTCTGGTACGCCGTCTCCGAGACCAGCGCGGTGTATTCGTTCCGGCGGCCGATCTTCCTGGCGCTCAGATAGCCCTTGGCCATCAGCCGCGACAACAGCACAATCAGGGTATTCTTCTGGCAGGGCTTCCCCCTGGCCGCCAGACCGTCCATAATATAGGAAAAAAGCGTCACATCCTCCGGGTTTCCCCATACGATTTTCATGATTTCAAGTTCGGCATCCGATATCTGCTGTACCATATCCGCATCCTCCTTAATGTATGACATTGTGCCGACTATTAAAATATAACACAGTGTCATCCTACTGTCAAGCCCTTTCGGACTAATGTACCAAATCCGGATAATTTCACTTTGCTGTCCTTTTAAGGCTCTCTTTTCACAGAACCACCCATAAACAGTTTGGGCACATCCCGCTCTTTGAATAAAAACAGGCAGCAGGAACCTCCTGCTGCCATAACATTTTATAATTAATCATCCGACATAGAGGACATGATATCCGCCAGCCAGCCCCTGTACTGCACCCTGACGGCATCGGGACTCACTACCTCCACATCCTTTCCTATGCCCGCCAGCCAGCCGAAGAACTGGCCGCTCACCGTCACTTTCGCCCGGACGCGGAAACGCCCCTCCGGCATCTGCCGGATATCCGCCTCTCTCCCGAAGCGGTCCAGCACCACGCCCACCAGCCTGTCGGGAAGCTGCAGCGTCACCACCGCCTCTTCTCCTCCATACATGCCGAACACCTGATTGGTATAGGCGGCCAGGTCCACCTTTTCGAACTGTTCCAGCCCCTCCCTGGCCTCCCTGCACACCTCTACCTTTCCCATCTTGTCCACCCGGTAGTGCTTCATGCAGGCATCCCTGCCGTCATAGGCGGCCAGATAATAATTCTCGTCCTGCCAGATCAGCGCCCAGGGGCTCACCGTCCTTTCACTGTTGTTTCTGGGCACCAGCTCCTTTTTCAGGTTCCAGTCCAGGTATTGGAAAGAAATCTGCCTGTTCTCCTGTATGGCCCTGTGGATATTGTCGATGCTGTAGTAGACGCTCTCGTTCTCCGTCTTGATGCGCCCGGCCACGTACACCTGGCGCTGCAGCTTCCCGGCATCGTATTTTCCGGCCATCTGCTCCAGCTTCCTGATCAGGCTCCGGGATTTCTTCGTGGTGAGGAACCGGGATGACTGCACAGCGTCCACCAAAAGCTTCAGCTCCGCCAGCTCGAACTCCCTGCCGGCCATGTAATAGCCGCCGCCCAGCCGACTGTGGACTTGTACGATATCGTAGCCGAAATCACACAGTTTTTCCATATCATCGTAGACGCTCTTGCGCTCGGAATGGATGCCATTGGCCTCCAGATGGGCGATGATGTCCGCCGTGCTGGCGGGATGGTGTTCATCGGTATTCTCCGATAAGAACTTCACGATATACAGAAGCTTCAGCTTCTGTCCAGATGCCCTGGCCATATCCTTCTCTATCCTTTCTGCCCTGCGCCGAACTCAAGCGCTGTTCTCCGCGCTCCCGCTAACAGTCACCGCGCAATCCCAGAATCTCAAACACCCTATGTAAATCATCAATCTCATAGTCAGGCCTGGCCGCCCCAGGCTCGACATCCTTTCCGCCTGCCGCCTTATGGTACCAGCAGGCAGGGATCCCGGACTGTATGCCGCCCTTGATGTCGCTGGTAAGACTGTCGCCCACTATCAGAATCCTGGACCTGTCCTTTTCCTCGATATGTTCCAGACAATAATCGAAAAAGGCGGGCGCAGGCTTCGGGCTTCCCACCTGCTCCGAGATGAAGATATCGTCCATCACCTCCGCCAGCCCGGAAAGCTCCAGCTTGTTTCTCTGGGTAGCCGTGACGCCGTTGGTGATGACATACTGGCGCACCTTACCCCGCAGGGCCTTGCAGATACTCAGCGAATCATCCAGATAGGCAAAGACCCTCCCCAGGGCAGTCTGATATTCCTCCGTGAAAGCCCCTATATCCACGCCCTCTATGCCCAGCTTTTCAAACAGCAAAAGAAAGCGTCCTGTCAACAGCTGCTCCTTCGTCACTTCACCCAGCTCAAGACGCTTCCAGTAATCATCATTGATACGGACATACAAATCAATCTGCTCCCTGGTAATCTCTCTCCCGATAGAGCGGAAGCACTGCGTCAGCGCATGCTGCTGGGAATAAGAGAAATCAAGGAGCGTATTGTCCACATCCCAAAGGACAGTGGTGAACCTACTCATTGCTGCCCTTGATAGCAGCCACCGCCTCATTTCTGGAGGCTTTCTTCTTCGCCATATTGATGCCGATGGCCGTAGCCACTCCCGCCACCACTACGATTACAAGCATTACCATCAGATAAGACATAAATGAATTCAAAAAACTTACCAGCATAATTTCCTCTACTTCCTTTCGTAAACCTAAAACGCCTTCTCCAGGCCCTCTCTTCCTCTCCAGTATACCAGATATAGTGGCTCTGCGTCAAGATAGATTCAAAATCTGTGCCGCACCTACTTTCCTTATCCGCAATCCGCCCCGCCATTCGCCCTGATGCCAATGAGCCCTGATAAATTACGTCTGCCTCACATCTCCTGCCAAATGCCGGACTGCGCGAAATGCTCTGCCTGATCCGTGGCCTTTTTTATCACATCCATGTCGTATCCCATCAACTCCAGCAGCTTGATGGCGTTCCTCGTGGTCGTCCTGCCCTCTTTCAGCCTGTAGTTGAAGAATACGTCACCGTCCCGGACATCCTCCTCGAAATGGTAATTGTCGAAATCGCCCTGCAAAAGTTCCGTCAGTTCAATGTCGTGGGTGGCGGCAAAGCAGAGAATTCCCGAACTCCCCAGGGATTTCAGTATCTGGGTGGAGGCGGCGATCCGCTCTACGGTATTGGTTCCCCGCAGCACCTCGTCCACAAAGCACAGAATCCGTCCCTCCCTTGCAGAAGCAGCGTCCAGAATACGCTTTAACGCCTTTATTTCTACGATATAGTAACTCTCCCCCGAGTCCAGGTCGTCCCGCAGAGCCATGGAGGAATACACCTGATAGAAAGGCGCCCGGTAGCTGTCCGCGGCACAGGTGTGGATGGTCTGGGCCAGAATCGCGTTGAGAGCTACCATTTTCAGGAAAGTAGATTTTCCGGAGGCATTGGAGCCCGTGAGCAGCACTCCTCTGTCCGTGGCGATTCCGTTCTTCACAGGCCGGGCGAGCAACGGATGATATCCCTCCTCCAGTTCCAGTCCTTCCGCCAGAGCAAAATCCGGAGTGCACCACCCCTTTTTATCATCATCCTCAGCCAGGTTCTCTGCCGCAGCTGCAGCAGACGCCGTTTCCGCCCTTGCCAGCGACTCCCTGAAAATCCAGATTGCAATAGCAGTCTCCACATATCCCACCACCTCAATCATGGAATCCACATCCTCCATATGTCCCCGCAGAATCCTCAGCATACTGTCGAATTTGATCAGATCCACATGAAAGACCATGCGGATATAGTCCAGCAATATGGCCAGCACATCCCCCGAAGAGTTGCCCCGGTAAGGCGACATGACCCAGAAAGAATTGTGCTTCATGCCCTGAAGCCGTTTCCTGGCCTGCCTTATCTGCTCCCACTCCGCCCCGCATACAGGCACCTCAAGTTTTCCCAGCTCCTCACAGCAGCGGATCAGCCGCATAATATAGGAAAAACTGGTGATATAGGGGTCAATTTCCCCCTTTCCCTTAAAATAAGACACAATATTGTAGACCATCAGAACCACGATTCCCAGGACAGCCACCGAGAAATTCACCCACAAAAGCCCGATCAATGGCACGAACAGCAAATCCGTCAAAAGGTGCTTTTTGCCGGAGCGCTCCCCCAGCAAATCCAGATTGTCCAGATAGTCATAGAGGGAATATTTCCCCATGTTACCCAGCCGCTTCATGGCCAGCTGCGCCCGGACTCTTGTTTCCGGGTGCTCCCCGAAGAAACTGACCACATCCTCCAAATGCGCAAGTTCTTTCTCATCCTGCTTCAAGGTCCGCAATGTATAGTATAAATACTCTTCCCCTGAGGAGGAGAGAGTATAGTTCATTCGCTTGAATAAATCGTCCATCCCAAGGTCATTCCAGGTGATGTCGTCCAGCTGCCCCTGCCTCTGATGTCTGTCAAAATAGCTCCCCATCCTTATGAAGCGCTCCAGGGCATATTCTTTCCGGGAAAGCTTCTCGTAATCGTGATACAGAGATTCCGTGAATCTCTTTTCTTCTTTCTTTGTGCGCACACTCTCTGAAACAAAGATAACCAGCACAAACGCTGCCATAGCGGCAATAAAAACCACAGTTTCCATATAGATTTCCTTTTATCGTTTTTTATCAGATTCTGATATGGCCAAATGCCAGAGCAGCCCTGGCCGCCCTGGCACCCTTTTCATATAATATCTTCACTTTCCACAATGCTATGCCACTAAGAAGAACTTAATCAGGAAAATAGCGGAAAGCACATAGGTCAGAATGGAGACATCCCTGGCCTTGCCTGTGAACACCTTGATAACCGTGTAGGCAATCAGGCCGATACCGATGCCGTGTCCGATGGATCCGGAGACAGGCATGGCAATCAGCATCAATGCGACAGGCACAATTTCGCTCATATCATCGAAATGCACATTCTTCAGGCCGGAGAGCATCAGCACACCTACATAAATCAGGGCCGATGAAGTCGCCGCCGCGGGAATAATCGCCGCAACGGGAGCGATGAACATACATGCCAGGAATACGATACCGGTGGTCAGAGCGGTCAGACCTGTACGTCCGCCTGCCTCAACGCCGGAAGCAGACTCTACGAAAGTGGTGACTGTGGAAGTACCGGTGGCAGATCCCACTACAGTACCTACCGCGTCTGCAAGCAGGGCTTCCTTCATATTCGGCATCTTGCCGTTCTTGTCAAGCATTCCGGCACGGCTTGCGGTACCCACCAGAGTCCCGATGGTATCGAACATGTCGATGATGCAGAATGTGACAATCAAAGTCACCACGGTAAACCAGCCAATCTGAGCGAATCCACTGAAATTGAACTTGAACAGCGTGGTAGCCGCCATATCTTTCACAGGAGGCAGGAACGACGCTTCCGCCAGAGAGGCAAAAGGGTTGGCATGCAGGAAAACAGCCTGTCCAATCCAGTAAATGACGCTGGCGGCCAGCATTCCCAGGATAACAGCAGCTTTCACTCCCATCTGGGCAAGGATGACGATGGCGAACAGGCCCACGAACATCGTGACGACGCTCAGCACCATCTGCGCATAGCCGGAGCCCATGGTGTCCTTTGCAAGGCCTGCGGTCAGAGCGCCGAAAAAGTCTCTCATCACATAGAACGGACCGCCTGTCTCGGAATACACGCCCGCATTGGATCCGATACCGATATTCATCAGCATCATGCCGATAGCCGGAGCAATTCCCAGACGCACTCCCAGGGGAATGGCATCCACAATCTGCTCACGCACGTTCAGCACTGACAGAATGATGAACACGATACCTTCCACCAGGATGATGCACAGCGCGGCCTGGAAAGACTCCACATAAGACAATCCGGTGATGCTTACGATATTTGCCACAACAATCGCAAAGAAGCTGTTGAGACCCATACCGGGCGCCATTGCGAAAGGCTTGTTCGCCAGAAATGCCATTACGAACATACCGACTGCGGAAGCGATGCAGGTGGCCAGGAATACACCGTTCCACAAGTCCATTCCCTCCGCGCCGAAGCCTGTCAGCAGGTTCGGGTTCAGGGCGATGATGTAGGCCATCGTCATGAACGTGGTGAGTCCGGCGATGATCTCCGTCCTCACAGTGGTCTTGTTTTCTTTGAGTTTAAAAAGTTTCTCTAACATTTTTTACTCCCTCCTATGTAGATTTGATTAGAGAATGAAACTCCGGGTTCTTCACCCATATGCGAAGCGGATGCACTCCCCGACTGGCCAGTCCGGAAAATGATACGCGATACGCTTTGCGGCAATTTGTCTGAAATCACCGTGCACCAAAATCAGGAGGCTTACTGAATGGATCCTCCTCCGAATCCGTGAGGCAGCAATTCCTCCAGCCGATAGATTTTGTAGTCGGAGACACTGCGCGCCACGATAATCCGAAAATCCTCTCCCGCAAACTCCTGCATGACCTGCCTGCAGATGCCGCAGGGATAGGCATAGTCCACAGGCTCCTTACCCTCCATTCCGCCGGCGATGGCAATAGCGAGGAAGCTTCTCCTGCCCTCGCTGACTGCCTTGAAAATGGCGGTCCGTTCCGCACAGTTAGTAGCGCCGTAGGAGGCATTTTCAATATTGCCGCCCTGATAGGTCTCTCCCTCTGCCGTCAGCAGAGCGGCTCCTACCGTATAATGGGAATAAGGCACATAAGCCATCTCTCTGGCTTCCAGCGCCGCCTGAATCAAATCCTGATACTGCATATTCTCACCTTTGCCTTTTCCTTGGAAGCCCTGTTCCGTTCTATCTGTCCTCAGACAAAAAAGGCTTCATCCCCCTCACGGTCTCCGTCACCAGCTTCTTGAAGTTCGGTGCAGCCATGTCCGCGGCCTCCTGCACCTCCTGATGGCTTAGGGGATTCTCCGACATTCCGGCAGCCAGATTGCTGATGCACGATACGCCGCATATTTTCATGCCCATGTGATTGGCGGCGATTGCCTCTACCACCGTGCTCATCCCTACCGCGTCGCAGCCAAGCGTCCGCAGCATATGAATCTCTGCCGGAGATTCATAGGAGGGGCCTGTCATCTGCGCATATACGCCCTGCTGCAAAAAGATACGATTCTCTTTCGCCGTGCTGATGATCAGCTTCTGCAAATCCCTGTCGTACACGGCGCTCATGTCCGGGAAACGGGGGCCCAGTTGGTCTATATTAGGTCCAATCAGAGGATTCGGTGCAAAGACAGAGATATGATCCTTAATCAGCATCAGGTCTCCCGCATGGAAAGAGGTATTCACGCCGCCTGCCGCATTGGTCAGGAACAGAATTCTTGTCCCCATCAGCCCCAGGAGCCGGATAGGCAACACCACATCGCTGACAGGATATCCTTCATAATAATGCACCCTGCCTTTCATGCATGCCACGGGAATCTCGTCAATATATCCGAAGATGAATTTCCCCGCGTGCCCCGGCACCGTAGATACCGGGAAACCCTCCAGCTCGCTGTAGGAAATCTCGCGCTCCACCTGAATATTCTCCGCATAATCTCCCAGTCCGGAGCCCAGCACGATTGCTGCTTTCGGCTCAAAGTCAGTCCGTTTTCTGACATCTTCAAAGCATTTTTTCAGCTTTTCATATATCTGTCCCATAGCCGCCTGTCCTTTCCATATATTTTAGTATTCCATTTTTTAGAAAAAATTAATAAAAACATTATACTAAAAAACATAATAAAAAGCAATTCCTTTATAAAAAAAGAGCAGAGCCTAAGCCCTGCCCTTAAAACACATCCTAAATGATGATACAGACCATCCCGCCGTTGCTGTCATTGACGATTTTCTGCATGGTATCCTGAAGTTTCAGCTGGCTCTCCTCTCCGATGACAGCCACTTTGGCCGTAATTCCGTCATTAACCAATTGTTCTACCGTTTTTCCAAAAATATTGGTGTTCCAGATGCCGCTCTCCATGTCCGCCTGGTTGATGAATCCAATCAAATCGTTGGCCTGTTCCTGTGTTCCCACTATGGGAGCGATTTCCGTCTCTATGTTGGCGCGAATCATATGTATGGAAGGACTGGAAGCCTTTATCTTCACACCGAATTTGTTGCCATGTTTGATCAGTTCCGGTTTCTCCAGCATGATTTCATCTTTATCAGGCGTCACCACCCCATAGCCCTTGATACGCACCATGTTCACGGCATCCAGCACTTTAGCATATTCATGTTTCATTGCCGCGAAACTTTTAAGCTTGCTGATCAGCTGATATTCGTCCGTGATGGTCTCCCCCACCATCTCTGTCAGCATCTCATAATAATAGGCCTCCTCCACGTCCAGGGTCACGCGGATAACGCCATCCGACAGGCTTATGGTGTCCGTCTTGCAGCGCTTTATGTACTCGCTCGACAGCTCCACCGGCTTCATTCTCACATCCCGGATGGTGCTGTAGTCTTTCATCATCGCCTTGACCTGGGCGATGATATCCTGCTTCATGCGATTGTCCCAGGGAAGCATCTCCACCCATTTCGGCATATAGAATTCTATGGAAGAAATGGGGAATTCGTACAGCACATTCTCCAGCAGCATATGGATGTCATCCTTTTTCAGCTGCTCACAGTTCACGGTCACTGCCGTAACGCCGTATTTTTCCGTGATTTCCTCCGCCACCCGCCTTGCGTCCTCGGAATAGGGTTTCTGGCTGTTCACCAGCACCAGGAAAGGCTTGTGCAGCTTCTTTAAAGCCTGTATGGTCCTCTCCTCCGCCTCCAGATAATTTCCTCTGGGAATCTCCCCGAAGCTGCCGTCCGTGGTAATCACCAGCCCTATGGTGGAATGGTCGTTCATGACTTTATCCGTACCGATTTCCGCCGCCTGGGTGAAAGGAATCTCATAGTCGAACCAGGGCGTCTTCACCATCCGTTCCATGTCCTCTTCCATGTGTCCGGCAGCGCCCTCCACCATGTAGCCCACGCAGTCAATCAGGCGCACTGAGACAGGAATCTCTCCGCTCAGAATTACGCTTGCCGCCTCATTGGGAATGAATTTCGGCTCCGTGGTGGTAATCGTCTTGCCCCCTGCGCTCTGAGGCAGCTCATCCTGGGCCCGGTTCCTGGCATGCTCATCCTCCATGTAAGGCAGCACCATCTCTTCCATGAATCGTTTGATAAAGGTAGATTTACCGGTGCGCACCGGCCCCAGCACTCCTATGTATATCTCTCCCCCTGTGCGGTTTTTGATATCGTTGTACAGGTCATAGGTGTTTATCGAATAATTTTCCATAGAAAAACCTCCTGCATATACTGTTAGATGTATATGTAGGAGGCCGGAAAATTATGCTAATGTTTATTCACAGTCAATCCTGCCGGATTCCCTCCACGACTCCCAGGAATATCGGCAGATTCTGTTCACAGTCCACAATCATATAGAGAAAAGGTCTGTCAAGATAGACTGTCCTGATGTAGTCTTCCATCACCGCGCTCTCCCTCTTCATTTCCACGGCAGTGGCCGCCCCTGCCTTCGTCCCCCGCTCGTCCACGGCGATGAAAGTCTTGTGCAGCACGCGGCTGATGTACAGGTTCCCTTGGGAAGAGCTGCCGATCCCCGAGAAATCCGCCCTGGCCATGTCAAAGGCGTCCGCCATGCCCATCTCCTGCAGGATATCGCCAAGTTCCGCGCTGTACTCGTTCTCATATTTCGGGATGGCGGCATTCACCTGCAGCTGCGTGGGATTCGCCAGGATGTTCCAAAGCTTCTCCCCATCCAGGGTGGCCACATATTCCGCCACGCTCATGCCCTCCTCGGGCAGCAGCGCCGCAAAGGCATATTTCCTGTCCGCGTAGTATTTCAGGAACCCCGCGGCATGTTCATCCTCCAGGTACTGGCTCTCCTCGGAGTACATCATCTCCGCCTGCTGGACGGTGCCGTCCTCCTTCGTGAATTTGCCCTCCCGCACTTCGTAGTCATGGTAAATCCGCTCCCACTCCGCGTCGAAAGCCAGCGCGTTCACCAGGTACATCACCGCGTCCATGGGAATCTCGTCCAGGATTTCCTCGATCATGCCCTCCGTGTTGTCCTTCACCCATCCGTTGATTTCCTTCAGGGTGGACTGGTCAAAGGGAGCCCTGCGCGCGCTGGCCCCAAAGGAGTCGGCACATGTCTGCAGGAACTCCGGCTCCACGGCAAAGCGCTCATCCTCCGTGAACCAGATGCCGTTGGCCATGCTCAGCCTGTAGTTCTCCCCTGCGGGCAGTTCTCCCTGATAGGCAGCCAGGAATGCGGACAGCTCCGGAACAGACATTCCCAAGACCTCCTCCATCTGCCTTAAGGTCTCCTCTTTCGCGCCGCCCCCGGTCATCGCCAGGGCGCTGATCACGGACAGCGGGGATATCAGCACGTTCTTGCCCGCCTCTATCTCGGCATACACATCCTGGGGCATGGAGGCGCCTGGCGGGAAAGAATCCTTCGCCTTTTCCATGCAGACCCCCAACAGACGGAGCCCGAAATCCGCCACCGCCGCGCTTTCTGACTGAGAGCCTGCCCCATTTTGACCGCTTTTTCCTGTGCCGTCCGGCTGACTCACGCCTGCCCCGCCGCCGGGCTGGATGTCCTCCTGAGAATCCACCCCATCCGACAAGGCCCCGCCGTCCGCCCCTCCTGACGAAATCCCGGCGCTGCCTGAATCGATTTTCGACGAGACCGCCACATCCTCGCCCGCACCCCCGGCAGCGGACGGCTCCTCAGCCGCCTGCGCTGTGCCGCTTTGGTCTGCCTCCCCTCCCGGGTTCCCGCAGCCGGAGACGGAGAACAGCAGCGCTGCCGCCAGGAACAGGCTCATTCCCTTCCTTAAACTTTTTTTCATTCTTCCATACTTTTTCATACCTTCCTACCTCCTGGTTTTTCATTTTGCGGTGCAGAGAGCATTCCTGGCATAGCCTGCGGGCCGCCAAGACAGCTTCCGCATCCTACCCGCATGCGCAGAGCTGACCCTGGAATCCGGCTCCGCTGCCATGCCCGCGCACAGATAGCTCATTCCCTGCGGGCAGAAATACCGCTTCTGACCATATAAACGATAAAAAGGCGCAAAAGTTCTTGTGACAACCTATAGATTCTCTGTTTTTAAGAGAACCCTGCTGAGCTTATCATTCCTTTCCCTATTTCACCACCACTCTCTTATAATTCTTCTTCCCACGTCTGACTACAATTCCGTCTCCATTTAGCTGCTCCGGACGGTACACGGTCTTGATGTCGCTTACCTTCTCATTGTCCACCGTGACGCCGCCCTGCTCCACCGCCCTTCTGGCCTCGGAGCGAGACGCGGTCAGGCCGGCTTTCACCAGGATGCCCAGAATGTCAATCGTGCCGTCCTGGAAATCGTCTTCTGCCAGCTCGCTGGTAGGCATATCCGCCCCGCTTGCGCCGCCGGAAAAGATATTCCGCGCGCTGTCCTGGGCCGCCTGAGCCTCCTCTTCGCCGTGCACCAGCTTGGTCAGCTCGAAAGCCAGGATTTCCTTGGCCCGGTTCAGCTGGCTGCCTTCCCAACTGTCCATCTCGTCAATCTGCTCAATCGGCAGGAATGTCAGCATCCGCAGGCATTTCAGCACATCCGCATCCGCCACGTTCCTCCAGTACTGGTAGAATTCAAAGGGCGAGGTCTTGTCAGGGGCAAGCCACACCGCGCCTTTCTGGGTCTTTCCCATTTTCTTTCCTTCGGAATTCAGAAGCAAAGTAATCGTCATGGCGTATGCGTCCTTGCCAAGCTTCCTTCTGATCAGCTCCGTGCCCCCCAGCATGTTGCTCCACTGGTCGTCGCCGCCGAACTGCATGTTGCAGCCGTAGTTCTCGTACAGCTTCAGGAAGTCGAAGCTCTGCATGATCATGTAGTTGAACTCCAGGAAGCTTAAGCCCTTCTCCATGCGCTGCTTGTAGCACTCCGCCGTGAGCATCCTGTTCACGGAGAAATGCACGCCGATGTCCCGGATGAACTCGATGTAGTTCAGGTCCATCAGCCAGTCCGCGTTGTTCACCATCAGCGCCTTGGAGCTGCCCTCCTCCAGCCTGTCGCCGAACTCGATGAAACGGCTCATCTGCTTTTTGAAGCACTCGCAGTTGTGGTCGATGGTTTCTTTCGTCATCATGGTGCGCAGGTCGCTCCTGCCGGAAGGGTCGCCAATCATGCCCGTGCCGCCGCCGATCAGCGCGATGGGCCGGTTCCCCGCCATCTGCAGCCGCTTCATCAGGCAGAGCGCCATGAAATGCCCTACGTGCAGGCTGTCCGCCGTGGGATCGAAACCGATGTAGAAAGTGGCCTTTCCGTTGTTAATCAACTCCTTAATCTCTTCCTCGTCCGTCAGCTGGGCCAGCAGCCCTCTCGCTTTCAATTCCTCAAATACCGTCATTTTTCTCTCTCCTTTGCTGTAAACGAAAATAGTCTTTCAGAAACCGCGCTGTCAGACATACGGCGGAGCATTCCGCGCATACAAAAAGCCCGTCCTGTGAAAGGACGGGCCTGCGCTCGTGTTACCACCTTACTTCCCACAGGACTCGCATCCTGCGGCTCATCGAGTATCCATCAATACTCCGGCAGATATCGGTGCCCACCGGCAAAGCCTACTTTCCGAAAGTCTCCCCTCTTCTTTCAGCCCTGCTGCTCCGGGATGTATGTTCCCTCAGTCCTTCTCGCGCCTCTCACCAACCGGCAACTCTCTGTCAGCCTTTAGACAAAGGTACTTCTTCCCATCATCGCGTTCTCTGATGTTCTGATTTTTCATTATAACCGCTGTATTCCCCTTTGTCAACCTAAATTTTCAGCGTTTTAAAAGCGTTTTAAAATCCACTGTTACCATTTACCGTTACCCTGCCCTGGCGGCTCATCCCTCAAACTCTTTCCTGTGCTTCTCAAAAAAGCGATAAAAATACCGCACATTCTTAAGCTCTGTCCACTTCACCGCCTCCAGTTCCCCGGAGTCGATGTCGTAAATCTTGGCCTGCAGCGTCCCCGGCATGAAAGGGGAATGGGTGGATATGATGAACTGGCAGCCCGGGAACCTGGCCATCCGGTTCAGCTTGTCCGCCAATTTCGTCTGGTTCTCCGGCGACAGGGACACTTCCGGCTCATGATTCTCTCTCCCGGCAAATCTCAAGCCTTTGTCCGTTCCCGGCTATGACTCACTATCCCGCCTTTTGCGCACTGTCTCCGCCCCGTCCGTCACCTGCCGGTACCGGAAACAGGTCTCCGCATGGTCGTTCACCATCCCGCAGGCCTGCAGATGCGCATACACCGTCACAGACCCCAGATATTTGAGGCCCCTCTTCTTCAAATCCTTTGCTATCAAATCCGACAGCCCGTTCCTGGCCGGAATTACGCCTGCCCTCTGCCCGCGGTAAATACCCTTTTCCGCAGACCCGGATTTTTCTCCGCCCCCGCCCTCCCGATTCCATTGTGCTAAATGTCTCCCCATATTTTCGGAAAAAACGCCCATGGCATCCTTTTTTCAGCGCCTTAAAAGCCTATGTTCATCGGCAGCCTGCTGTATGTCAGCATATTACAATGATATACACAGATTCCCACACAGAAAAGGATAACCGCTGCAGGAATCAGACTGGCTGCCAGCTTATTTTCGCATCGCGAAACCCTCTCCATACTGTCCGCCGCCGGTATGCAGAATACTGCTGTCGCCATTCCCCAGAATACCGCTGGTGTCTCTATCAGGGAAATCAGTTTAACCGACCAGTCTCCCAGTCTCTGCAGGATATCCCATGGAAAACAGAAAAGGGACAGCACCGCCAGAAAAAGTGCAATATATATAAAGCTTCTTCTTTTCTTATCCGCCTGTTTTTCCCCGTTTACAAACCTCAGCCACAGTACAGCCAACAGGCAAATCATCATACCCAGTCCCATCCCGGGCTTCCCATCCCGAAACGCATAGCTGCTAAAAAACTGTCCCACATGGTATCCTTTCTGCATAATCATTTGCAGCGGTATCTCCCACTGGGCAAATTCATCTGTGAAGAGATAACTTTCCAGCCGAAGCATCCCCGGAAAGGCCAGTAGACAGCCTGTTGCCGCTGCCATACATGGAAAGGGCTTGCGCGCCGCAATCCCTGCTAATAGCGTGATGCCTGTTGCTGTCAACAATATGATGATATCCGCATACCCTATTCCGGCCAGCGCCAATGCAGCTATTGCGAACTCCCAAAGCCTTCCCCTGGATGCAAACAGCCCATAAATCGCCCATATATATAAAGGAATGAGCATCCACGCTGTTGCCTGAGAAAGATTGGCTATATCATAACAGACATAAATTCTGTAAGGGTTCGTCATATAGAGCACAATCCCAATACAGGCAGACATCCCCATTCTCTCCATAAATATGCGTTTGAAGCAGAGAAAAGCCGCTAAAAATGTGCCAATCTGTACCAGCAGCATATAAACTCTATATGCAAGTACCATTTTTCCTGTCAGAAAATATAGAAATCCTGGAAAAATGAACCATAGATTTGAATTCATCACATTCTCTGTCAGCCCTGATGCCATCCGTGTCTCCAGGCTTGGAAACAGATAGAATTCTCCACTTCGAAATCCCTCTGCCACTTCGGCAACTCTGGCAAGCCATTCTGTCACAATTCCCCCATCCATGACATAATCACAACCCAGGGGAAAAAGCGCTACTGCACTGGCCAATACACATAGAATGCAATATGTAGACTGTCTGTCGTCATGCTTCTCTATTTTCATTCTGCACCTTCCTCTTTTGCATCACTTTATTTCCCAAAACTGCCAGTATGCTTATAAGTGATGCCGCTTCCGCGATACAAAACAGAGGGAACCCCTTATAGGACACATGTATTCTGCCCTGATATCCTCCGGGTACTTCTATCCGCAAATCACCGTGGGCACCTCTCTCTTGCGCAATCACCAAAGAACCGCCCCCGCTCATATCTTCCGCCTTGTACCCCTTATACCCCACAAGAGGAAGTTCCAGATAACGAGTCTGCGATGATTTATTTTCCAAAAAAATGTCAACAGTAGTGCCTTTTTTCTCATAATCTTTCCACAATAAATCAGCCTCAGCCACTGGTTCACGAAACTTTAGTTCTGCCCTATCCTCACCCTCCAACAGCCTTTCTCCGTTCACGATTCCGGTAGTGCCCATATTTTCTGCATTGTACAGAAAAATGGGAGAGGCCTGAAAGGCACAGTCATTGACATGGTATACCGCACTGAAAAATACCACCAATGCGGCAATCCCTATCAGCATTTTTGAGTATGGCCCCTCTTCTTCCCGCAGTTCAAACAGGAAAAATGCTGAAAATGCTGCCGCGAAGAATGATGCCGGAGCCATCCACCGGAACGGAAACTGCAAAGCCCCCACAAAGAAACCAATTACCGGAAGCTTCATAATCATATTCCACGGAATATATTCTGTACTCAAAACCAGTGTCAGTACTGTCAGGATGGCAAAACTCCTGCAAGCTTTTCCTACTTCTCTTCTTTTGATCCTCCACAGCAGATATGCAAGCAGCATTAACAGTGCAGCGGCTCCAAGCTGGATAGGTTCACAGTTCCACATACCAGTCTGCGCGCCCCCTTTGTTGGGCAATAACTGAAGCGCACCGGCCAATACAGTGCCATTTATCATTTCGTTCTGAATCCACGTTTGAAATTGATATCTGTCAGCCTGCATCATATATACAAGCGGAAGCCAGAAAAACATATTAAGCAGCAGCACAATACCAACCGTTTCCAGCAATTGTATAAATGTCTTCCTGCGAAATGTTTTTCTCCAGAGCGCCACGCATATCAGCGCCATCAGCATTGTAACCATTTCTGTTGTAATGATGTGACTTTGCAGCAGAGCCGACATCCCCCAGATAAGATACCATTTATATTTTCCATAATCCCGGGATGTAGGTTCTTTCGAGTATAGGAGATACATCCCACAGCATATCAGCGGCAGAAATGTCATTGCCAGGTATTCCCCCACAGCCCCCCTGTTATAAATATTGAAAATGCGGTACGGTGCAAGCAGATACATCATACTGCCAAATAAAGCAGCATATGTATCCTTTAAACATTGATACAGACAATGGTATCCAATCCATGCGCCAGCCGCCAGCACTATAAAAACAAATATTTTGTAGGCTGTCATGACGGAAAAACCCAGCCACATCAGACAGGCGGGAAAATACAGGAATAGATCCCCGCAAAAAACTGAGGCTGCATAACCATGTCCATCCAGCCATGTTCCCTGCACTCTTATGGGAAAAGCTGCCCCCTGCTGCAGAGCATCCTTCAAAAAGGCAATACGACTCAGATGATAACCAATATCCCCCGTAATGCTTATATAATCCGTCAGATATGGGAAAAAGGCAAGCAAAGTGCCAATTGTCAACGTCCAGAAAACCGTCTGTTGCTTTGCCGTAATGCTCCCTGCCAGAATACGCCTTCGGAACCAGAGGAAAAAGTCCAGCGCCGCATAAAAACACAATACTATAAAAAAAAGCAGTCTGTTTCCGATGCCTGTCCTGTATACTTCCAGAGAAAACTGTGCATTCGCGTCGATGCCTGAAAATCCACAGTATATATAAGCCGTGTTGACTTTATCCAGTACATACACATAAAACTGCTTTTCTGTTTCTGAGGGCATGAGCGCCGCTCCGTTATTGCGCAGCGCCTTAAAATACGCTCCGTTATGTCTGACTTCTGCAAAAAAGGACTGCCCTTCTTCCAGATGCGCTTTCAGCCTTATCCGATATACCCCGGGAGTCAGCTCCATTTCTTCCCCGATGTATTCTGTATATCCCTCTGTCTCAATGAGCTGGTTCTGTATATTTTCACCTAAAACCGTACAAATTCGCTTTTCCTGCTGAAAACATGTCAGCAGCAGAATACAGGCCGACATAACTTCAATCATCAGCAACAGCCTGAATTTATGCCTTAACATACTTTCTCCTCCTGTTTCTGTACCACAATACCATTAATCCAATACATGACACTCCGCTGACCAGCTCGCTGATACGCCAATAAACAGGAGGAACAAACCTGATTTTCAAATGGCCATTAAAGCCTGGCGGAATCATCACCCGAACAACATTATTTTTTCCGGCGCATACCCCCAGCCTGTTTCCGCTGTCCGTATCCACTGCCTCATAGCCTTTGTAATACAAAATCGGGGTGTCTATAAAGCCGACATCTGTACCGTTATTGAAGCACTGAAGATCAATGCTAAGATATTCCTTATCATATGTCTCTATCTCTACGCCCTCTCCTGCCTCCGGCCCGCTGAAGGCAATATCTGCCTGCTCCGTTCCCTCTAATATGTATTCCGCCCCTGAGATATAGCTGACTCCCATGCCATCCTCGTTATATAACGTAACACTGCTCTGCTCTGCATTCGTATAATCTAAAAGATACATATCCGATGTCGTTATGCCAATGAACGCAAGTACCAGCAGGAACAGATACCCCTTTTCATGCCTCCCTTTCAGATAATCCAGGCAATAGCCGAACAGAAATACCAGACACCCTGTTCCCCATCCCAGAAAACGGTTTGGGAACTGCAGACTGCTTACCAATGCGGCAAAAACGGAATTCATGCTTTGAATCCTGTCCCACGGAAATATCTTCAGGCTCATTAACAATAACAACATGGCAATCAGAGCTGTCTTTTTCGCAAAAGATGTCTCTTCTTTTTTACCAGGTAATTTCCCGGAAAACCATAATATCAGAAATAAGACCAGTCCCGCTATCAACATCATTCCTATTCCCACTGGATACGAATGCCACATACCATTGTCTGCTAAGGGTGTAGTCTCTCCTCCGCCTCCCCAGAAATGGAATGCCAGTTGCGCCAAATAAAGTCCTCTGTCCTGAATTGTTCTGGCAGACACATATTTTATATGCACAGGCTGTGTCATATAATAGTCCAGAAAAGGTACAAGAAACCAGAGGCTCACAGCCAGCGCAGCAATTCCTCCTTTCAGCAGCTCCAGCAGAGTGTTCCTGCGCAACAGCTTCCGAAAGTTTATGATGCAGAACAAAAGCATTACAAACGCCGTTATCTCACAGGTCAGCACATGTGTCTGCAGCAGTCCTGAAAAGCCCAGCATAACAAAGACCCACGATGTCTTATATCCCGGTTTATCCGGATTCTCTGTAAAGATTCTGTACAGCCCATATATAACCAGCGGGATAAATGTAAACGCGCTGGCTTCACCTACCGCACTGGTAATCACAAGCTTGTAAATTCGGAAAATCGACAGGGTATAAAGAGCACTGCAGATTATTCCATGCCGGCGATTCCTGAAAATATGATAAAAACAGAAATAAGAAATCCACGCTGTCGCCAAATTAAGCGCAACGCAGAATATATTGTAGCTTGTTGTAACCGGAAACCCCAACAGACGCAGCAAAGCCGGAAAATACAGCAGTGTACCGCAATAGAAAATCGCATCCGCATATCCATGCCCGCACAGCCATTCCGGTTCCAGCCTTACAGGAAACTGTCCGCTTAGCAGTCCATCCTTCAAGCCTTCTATACGCTGCAAATGATAGCCTAAATCCGCTCCCCAGATATTATATCCGCACAGATAAGGAACAGAAGCAATCAGCCCAATCAGCATAACAAGAAAAAAACTCTGCTTCTTTTCAATCGAAATCGGAAAGACACGATTATATTCACAAATATAATGTGCCATAAGCAGAATCACTCCAACAAACACAAGCAGTGTCAATATTATCGTCCACAACAGGTTTGTCTCAACAATTTCCAATTCCCCTGTTGTCAGATTGCTGTCGCCACTACACGAAACTTGTACCTGCAGCCCATCCGTTTTTTCCAGAAGCCAGATATGATAACCTGTTTTTGAAAGTCCTCTGTACAAGGGTTCTCCATTCGACAGTACGCCCCCTGAAGAAATCGTACCGTCAACTACATTACATATCCCTTGTAGATTCGCATCAATCTTATACGCTAATTCAATTCGATATACCCCCGGCGACAGGGAAATATCCTCATAGATTGTTTTCTCTTCGTAACTGGTTCCGCTGAACGTTTCGTTTCCGTCATAGTGATATATCTTACACGGCTTTACAATCTGAATCATACAAAAAAGGAAAAGCACAGACCAAAAAAGAAAAAGCAAACACAAAGATTTCTTTTTCCATAAACCCGGCACTTTCAATTTTTTGAAAATATTTTCCATTCTTCTGTCCCCTATTTATTCGCCATCAATTTCACCATAGCCTGGTTCAACCCATCCACAGTAAGCTTATACATAGGGAAAATCTCCTTCACCGCCGTCTCCGCCTCACGCCACGGGGCACGACCGGGAGCCATCTTGGGGTTCAGCCATACCACTTTTTTGTATTTCTTCTTCAGCAGCTGCAGCCACTCGTAGCCGGACAGGCCGCCGTTGGGGCCTCTGTAATTGCCCGTATCCGAATACAGCTCCTCCGGCGCCATGGCGGCATCCCCGACAATTATCACCTTGTAGTCGCTGTCCACGTTGCGGAACATCCACTCTGTGTCCACCCAGTCGCCGTTCTCGCACTCCGGGGTCTTGTATACCTTGCTGTAGATACAGTTGTGGAAATAATAAGTCTTCACATCTTTATAATGATTGGACTTATGCACCGCCTGGAACAAATCGTTGAGCAGACTGCTGAATGGAATCATGGTGCCGCCGGAATCCATCAGCAGCAACAGTTTCACCGCGTTCTTCCTGGGCTTCTGCATGACAATCTGCAGGCAGCCGCCGTTGTTGCAGGTCTTGTCCACCGTACCGTTTATGTCCAGCTCCGTCTCCGGGATGTCCAGCCTGCTGGAGAACTGCCGGAGCTTCCGGAACGCCATCTGGAACTGCCTGTTGTCCAGGACACGGTCATCCCTGAAATCCCGGTACTTCCTTGCCCCCACCACCGCAAAGGCGGACTGGTAGCCGGTCTTGCCGCCCACCCGGACGCCGCCCACGTTGCCGCCGGTATTGCCGAAGGAGGTCTTGCCCATGGTGCCGATCCAAAAGCTCCCGCCATTGTGCTCGCTGTCCTGATCCTTCAGGCGCTGGCGGAACTTCTCCTCCACGTCCTCCTTGTCGATCTGGAGATCCTCCATCTTGTTCATATGGTCTCTGGCCTCCTCATGGGCCAGCTCCATCATGTCGGACTTGTCCAGCCAGCGGAGCATCTCCTTGCCCACCTCAGTCTCCCTCTGGGCAGCCTTGAAGCACTCCTCGAAGGCCATGTCGAACTTGTCGAAATCCGTCTCGCTCTTCACCAGAATCATCCGGGCCGTATAATAGAACTGGGTCAGGGAGCTGCCGCAGAGCCCCTTGTCCAGCGCCTCCTGGAAGGTCAGCCACTCCCCCAGGGTCACCCGCAGCCCTTTCTCCCTCAGTGTCTCAAAAAATTTTATGAACATATTCCATCCTCTTCCAGACTCTCCGGAGTCACTTCACCTGAATCCGCCGGAGCTGTGCTATCGGCGCTCCTTTTTCCCGGCTTCTTCCGGCCTTTGCTTCCTGACGTCCCGATTTTTCCGTTTCTCTCCTATCTTCCGCGCCATCTTATGGCACCACTCCAGCAACATCTGATTCGCTATCTGTCCCATCGCCACTTCCTTCCGGCCGTCATCGGCTTTGTTCGAGAATATTTTCCATGTCCCTGTGGCCGGCCTGTCCATTTGAAGGATTTCACATCCCTCAAAAATACGTTCGACGGACGGCCATCACCCACGCCCTTTTGCCGCAAGACAGCCGCCTTACAGATTCGGCTCGCTCCGCACCAGTTGGAGATCTTCGTCCTTCTTCACCACCACCCCCACGAAAGGCAGCGCCTTGCGGATGGTGTCCGCCGGAATCCCCCCGATCTGCAGGGCATTGATCCAGTCAATCAGCTCGGAAGTGCTGGGCTTCTTCCGGATATCCCGGATGGCGCGGATATTGTAGAACACCTCCATGGCATTCTTCAGCAGGTTCTCCTCCACGTCCGGATAATGCACCCGCACGATTTCCTCCATCAGCTCCCTGTCCGGGAAATCGATGTAATGGAAGATGCAGCGGCGCAGGAACGCGTCCGGCAGCTCCTTCTCCGCGTTGGAGGTGATGATCACGATGGGGCGCTGCTTGGCTTTCACTGTCCGCTTGGTCTCATTGATGTAGAACTCCATCTGATCCAGCTCCCACAGCAGATCGTTGGGGAACTCCAGATCCGCCTTGTCGATCTCGTCTATCAGGAGCACCACCTGCTCCTCGCTGTCAAAGGCCTCCCCCAGCTTGCCCAGCTTGATGTAATGGGCGATGTCGTCCACACCCTCCTCGCCGAACTGCCCGTCGTAGAGGCGCTGGATGGTGTCATACACGTACAGCCCCTCCTGGGCCTTGGTGGTGGACTTGATGTTCCAGATGATCAGCCGCTTCCCCAGAGCCTTGGCCACGGCCTCCGCCAGCATGGTCTTGCCTGTGCCCGGCTCCCCCTTGATCAATAGAGGCTTCTTCAATGCAATCGCGATATTCACACTGGCCATGAGCTCCTCACTGGCCACATATTCCCCCGTTCCCTGAAATCCCTGCTGTTCCATATCATTTCACACACCTTTCCCTTGAATTTCATTCTCTTTCATGTTACGATATTATCGATGCAAAATCAAGACTAAACTAAGGAAAATAAGGTGATTTTACAATGTTGCAGAATTTGTTCAACCATAAGCGTTCTCTTTCTTTTGAAGTTTTCCCCCCGAAAAAGGACGGGGATTTTGAATCCGCCTTTCAGGTGATGGACGCGCTGGGCGCCCTGTCCCCGGATTTCATCAGCGTCACTTACGGCGCCGGAGGAAGCCGCGCCGGCAAGACCGTCGAAATCGCATCCTATATCCAGAACACCTTGGGGATAGATGCCATGGCCCACATGACCTGTGTAGGCAGCAGACAGGAAAGCCTGCAGCAGTACGCCGCAGCCCTGAAAGAACACAATATCAGCTATGTCTTGGCCCTGCGCGGCGACCGCCCGAAAGATATGACCGACGAGCAGTTCAATTCCCGGGATTTCGCCCATGCCAGCGACATGATGCGGTTCCTGAAAGAAAATGAAGCTCTTCATATAGCCGGAGCCTGCTATCCGGAAAAGCATTATGAAAGCTTCAGCCTGGAATCCGATTTGAACAACCTGAAAAAGAAGCAGGATGCAGGAGCGGAATTTTTCATCAGCCAGATGTTCTTCGACAACGACTATTACTATTCTTTCCTTGAAAAAGCTGAAAAGAAAGGAATCACTGTCCCAATCTGTGCGGGTATCATGCCTATCACCTCCGCCAGTCAGCTGGGCACCACCGTCACCCTCTCCGGTTCCAGCATCCCCAGGGCGCTGTCCAATCTGATAGCCACCTACGGGGACAATAAAGAGGATATGTGCAAGGCCGGCATCGATTACGCCATCCGGCAGATTCGCGACCTCCAGGAAAATGACGTAAACGACATACATATCTATGCCATGAACAAACCCAAGACGACCCGGGAAATCGTTGAGGCCATTTACAGATAACCACACTATTAAGAAATATATCAAAGGAGACCACGGATATGTACCATTGTCATATTCATTTTTATTTGACAGGCCGACAGCGCAGGTTATTTGACATCATAAAGAGCATGCCGCCCCTTGCGCATTTCTCCCATGAATTCTCAGAAAGCGATGCTCCCGAAGCCGGTCAGCTTGCTCTTGCGGACGTCATTTTCGTGAATCTGCAGGAGATGGATGTCGCTCAGACACTGCCGGCGCTTCTCTCCGGAAAGCGGGAGGCGGCCGCGCTTGTCGTTCTGGCAGAAAAAAGCCAGATTCCCCTTTTGTCAGGCTGGCTGGACCAGATCAGGGATATATGGACCATCCCCATGTCAGAAGAGGAAATCTCATTCCGTTTTCTGAGATGGCAGCAGACCTGCAAGACAGACAAGGATTTCTGGGAGACCAGCCAATTTCTGGAGGCTACCATCAACCATGTCCCCAACCTTATCTGGTACAAAAGCAGGGAAGGGCTCCATATAAAGGTAAACGACAGCTTCTGCAAGACCGTGGGCAAGACGAAGCAGCAGGTTGAAGGACGAGATCATTTCTACATCTGGGATGTGGATCCCAACGATCCTGCCAACAATGCCGGCGACTGCATGGAATCCGATTTTGAGGTCATGGACAAGCAAATTACTTCTGTGTCTGAGGAAGTGGTGAGCACCGGGGGTGGAACGAAGCTGCTCACTACTTATAAATCCCCCCTGTATGACCTGGACGGCAGCGTCATGGGCACGGTGGGAGTAGCCATCGATGTGACGCAGGAACGGGAATATGAACGGGAAATCCTCCAAAAGAACCAGACTCTCGAAACCATCTTCACTACCCTGGAATGCGGGGTCATGTGCCATACACTGGACGGTTCCAGGATTATCAGCATCAATAAGTCCGCTCTGGATATCCTGGGCTATGAATCCCAGGAGGAACTAATGGCTAATGGTTTCAATATGGTGGCATCTTCTGTATTACCTGAAGACCAGGAAAGTCTCCGCCAATCTATCCTGTCCCTGACAAAAGAAGGGGACAGTGTCGGCGTGGAATACCGCATCCGGCATAAAGACGGCAATATCCTGTATATCATGGGCAATATCAAGCTCATAAGAGAACACGGCAATCTGGCCTATCAGCGTTTCCTGCTGGATTTCACTGACCAAAAGCAGCGCGAGGACAAAGAACGGCTGAAAGCCGAACGGCATCAGGTGGAACTGGTTCAGGCCCTGACAGTTGACTACAATCTCGTCTGCTCCTTTGACCTCGATACAGAGGAGGGGCGGCTGCTCCAGATCAGGGACAGCGATGGCTCTCTGTTCGGCACTATCTTCGCCGGGAAATTGTCGTTTTCCAAAACGATGAGGCTCTATATCCAAAGCTGTGTCCATGAAGAGGATCGGGATATGCTGCACGAATTCCTCACCCTTGAAAAAATAAGGGAGGGGCTGACGCAGAAACTGCTGTTTTACACCAATTATCGCGCCATTCAAAACGGTGAAGTGAAATATTATCAGCTGAAAGTCGTGCGCGCGGGCGAGTGGAATGAAAGCCACAGCATGGTCCTGGGACTGCGCAGCGTGGATGAAGAGACCCGCAGGGAGATGGAGCAAAAGGGGCTGCTGGAGGATGCGCTTCTTCAGGCGAACCGGGCCAGCAAGGCCAAGAGCACATTCCTGTCCAATATGTCCCACGATATCCGCACGCCCATGAATGCTATCGTCGGCTTTACCGCTTTAGCCATAACGCATATCAAACATAAAGAGCAGGTGGCCGAATACCTGAAGAAAATCATGACTTCCAGCAATCATCTGCTGAGCCTGATCAATGATGTCCTGGATATGAGCCGCATTGAAAGCGGCAAGATGCATCTGGAGGAGCAGGAATGCAGTCTGCCCGACATTCTGCACGGGCTCCGCAATATCGTGCAGGCGGATATCCGGGCTAAGCAGCTGGAATTCTATATCGATGCCGTGGATGTGCGCCACGAGGGAATCTATTGTGACCGGCTTCGCCTGAATCAGCTTCTGCTGAACCTGTTAAGCAATTCTATCAAATATACAGGTGCGGGAGGAATTGTCAGCATGCGGATCAAAGAAAAGCCCGGCGCTGCGGCTGGTTACGCAAATTACGAATTCACGATCAAAGATACCGGCATCGGCATGAGCGAAGAATTTGTAATGCGTATCTTCGAGCCTTTTGAACGGGAACGCAGCTCCACCATCAGCAAGATTCAGGGAACAGGTCTGGGGATGGCCATCACCAAGAACATTGTGGACATGATGAACGGCTCCATCACAGTAAAAAGCGAACAGAATGTGGGCACTGAGTTCACCGTATCCCTCACTTTCCGCCTGCTTTCATCCCAGAAAGAGCTGCCGTCCATCCCTGAACTGGCAAACTGCAGGGCATTGGTGGTAGATGACGACTTCAACACCTGCGACAGCGTATCTCTCATGCTCCAGCAGATTGGCATGCGCGCCGAGTGGACCATGTCAGGAAGAGAAGCCATACTGCGCACCCATCAGGCCGTGACCCGGGGCGATTGCTACATTGTCTACATTATCGACTGGCTGCTGCCGGACTTAAACGGTATAGAGATTGCCCGGCGGATCAGAAAGGAAATGGGGGAGGATGTCCCCATCATCGTTCTGACCGCATACGACTGGTCAGATATCGAGGACGAGGCCAGAGAAGCAGGCGTCACAGCTTTCTGCAGCAAACCGCTGTTCATGTCCGAACTGCGCAGCTGCCTTTATTCCGTTTTCCATGCCGAGGCAGAACAAGAGAAAGAGGAAGACAGAAAGAATCTCCCGCGCCATACAGGACGCATCCTGTTAGCCGAAGACAATGAGCTGAATCAGGAAATCGCGAATGCTATCCTGAGCGAAGCCGGATTCACTGTGGAGATTGCCGACAACGGCAAGGTCGCCGTGGATATGCTGCTGAAATCCGCCCCTGGCTATTACCAGCTGATATTGATGGATGTGCAGATGCCGGTGATGAGCGGATACGAAGCGGCCACTGTAATCCGTCAGCTGGAGGATTCGGAGCTTTCCAATATCCCCATCCTGGCAATGACCGCCAACGCCTTTGAGGAAGATAAAAAAGAGGCCCTGAAATGCGGCATGAACGGCCACATTGCAAAGCCCATTGATGTAGACGCCCTGTTCGAGACTCTGAATCAGATACTGGCTTAAGTTTCCCCGGAAATCTCCCTCTCGGCCGGAAGCCTGTGCACCATATAGAAGTAGCTCGGAATCAGAATCACATCCGCGCCAATCCAGGCGAGGATTTCCGCAAACAGAATACCATTTTCTCCGAACATCAGGGGCAGCAGCAATGCTGCTCCTGTTCTCATGACGAATTCCGCCACGCCGGAGACCATGGGCAGCATGGTATTCCCCAATCCCTGAATGCAGCTCCTGGCCACATGCAGGATATACAGTACCGGCAGGAATACCGCCATGATAGCCAGATAACGGTAAGCTATATCCAGCGCCTCTATGCTCTGCTGCGCGTCGGCCGGCAGGAACCAGGCCAGAATCCATCTTCCAAAGCCCAGCATGGCGGCCATGATGAGTATGGATGTGATTATGGCGATTCCGATTCCTACACGCATCCCCTCTGAAATCCTGCGGATTTTTCCTGCTCCCAGGTTCTGGCCGGAATAAGTGGTCATTGCATAGCCGTAGGATGTGGCGGCAACCTCCAGGATTCCGTACAGCTTATTGGTGGCCGTGACTCCCGCGATGAATACGACTCCGAAACCGTTGACGATGGTCTGGACAATCATTCCTCCCACTGAAATGACGGTATTCTGGAAAGCCATGGGCAGTCCGAACATCATCAGCCTGCCGCAGAGAGTCCCCTCCAGCTTCCAGTCCTCTTTCTTTATCTGGAGCACCTCAATACGGCGGATATGCCAGATACAGTACGCCGCCGACAGGCACTGGGCAATCAGCGTGGCGATGGCCGCGCCCTGTACGCCCCAGTGCAGGACCATGACGAACACTAAATCCAGCACAATATTGGTCAGGGAGGCGATTACCATGGCAATCAGAGGTTTCCTGCCGTTGCCCAAGGCCCGCAGGATTGCCGCCGCCAGATTGTACACCATCACAATAGGCAGGCCGGCAAACAGAATCCTCAGATATGCCATGGAAATCGGACGGATTTCTTCCGGTGTGCGGAGCAGCGATACCACTGCTCCCGCGATTCCCTCGCTGACAAAAGTCAGGGAAACGGCACATACCGCTGCCAGCACGATAGAATTGGTGATGACCTGGCGCAGCCTTCCATACTCGCCGGCACCGAACTTCTGTGCCATCAGGATAGAGAATCCCTGTGCGAACCCCTGGATGATTCCCAGCGTCAGCCAATTCAGCCAGTCCACCGACCCCAGCGCGGCCAGCGCCTCCACCCCCAGAACCTTGCCCACCACAGCAGTATCCACCATGGTATACATCTGCTGGAAGATATTTCCTGCCATCAAGGGAAAGGAAAACAGAAGCAGAAGCTTCCAGGGGCGTCCCTCTGTCAGCGTATTAGCGTCTGTCTTTTTCTGAAATCCCGTCTGTTCCATAACTCAGCAAAGCTCCTCTCTTCTGTCGTATCTTTGATCCTTTTCGTTTCCGCACATGCTTCGAGGCGGCCCGATAACCGTTCCGTCATCCCAGCATCACGTCAAGCAGCATCATCACCGCGAATCCCAGAATGATTCCCATAGTCGCGGAATACGGCTCTTTCTGCTGATTCCTCTGGCATTCGGGTATCAGCTCGTGGACGGCCACCAGTATCATCGCCCCCGCCGCGAAAGAAAGGGCAAAGGGCAGAATGGCCTCCATATACACCACCAGAAGCGCGCCGATCACTCCCGCCACCGGCTCTACCATGCCGGAAGCCTGCCCCAGCAGGAATCCTTTTTTCCGGGAGTATCCCTCCCGCCTCAAAGGGATGGAGACTGCCGCGCCCTCCGGGAAATTCTGCAGCCCTATGCCTACTGCCACCGTCACAGCGCCCATCAGATTCTCCATGCCGGCTCTGTCGCCGCGCAGAGTCCCAAAGGCGACTCCTACTGCCAGCCCCTCCGGTATATTGTGGAGCGTAATCGACAGCACCAGCATGATAATCCTATTCATGCGGGCGCCCGGCTCTCCCTGAGCGCTGTCCGCCCTGTTTCTGGCATAGGAGACGATTTTATCCGAAATCCACATAAATCCCGCGCCGCAGAGGAATCCCCCCGTAGCTACCAGAAAAGGCGGCGCTCCCCCCATGGCCTCCGCTCTTTCGATGGCAGGCTGGAGCAAGGACCAGAAGCTGGCCGCAACCATGACTCCCGCCGCAAAGCCCAGCATCAGATTCAGCACCCGGCCATTCGGTGTCCGGAAAAAAACAACGGTTGCAGCGCCCAAAGCCGTCACAGACCAGGTCCCAAGCGTTGCAACCAATGCCATGATAATCACATTATCCATCTCGCACCCCCCTCATATACAGCATATGACGCCGTATATGAAGTGTGCCTGTATCCTAAAAACCCAAAACGATGCCAAGCCAGAACTTCTTCTCACACTGGCCAGGGCTGATCGGACACCTCGAGCTTCTTATCCCGCAGCATCAGCTCCCGCACCGCCAAGGCCGCGCTCTTTCCCTGAAACAGCACTGCGTTCACCTGTTCGATGATAGGCAGCTGCACATTATACTTCTGCGCCAGCTCCATGGCCGCCTTGGCGGAGTGCACGCCCTCCACCACCATCTTGACCTCTGCCATGGCCTCGTCGCAGGTCTTCCCCTGTCCGATCAGGATGCCCGCCCGGCGGTTCCTGGAATGCATGCTGGCACAGGTGACTATCAAATCCCCGATTCCTGTCAGACCGCAGAAAGTCTCGAACCTGCCGCCCATGGCGGTGCCCAGCCTGGCAATCTCCGTGATGCCTCTGGTAATCAGGGCCGCCTTTGTATTGTCGCCGTACCCCAGGCCGTCCGCGATACCCGCAGCCAGGGCCACCACATTCTTAAGCGCTCCTCCCAGTTCCATACCCAGGATATCCGGGCTGATATAGACCCGGAACACCTCATTCATGAACAGATTCTGGATATATTCCGCAGTGGCTTTTGATTTCGCTCCTACTACTATAGTAGTGGGGACGCCCCGCCCTACTTCCTCCGCATGAGAGGGGCCGGACATCACCGCCACATCCGCCTGGGGAATCTCCTGTTCGATGATTTCGGAGAGCGTCATCACCGTATGCTCCTCGATTCCCTTGGCCACGTTCAGAATCTTCTGTCCGTCCGCCACATAAGGCTTTAGCCTGTGGGCTGTGGACCTGGTATAAGAACTGGCCACCGCCATGATCAGCAAGTCCTTTCCCTCTACTGCCTCTTTGTCATCCGTGGTGAACGCCATATCCTCCGCCAGCTTTACCCCGGGCAGCATCTTGTGCTCGTGATTCTCCCGCAGCATCTCGATTTCCTTATCCAGCGCTGACCAGACAGTAATCTCATGTCCGTTACCCCGCAGCAGCACCGCCAGCGCGATGCCCCAGCTTCCTCCACCAATGATACTAACCTTGGCCATAATCCCCCTTTTCCGCAGATATCCGCTCTCTGCTTCCTATTGCTTTTATTCCTTTTTGTCGCCAGGCTCTTCTACATCCACCTTGTTCTTCCTGAACAGATAGGTTCTCCTCTCATTGCCCTGCAGCAGGCGCACGATATTCTCCCGGTGCTTCCAGTAAGCCAGCGCGGCCAGCAGGAAAGAGAGGATATACATCTCATTCAGATGCGACTGGCTCATACCGGCGAACACCCCGTTCTGCCCGCATACCACCATCTCTATCACAAAGCCCAGATACACCAGAAGAGATCCCAGCGAAACCAGATGGGTGGAAAAGAAAATCCCGAAGAACACCGCCACGCCCATAATGATGAAATACGGATGGAAAGAAAGAATCAGCCCTGCCGTGGCGGCGATTCCCTTTCCTCCCTTAAATCCCATATAAAAGGGATAATTATGTCCCAGAACGGCTCCTGCCCCTGCATAGAGACAGAGCAGATATATCGTGTCCGGATGGCTCTCTCCAAAGAGCAGTCTCGTTATCACCACCGCCGCGATACATTTCAGGCAGTCCCCGGCCAGTACAATCAGCCCGGCTTTCGTCCCCAGCACCCGCAAGGCGTTGGTGGTGCCGGCATTTCCGCTTCCATGCTGCCGGATGTCGATTCCATGTGCCTTGCCGTAGAAATAGGCGGTCTGAAACAGACCAAAAACATGGCCTATCAGCAAACAAATAATCCTTTCCATAAAATCTACTGCTCCTTTTCTATGAATGCTCTTCTTCATTATGAATGCTTTTCTTCATTTCGTTCTCTGATGATGAAGCGAAGCGGCGTACCTCTGAATCCAAAAGTATCCCGAATCTGGTTCTCAATATATCTGGTATAGGAGAAATGCATCAGTTCCTTCTTATTCACAAAGATGACGAAAGTGGGCGGCTTTACGGCAACCTGGGTGATATAGTACAGCTTCAGTCTCTTGCCCTTGTCAGAGGGCGGCTGCTGCATGGCCACCGCTTCCGCCATGATCTCATTCAGCACGCCGGTGGCCACTCTCATGGCGTGGTTCTCGCTGACCATGTCGATGACTTCGAACAGCTTGCCCAGACGCTGTCCGGTCAGAGCCGATATGAAGATGATTTCCGCATAGGGCATGTAGGACAGGACATTGCGCACCTTTTCAGTGACGCGGTAGATGGTCTTGTCATCCTTTTCCACCGCATCCCATTTATTCACCGCTATGATGACTGCCTTGCCCCTGTCATGGGCTATCCCGGCAATCTTCGCGTCCTGCTCGCTGACCCCCTCCACCGCGTCGATGATCAGCACCACGATATCCGCCCGCTCTACCGCGCCAACGGCGCGCACAATCATATAGTGCTCCAGCTGTTCTTTTATCTTGTTCTTCCTGCGCAGTCCCGCCGTGTCGATGAACACATATTCCTTTCCATTGCGGACAATCTCTGTGTCCACGGCATCTCTGGTGGTTCCCGCGATATCGGACACGATAAGGCGCTCCTCGCCCAAAAGCTTGTTGATCAGAGAGGATTTCCCCACATTGGGCTTCCCTACAATCGCCACCCTTGTGCGCTCGTCCTCTTCCTCCTCCGGCGCCTCCTTGCTGAAATGGGAAATCACCTCCTCCAGCATGTCGCCAAGCCCCAACCTGTTCACCGCCGAGATGGGATGAGGCTCGCCGATGCCCAAGTTATAGAATTCAAACACATCAGCGGAATACTTGTTCACGCTGTCCACCTTGTTGACCACCAGCACCACCGGCTTGCGGGAGCGGCGCAGCATGTCCGCCACCTTGTCGTCCGCGTCCACCAGTCCCTGCTTTACATCCACAAGGAAAATAATCACATCAGCCGTATCAATGGCGATCTGGGCCTGTGCCCGCATCTGGGACAATATGATATCCTTACTGTCCGGCTCTATGCCGCCTGTGTCTATCAGAGTAAAGGTCCTGTCCAGCCAGGTCACATCCGTATAAATCCTGTCGCGCGTGATGCCGGGGGTATCCTGCACAATGGATATCCGCTCTCCTGCCAGGGCATTGAACAGGGTCGATTTCCCCACATTGGGTCTTCCCACCACTGCCACGATCGGTTTCCTGCTTCTCTTTGCCATAATTCACCTCTCATATATCTGTTCCGGATTCCGCCCGGCATAGGCAAAGCGTGCGCCTTTCCGCCAGCCAGAAGACAGGACTGTTGTTATCTTGACACTGCCGCCAGCACGGAATCCACAAAATCGTTTCCGCTTGATTTTACAATATTAATCGGCACTTGTAAAGCTTTTTCCAATTCCGGCAGCCTATAATCGTCTAAAAAAACATCCTCACCGCTGCGGAGAATGTTCTCCGGCAGGAGCAGGCAGCGTCCAAGGGGCTTGTCCTGAAGCTGCGCCAGCAGGTCCTGCCCCGTGATTAGCCCGGACACCGTGATCATCTCTCCGAAAAAGAAATTCGTGATGGGATAGACCATTAGCTTCACTCCCGGACAGGCCTCCATCAGCCGCTCCGCCATCCTCTGAATATAGGGATATGCCAGCTTTCCCGTGGCCATGGCTATCTCCCCTTTTGGCGCAGTATTCGGAAAACCGTCTTTTTTTACTTGTTCTTCCATTTTTTCTTCAAATTCATCCGTCAGAAGACGCAACATCCCCACGCCGTTCTCCAGCTGCAGGTATCCGTCATAGCGCTCCGCCTCCGGCAGTTCCCTCTCCGCCAGAATGTACCATTCATCGCTGGCGTGTACGAAATGGGTGCCGTATTTCCCATAGCACTCCCTCTGGAATCCCTCAATCAGATTGATGACAGCCTCCGCCTCCTCTTTCCCGAAAGGCTCCAGCGGATACAGCCCCTCACGGTATTTCGTCAGCCCTACGGGCACCACAGAGACACTCTCCAGATTCGGAATATATTCCATCAGCCGGGTGATGCTGTATTCCAGCTCTTTCCCGTCATTCAGCCCCTTACAGAGCACAATCTGTCCGTTCATATGGATATCGGCCTCCATCAGCCTGTCCACTTTCTTCAGGGCCTCCCCCGCGAAGCGGTTGTTCAGCATTTTACAGCGAAGCTCCGGATTCATGGCATGGAAAGAGATGTTGATAGGCGACAGCCTGTACCTGCAGATTCTGTCCACATCATGCTCCGACATATTAGTCAGCGTCACATAATTCCCCTGCAGAAAAGAAAGCCTGGAATCATCATCCTTGAAATATAAAGTATCCCGCATCCCCGGAGGCATCTGATCGATGAAGCAGAACACGCACTTATTGCGGCAGTGCCGGTATTCATCCATCAATCCATTCTCAAACTCCAGCCCCAGATCCTCATCATAGTCTTTCTCCACCTCCAGCAGCCACTGCTCCCCGTCCGGCTTCTCCAGTACCAGCTCAACATAAGTATCCTGGATCATGAACTGATAATCAAAAATATCCTCAATCTCCGCATCGTCAATAGAAACAAGCCTGTCCCCCGCCTCTATCTCCAGTTCCTCCGCAATACTTCCCGGAAGGACCCTCTTCACAATATGTGTCTTTTCCCGCATCGGTCTTACACTTCCTTTTTGTCTCAGATAAACTTTTCACACTCTAATCATACAAGAAATTTCTTGACGTGTCACTAGTATAATGATATAAAATATGTGTACGCTCAATTTATACTGCTTAACAGTTAAATTTCCGGGAAATCTGACTACACGGCACCAGTCATATGCGTTTAACCAGTGCAGAACGGTAAATTCTGGTGTAATGTAGTATACTTTCTACATCACAGGGAGGACATATGCCTAATTTACATGAGATTGAGAACGCCATGCCCGTAGCTCCGTTAAAAATCGTCGCGCTTTCTTCCGCAAAGAAAATGGGTAAAAGAATCAATGATTATCTGGTAGAGTTCCGAAAGAGCATCCACAACGACAAGGTAAAGACAGATCCTGCTTTTCAGGGCTACAGTGAAGACAACTATCTGGCAGAAGTAGAGACGCCCCGTTTTGGAAGCGGCGAGGCCAAAGCCTCTTTTCAGGAGTCCATCCGCGGCAAGGATCTCTTTCTGCTGGTGGATGTCTGCAACCACAGCATCACCTATAATATGCACGGCCATGTGAACCATATGTCCCCGGATGACCATTATCAGGATTTAAAACGCGTCATCTCCGCCTGCAACGGCAAGGCCCACAGAATCAATGTCATCATGCCTTTCCTCTACGAGAGCAGACAGCATAAGAGGAACGGCCGTGAATCCTTAGACTGCGCTTTCGCCCTGCGGGAGCTGCGGGACATGGGCATCAGCAATTTCATCACCTTTGACGCCCACGATCCCAGAGTCCAGAACGCCATTCCCCTGAGCGGCTTCGACAATTTCACCACTCCCTATCAGTTCATCAAGGCGCTCCTTGGCTCGGAAGAGGATCTGATCGTGGACAAAGAGCATCTGGTCGTCATCAGTCCCGATGAGGGGGCCATGGACCGCGCTATTTATTTCTCCACCGTCTTAGGCGTGGACACCGGCATGTTCTATAAGCGCCGGGACTACTCCACCATAGTAAACGGCAGGAACCCCATCGTGGCCCACGAATTCCTGGGCGATAATATCGACAGCAAAGATGTCATCGTCATAGACGATATCATCTCCTCCGGCCAGAGCATGCTCGACACTGCCAGGCAGCTGAAGCAGATGAATGCCAGGCGGGTCTTCATCTGCTGTACTTTCGGGCTCTTTACCGATGGTCTTGAGTCCTTTGACGAAGCTTATGAGATGGGATATTTCGATAAAGTAGTCACCACAGACCTGGCTTATCTGCCTCCCGCGCTTTACAGCAGACCTTATTTCATCGAGGCGGACATGAGCAAGTTCGTGGCCTCCCTGATCGATTTCATGAACCATGACGCCTCTCTCAACAACGCCCTGACGCCTACCGGCAAGATTCACAGCATCCTGGAATCCTACAACAATCGTCAGGCATTTGAGATGAATTAATCAGAAGCGGCGTTTTCGTCGTATTCCGGAAAAGCCAGCCGCACCTTGAACAGATCCCCGTCCATCAGAATCTCAAAGTCTCCTCCATGCACCTGGACCAGGCTTTTCGCAATGGAAAGCCCCAGGCCGCTGCCCTCTGTGGTCCGGGAAGAATCACCCCTGATGAAGCGTTCCGCCAGTTCTTCCGGCCGGACGCTCATCTGCTGTCTGGAGATGTTTTTGACAGATACCTCTATCCGCCCTTTCTCCATCGCCATATCAATGTAGACCCTGGTGCCCTCCAGGGCGTATTTGCAGATATTGTTGAACAGGTTTTCCAGTACACGCCACATTCTGCGGCTGTCCGCATAGATATAGGCCGGGGCGTCAGCCTGGTCGAATACCACCTGCAGTCTGCACTCCTCCATCTTTTCGGAGAATTCTCCTATTCCCTGATTGAGCAGCTCCGTCAGGTTCAGTTTTTCCTTTTCCAGCACAATGCTTCCTGAAGAAATCCTGGAGGCTTCCACCAGGTCATCCGTCAGCTGCTTCAGGCGCTGTGCCTTGCTGTCCAGGATATTGATGTATCCCTTTGCAGGCTCCTCCTGGATGCGCAGCCTTTTCAGCAGATCCACATAACTGATGATGGAAGTAAGCGGTGTCTTCAGGTCATGAGAGACATTAGTAATCAGCTCTGTCTTCATCCGCTCGTCCTCCATGCTGGTCTTCACCGCCTTGCGGATACCCTCTCCGATATTGTTCACCGCAATGGCCACTTCTTTGCTGGAACCGTGGAGACTGTCCGCATCCACTTTATACTCCACTTCCCCATCCCGTATCCTGTGAATGCCCTCCACAATCTCTGCCTGTTCCGCATTCCTCCTGAGCAGGAAAACGCCTATGATTCCGTCCATCACCACCATGGCGGCAAGAATCAGGAAAGCGTACATATGCCTGTCCCACAGTTTATATGTGGTGACAATTCCCAGCAGGTTCGTAAAGAGGAACATATTATAGGGCAGCAGCATACTGACTGCGGAATTCTTGTGGCGTAAAATAAATCTGACAGCATTGTCGATTCCCCTGTATGCAAAATGCAGAAAACTCCCCTGCAGCAGACTGCCTGCTTTCATCCGGCGCACTATGCTGTGCCAGACGATGCCGAAGCACACACTGACATAGATACCGTACACCGCAAACAAGCCATAGCGGTACAGTTTCGTCAGTTCGACCCCCATAAGCCGGGTGGGCACGACTCCCGCAGTCTCCGCAATTTCCACGATTATCTGATATCCCTGCAGGCCGCCATAGACAAAACCTGCCGCCAGGAGAAGCAGAAGCTCTGTCCACAGCTTATCGAAACGATTCAGATACTGTACCTGCTCCCCATTCTCCCCGATTGCTGTACCCGCGGTAACTGTCAGATAGATTCCGATTCCCAGCCAGAAAAGGGCCAGCATCATCGTCAGCATAATAAACCGTCCCACATTGGGCACGATTTTCTGATAAATAGCATTCGCTGTGTGGAATGCGTCTCCTTCGATGGCGTATCTGGAATCTACCCCCAGCCAGATGTGGGTAGTATCAGGATAGGCATAGCTATATACGCCGATATATTCGTCTATCTCCTCTTCGCTGAAAATCGTATTCCCCATGAACACCAGACTGTCCGGATAATAAATCAGATAACGTCTGTACTCATTAAAGGACTCCGTGACCTCATTGTCCTCCAGCCCGGCCAGATTAGGCACATTCGTATAAGTGCACATTCCCTTATCCGTCATCATGCGCACCATGTACTTCACATTGCTGTTGGTCCCCTTATAGGCTTCATTACAAATCTGATAGCGCTGATAGTTGACTGTGAGGCTGTCGATTGCCGCCACTACATTTTCCTGCAGCTTGATATAATCGATCCAGTTCTGTGCATAAGCCGTCAGCTGCCTCTCTCCGTCCACCGTGGCATAACGGCAGTTCAGCATGGGGATGTACACAGTCAGGCTGCCGTCATCCTCTCTGGATAGATTTATACCGTCAAGATTCTCCGACATGATATGGGAAAAGACCATATCCTCCAGCTGTTCCTGGGTGCTCTCCTCCAGCTTTTCCGAGAGCGCGGCGATTTCTTCCATGGTCTTGCCGGAAAGCGCGGCCGGCATATCCTCCCCTGTTTCCGGTTCCGGACTCTCATCCCCTCCGTCTTCCGCTTCTTCCCCCACATGATAGAAATCATCAAAACAAAGCTGGTCATACTCGTCCAGCTTGAAATTCTCCGGGTAGATACAATAGCCGAAATAGTTCACGAATTCCGTCATGCTCATGAAACGGTCCGTATATTCCACGCCGGACTTCCCCCATTTGACAATATCGTCCAATGTATAGACCGCCGTAAGGGCGCAGCCTGAATCTTCCCCTATCTCGCTGGCGTACTCTGTCACATCGATTTTTTTAGAGGGATTCAGGACGCCGTCCGTCTCCAGCTGCCCTTTCAAGGCTACCAGCTGCGTGATATCGGAAACAGCGTTCCGAAACAAGTCCTGATAGATCTCAGACTCCTCAAACTCCAGCCCTGTATCGATGGGAAAAATCCGGTAGACCTTGGGGCCGTCGATAGAATCCACCGCGATATAGGAATTCAGAAGCAGACTTGCCACGGTCATCATAATACCGGCCGCCAGCAGATGCTGCAGCAGCTCCAGGCACAATCTTTTAAATCTCTTTATTTTCATAGGCCTCCGTTATTGTTTGTCGATTTTATAGCCCACCCCCCAGACCACTTTCAGATATCTGGGCTCTCTCGGATTGATTTCAATCTTCTCCCTGATATGGCGGATATGTACCGCCACCGTATTGTCCGCGCCTATGGCGTCCTCGTTCCAGATGCTCTCATAAATCTGGTCGATGGAGAATACCCTGCCCTGGTTCTTCATCAGAAGCAGCAGGATATTGTATTCAATGGGAGTCATCTTAACAGGCTCCCCATCCACGGTTACCTGCTTCGTGTCGTCATTGATCACCAGGCCTCCCACCTGATAGACCGACTTGCTCTCCGTATTCAGGCTCCCAAGGGAAGTATAGCGGCGGAGATTGGACTTCACCCGCGCCACCAGCTCCAGCGGATTGAAAGGCTTCGTGATATAGTCGTCCGCGCCGATGTTCAGCCCGAGAATCTTGTCCGTGTCCTCGGATTTTGCGGACAGCATGATGATGGGGATGCTGCTGTACTCCCGAATCTTCAGGGTGGCGCGGATACCGTCCAGCTTCGGCATCATCACGTCCATGATCAGCAGATGGATTTCTTCCTTCTTCAGTAAATCAATCGCCTGCTTCCCGTCGTAGGCCTTAAAAATGCTGTGCCCGTCCTGGTTTAAGTAAATCTCTATCGCGTCCACGATTTCCCTGTCATCATCACACACGAGTATATTAGCCATATTCCTTCACTCCGTCTTCCTGAAATGCTCCTCTTCCACATTTGCCTGAAGATAATTAAAGCATATCTTTTTTAAATGTTATCTAACAAAAATATGAATGTTTTCTTAATCTTTCAATGCCAGGAACGCAGCCACATTCCCCCGTCTTCCGCCGCTGGCCCGGTGGGAGAACAGGTAATCGCTGTTGTGGCAGGTACAGATATCCGTCACAGCGATGTGCGAGGGCGGAAGTCCCGCCTGCTCCAGAATAAGCTTATTGGCAAGCCACAGATCCAGCTGATACTTCCCGGGCCCCTTTCCGGGCGCTGCCACTTCTTCTCCCAGCATGCGGATGAACTGTACCGCCACATCCTCGCTGACCTCATAGCAGTCGCGGCAGATAGAGGGGCCGACCGCCGCGTATAAGTCCTCCGGCCTGCTCCCGAAATGCTTTTCCATAGCCTGTACCATGCGCTCTCCCATCCTGCCCACAGTGCCCCGCCAGCCGGAATGCGCCAGTCCGATGGCACGATGGACCGGATCCACGAAATAAAGCGGCACACAGTCCGCGTAGAAAGTCACCAGCACAAGCCCCGCCTCATCCGTCACCATCCCGTCCACGTCCGAGTAATCCCGGGGGCGCAGGATTCCCTTTCCCTTATCCGAGGCTGTCATACGCCGGATATTCGTGGTGTGGGTCTGATGGGAGGCTGCCATATCCTCCACCCTGCACCCAAAAGCCTCCGCAATCCTCCCATAGTTTTCCAGCACGTTCTTACTACTGTCTCCTCTGTCCACACTGAAGTTCATAGCGGAAAATTCCCCTGTGCTCACTCCGCCTGTGCGCGTGGTGAACAGATGCTTTACTATCCCTGTCTCCTCCAGCAGAGGAAAAGTCAGGTATTCCAGCGCATCGCCGCTCTTTGTCAGGACACAGTTCTGCCGCAGAACCTGATTATTCTGATTGTATTCCCTCACTGTCCGCTCTATCTGAAACATAGTGTAACCTCCGCGCTTACCTGCGTGTATAAATATGTGAAAAAGCGTTCTGTATCCACTGCACCTGTGCGCCCTGGATACCCACCACATCATATCTGATACTCACATCGTCTCCCAGTCCATGGGTGTATCTGTAATAATCGGCAACCCTGCAGATCCGGCGTTGCTTGCGGTAGTCCACAGCCTCCAGTGCATAGCCTTTCTCCGAGGTACTGCGATACTTCACCTCCACGAACACCAGATATCCCTGATGCCTGCCAATCAAATCAATTTCTCCCTCTCTGCAGCGGAAGTTCATATCCAGTATCCGCATGCCGTTCTCTGCGAGATATTCCGCCGCCTGTCTTTCGTAGTCCGCTCCCTCCTTGCGCTTGTTCAAAAAGACTACCTCTTAATCTTCCCCTTTATCTTGTCCATAGAGTCCACGAACACCAATATCTCCGCCACCACTTCATACAGTTCCGGCGGTATCATGTCCCCGATGTCTAACCGGGAGAGCGTGTCCGCCAGCTTGTCGTCCCGGTGTATGGGCACATCGCTTTCCTGGGCCTTTTCGATGATTTTCTCCGCAAGGATTCCCCGTCCGCTGGCAATGACTCTGGGAGCCGCGTCCGAGGGGTCATATTCCAGCGCGATGGCCTGTTTCAGTTTGCCGTCCTTCTCTCTCTTTCCGTCCATGTGTCCGCCCCTCTCCGTCTATCTGCTACTCTGTCTCTTCACGCTAAGTCCTTACATCAAACGCGTATCTGGAGAGCATGACGCTATGCTCCTGTTTTAAGAGAGGCTCCAGCCCTCCTTTCGTGGCCTCGCCGCCTTTCTCCTCTCTGGTGGTCATGGCATAGCTGCAGTCATATCCCCGCTTCCGCAGGCGCTCCGTCAGAATATCCATATGAGCCGCCATAAAATCTATCATTTCATCGTCCCGGAGATAGAACTTCGTGTTCACCTTATTGTTCTGCATAGCCACATATACATCCACCGGCCCCAGATGCTCCATGTCCAGATGCAGCAGGGCGCTGACATTCCCGTCTTTCTTCGCCAGATTCTTTTTATTTGTATAAACATAGAGGTCCCCGTGGGCATCCCGCTGCTGCAGATGCAGGGGCAGCTGCACATAACTGTACATCTGGTTCAGCTGCTGCAGGAAATCCACATTCTGGGACATGGACGCAGCGGCGCGGAAAGCCTCGCTGCCGGTCTGCCCCGCATTTTCCAGAGCGCCGGTCAGGCCTTTCAGCTGTCTGTCCAGCCTGCGGTACAGCTCTTCCACCTTGCCCGGAACAGCCAGTTCCTCCGGCCTCAGCACCCAGTCCGCCTTGAATGAATCAGCAAAAAAGGCTCTGAAATTCTCCCCGGAAAACAGCCTCTCCAGCGCGTGCATAGCGCCCGAAGAGGTTCTTGCGCTGTCGGCGAGAGCTCCCAGATTCGCGAAGAAAAGCCCCTCATCCATCTGCCCTGCGGCAAACTGCCGAATCTGGTTCTGCAGCTGTGCGGCCTCCTCCGGCGGCAGGCGCAAAGAATCTATCAGCCCCATGGCCTCCTCTGCCACAGCGGCCCGCAGATTGCCCTGTACCGCATCCATCGCCGCACCTTCCGGCATGCCGGCCTGCGCTCCGGCACTGCCCGGTTTGATCTGCGTTTCTCCGCGCATTCCCTCCGCCACCTCGGCCGCCATGTCCAGGATAATCTCCGCGCCGGCACCAGTCTGCAGCGGCTGGCCGGTTTCTCCCGCTGTCTGAGTCCCCCCAGCACCCATTCCCTGCGCAGCATCCGTTTCCTGAGCAATGCCTGGTTCCCGGGCAGAACCCATTTCCCCAGCCAAAGACAGCACCTCCTGATACAGCCTCACCGCCCCCAGGACATCTCCCTCGGCCATCATGGAATCGAATACTTCCGGGAGCGTGCCCAGGATATCATTCATTCCGTCTACCAGCTGATAACTCAGATTCCTGTAGGAGGCCATCTGATTTACATTCCCCTCATTTACCGGCATCTGCAGCTTGTGGAGATTGATGATATCGGAAACGAAAGCCTGCGGAAAGCTGTTGATTTCCCGGAAAATCTGCTGCAGGTTGGCCTTGTTCACAGGAAGCCCTGCCGCCATCAGCTGCTCCGTCATGTCCACAGTGTTCCGGTTCAAGGGAAGTCCCGCCATGTCCAGCGCTTTCAGCACGTTCACGTCCGTGGCCACATTGGTGAACAGCGGGCTCAAGGTAAGGGCGCTTCCATTGTTTTTGACCTCGAATGTCATATTCTTTCCGATTTCGATGTTCATATTGCGGTCTATCCGGGCATTCAGCACCATATCCTCGGAAAGCCTGATCTGTACCTCATTGCCATTTCTGGCCACGATTTCGCCATTGATCGTCTGTCCCGGCACAAGGGACCGAATCTGGCGTGCCAGCTGTTCCGTCTGGGCAGAAGCGGGCGGCGCAGCCTTTGCCGCCTGATCCGTTCGGCTCTCTCCCGAAAAGAGCTGTGTCAGTTTCATCTATGCTCTCCTTTCCTGTCCTGCACGCTTAAACCTGTACGAAATTTTTGATAAAACTCCTGCGATGTATCGGCGTAGGCCCATACTTTCTCAGGGCCTCTATGTGTCCCGTGCTTCCATATCCCTTGTTTTGGGCAAAATCATATCCCGGAAAAATCTTATCGTAATCCTGCATCAGTCTGTCCCTTGTGACTTTAGCGATGATGCTGGCAGCGCCGATGGAAATGCTCTTTGCATCCCCCTTGACAATCGGCACCTGAGGTATGGAGACCCGCGGTATGGTCACTGCGTCATTCAGCAGGATATCAGGCCTGCAGGTCAGCTTGCCGATTGCCTCACGCATGGCCTCATATGTAGCCTGCAGGATATTGATCTCATCAATCCTCTCCGGCGCGGCATATCCCACCCCGCAGGAGACGGCCTGCTCCATGATGATTTCATAAAGCTCCTCTCTCTTTTTTTCGGACAATTGCTTCGAATCATTTATATACAGGATGCGGCAGCCTTTGGGTAAAATGACAGCGCCGGCCACCACGGGCCCTGCCAGCGGCCCTCTGCCCACCTCGTCTATCCCGCAGATATAGTCGTAATCCCTGTACTGCTCCTCATATACCCGCAGCGTCTCTATCCGCTTCTTCTCCTGTTCCAGCGCGGCAAGCCGCTTCGCTGCCGCCTCCGCCAGTTTCCTCACTCCGGCGCGCTCGTCTGCGGAATACTCTTTTACAAGTTCAGGCAGCTCCTCTATGGACGCTGCCTGAAGAATCTTCTTTATCTCAGTAGTACTTTTCATTCCGGGTTCCCTCACACTATTACTGATGCTTCAATATGCCGAACTTCGACAACGGCCAGATGCGGATCCATGCCCTGCCCACTATATCTTCCCTCTTAATATTTCCTATGATTTCTGCCCGGCTGTCCATGCTGTTGTTGCGGTTATCTCCCATGACAAAGTATTCGTCCTCCCCCAGGACAACGGGATCGATAGCGATTCCCACATGTTCCGGCGAAATGACCTCCCTGCCGTAGCTTTCCTCCAGCACCTCACCGTTGATATAGATATTGCCCTGTACGTCAATCTGTACCGTCTCTCCGGGAAGCCCGATGATCCGCTTGATGTAAAATGTATTCTCCTGCTGTTTGAAAGGAAATACGATGATATCGAATCTTTTCGGGTCGGCGAAACGATAGGTAATCTTATCCACAATCAGATTGTCCATGTCAGAAAGCATCGGTTCCATGGAAGAGCCGTCCACCTCTGTCCTCTGCCCCACAAAAGTAATCACCAGCCACGTCAAACACAATACGCCTAAAAGATAAGCAAGCGTGCTTATCATTTCTTTCATCGCTTTATTCATCGTTCGTTCTCCTGTTCTGACACCGGCGGCGGACTCTCCGGGCTCTCCAGCGTTATCCTGCCCAGACGGCCGCTCCTGAAGTCATCCAGCAGCAAATCGGCCGCTTTCTTCAAATCAAGGCTCTCGCCTTTCAGAAAGCATTTCCTGCAGCGCGCGATTTCTGTCAGCATCCGGGCCGCACTGTCCTCCCATGAAATTCCATACCGCCCTGTCACGGCGTCCGGGTACAGCTTACGCAGGACGTCCAGCAAATCACAGGCAAGCTCCTCCATGATGATGATTTCATCATTCATGGAACCGATAAAGGCCAGATGCATTCCTACCAGGTTGTCTTCAAACTTAGGCCACAGAATACCCGGCGTATCCAGCAGCTCCAGATTCTTATTCAGCCGAATCCACTGCTTTCCCTTTGTGACACCCGGCTTATTCCCTGTCCTGGTACAGGCCTTGCCCGCAAAGGAATTGATGAAAGTGGACTTGCCCACATTGGGGATTCCCACCACCATGGCCCTCACCGGGCGGCCCACGATGCCTCGTTTCCTGTCCCTTGCTATTTTTTCGGCGCAGGCTTTCTGTACCAGGCCGTTTATCGCCTTGATGCCGGAGCCGGATTTGGAATTGACCTCCAGAGCGAAGATTCCCTTGTCTTCAAAATACCGCATCCACGCCTTGTTGCAGGCTGCATCCGCCAAATCGGATTTATTCAGAAGCACGAGCCTCGACTTACCCTTTCCGAGCCCGTCGATGTCCGGGTTGCGGCTTGCCACCGGCACTCTCGCGTCCACCAGTTCTATAATCAAATCAATCAGTTTTATATTTTCCTGCATCATACGCCTGGCTTTGGTCATATGACCAGGATACCATTGATAATTCATACTATTTCACGAATCCCATGTCTGCTTCCTCAAAGGCGGCACGGAACCATACCTTTCCTATAATGTCTTCTTCCTTCACCGGCCCGATGTTGGCCGAGCGGCTGTCTTCGCTGTTGCCCGGATTATCTCCGATGCAGAAGAACTCCCCGTTCTCTATGACGAATTCCTCTGCCGCGATTCCCGCCTCCGCCAGCTTTTCCTCCACCCAGGGGCTTTCCGTCCCGTTCACGTACAGGATGCCGCCGGCAATCACCACGCTGTCCCCCGGGCCTGCCACTACGCGCTTTACATAATAATGCGAGTTCTCATTCCCATTGGGAAGAAAAACTATCACATCTCCCGCTTTCGGAGAAGATATCAGATAAAGGAAAGAATTGATGAATATCTGCTGGCCATTGTAAAGAGTAGGCTCCATGGACACGCCTACCACATTGGTCCTCATCCCCAGAAAGACATTCAGCACGACCGCTATGAAAACCGCCGTAAAGATACCGAACAGCCAGCTAAAGACCTCCCGGACATGGGCCGGGCTGATTTTCTTTTTTCGTCTGTAAAAGCTAAGACCCCTGTTTTTCGCCATATAATCATTCCTGATGAAAGAAAAGGACAACTACCTGAGTAATTGCCCTTTTGTCCGCTTACCTTACGGCTTCCTTTACCTTTGCCTTCTTACCGACGCGGCCTCTCAAGTAGTTCAGCTTAGCACGTCTGACCTTACCTCTCCTGACTACCTCAATCCTCTCCACATTGGGGGAATGGACGGGCCAGGTCTTCTCAACGCCGATACCATTGGATGTCTTCCTGACGGTAAATGTCTCGCGGCTGCTTCCGCCCTGTCTCTTCAGGACGATTCCCTCGAACATCTGGATTCTCTCCCGGTTGCCTTCCTTAATCTTACCGTAAACCCTTACGGTATCGCCGACGTTAAAATCGTCGACTTGGCTTTTCAGCTGCTCTGCTTCGATTTCTCTGATAATGTCACTCATAATGAGCCTCCTTTTTCAAATGGATGTTCTTAATGCGCCTTGGCAACAGAGGACCATCTCTTCTTTACAACATTAAAAGTTTAGCATAATCATACTCTATTTGCAAGCACTTTTTCCAGCCACCAGAAAGATTTTTCCGCTTTGTAAAAGCCCAGCCGCTCCTGGAGCCGCTCCGAAACGGTATTTCCCACCGCCACATGGCCGTAGGGAGTCCAGCCTCTCTCCAGCATGCGGTTCACGGCATAGGCTTCCAGCGAAGCCGCAATCCCTCTTCCGCGAAAAAAATCCTCCACGAACAGCATCCCCAGGCTCCCCTCATCGTGCATCCCCACAAAGCCCACCTGCCTGCCATCCACAAAAGCGCCGAACATGGCTCCTGCCGATATCCGCTCCCGGACATAATCTTCATCTGTACCGGGGCCCTTTGTGCCATCGCCGTACCATTTATGCACATACGCAAAATCATCCATGGTAAGCTGCCGGATATCCTTGTGCTTCACCGGCAGCGTCTCTCTTCTGGTATACAGCATCTGGCTGAATTCACCGAATACCGCATACTGCCTTTTCAACAGAATATCCCGGGCAAAAGCCTCCGACACCAGGACCATCTCCGTCTCTGCAGGCAGCAGATCCGCCAGACTCTCGCAAGTCTCCCTGTCAAGGGCAGTCATCATGGCAATCCTGCATCCCCTGTCATATAACAACACGGCAGTCTCGTTCAAACGGTAATCCGTATACAGAATGTCGGCACGTCCTCTGGACAGGCTTTCCATCATATGGATATTATTGCGCTTCTGAGCGGAAAGCCTCTTAATCAGCTGCTGCTTTTTTTGATACTTCGCATACAGATCAGGCCGCCGCCCGGCAGTGCGCTGTCTGGACTGCTCCAGCCTCCAGGCCGCCACCTTGCTGTGATTGCCGGACAGAAGCACTTCCGGCACCCGCATCCCCATCCACTCCTCCGGCCGGGAATATTGGGGATATTCCAGCAGATCGTTGTAAAAGCTCTCCTCCTCGGCCGAGCTGTCATTGCCCAGCACACCGGGAATCAGCCGGGCGATGGCGTCTATCATCACCATGGCCGGAAGCTCCCCGCCGGTCAGCACATAATCCCCGATAGACACCTGATCCGTGACGACTTTTTCCAGCGCCCTCTCATCGATTCCCTCATAGTGGCCGCAGAGGAACACCAGCTCCTCCTCCCGGGCAAAGTCTTCCGCCATCCTCTGGGTGAACGGAGTCCCCTGGGGCGTCACGTAAATCGTCCTGACAGCAGCGCCGCCTGTCACGGCCCTGTGGGCATCATACACGGGCTGCGCCTGCATCAGCATGCCGGCCCCGCCTCCGTAAGGGTAATCGTCCACTTTTCCGTGCCTGTCCAAAGTGTAGTCCCTGATATTCACCGCGTTCAGGGAAATGATGCCTTTCCCCGCTGCCCTGCCGATAATGCCGGAGCCAAGTCCATGCAGAATCATCTCCGGGAACAAAGTCAGTATATGAAATTTCGTCACTTTCTTCACGCTCCGTCCAGTAATCCGTCCAAAATGTGTATCCTGATGAATCCGGCCTCCACATCCACCTCAAGGACGCATTGCCTGATAGCAGGCAGAAGCAGCTCCCGGCCGTCCGAGAGCGCAATGACATACACATCGTTGGCGCCGGTCTCCATCACATCTTTCAGGGTTCCGATTTCCGTCCCGTCCTCATCCCGCACTGCCAGCCCAATCAAATCCGCGATGAAATATTCATCTTTTCTGAGGCGCACCGCGTCGCTTCTGGGCACCATCAGGAACGCTTTCCTGTATTTTTCCACATCCTCTATGCTGTCAATCCCCTTGAATTTCAATATGGCGAACTGTTTGAAGAACTTGACGCTCTCTATCTCCAGCTCTGTGCCGGAAGTCTGTGCCCTCCCGGTATCCAGCGTCACTTTTTTCAGCCGCTTGAATCGTTTCACATCATCTGTCGTAGGATATACCTTCACCTCTCCCCGCAGGCCGTGGGTGGAGGTGATGATGCCCACCTTAAAAAAATCTTCCATGGAATGCCCTCTTTCCATAATCCGCAGGGCTTTCCCGGCTCTTAAGACAAAAAGGCCGCCACACTCCTCATGTAGCAGCCCCTGCCGGAAACCTGCATTTTCTATACCACGCGTTTCCTCTATACGATTTCAACATCCACGCTCTTCTTCTCACGGAAAGATGCCGCTTTCACAACGGAACGGATTGCCTTTGCAATCCTGCCCTGCTTGCCGATGACCTTTCCCATATCGGAGGGCGCCACATGAAGCTCGATGACAGTATTCCTGCCCTCGGTCTTTTCCGTCACAACAACCTCCTCCGGGTTATCCACAAGCGCCTTTGCGATAACTTCCACCAAATCTGTGGAATGCTTTTCTTCCAAAGAATGATTTTCTTCTAAAGAATGAATTTCTTCTTTCATAAGCCACCTCCAAGAATCAAAAATTTACTTCTCGATGCCAGCAGCTTTGAACAGTTTTCCTACCGTTTCTGTAGGCTGGGCGCCGTTTGCCAGCCATTTCTTAGCAAGCTCTTCGTTGATTTTGAAAGTGCTGGGATCCGTGCTGGGATCATAGGTACCTATTTCCTCAATGAATCTTCCGTCTCTGGGAGAACGGGAATCAGCCACGATGATTCTATAAAAAGGAGCCTTCTTCTGTCCCATTCTTCTCAATCTGATTTTTACTGCCATTGTCTACCTCTTTCTGCCGTCCTGTGCGGCCTTATGTTAAAATGTTTCTATGAAAAGGGATATACCCATATTCATCCTGATTTTCGGTGTCACAGGTTTTGAGCACCTTAAAAGGGGAACCTGCCCTTGCCGCCTATGCCCGGAAAACCGCCGAACATCCCGCGGCCCTTTTTGCCGCCGCCAAACTGCTTCATCATCTTCTGGCTCTGTTCGAACTGCTTGATGAAACGGTTCACTATCGCGATGTCCACACCGGCGCCTTTGGCGATGCGGTGCTTTCTCTGGGGATTTAGCAGCTTCGGATTCCTGCGCTCCTCTTTCGTCATGGAGAGGACGATTGCCTCCATATGCTTCAGCTGCTTCTCGTCAATCATGGACTCCAGGTCCGCTCCCTTGATTCCCAGACCGGGCAGCATGCTCAGGATACTGGTCAGCCCGCCCATGTTGCGCATCTGCTTCATGCTCTCCAGATAGTCCTCGAAATCGAACTTGCCCTTTTTCATGCGGCCGGCCATCTCGCGGCTCTTGTCCTCGTCTAAATCTATGCTCTCCTGGGCTTTCTCAATCAGAGAGAGTACATCTCCCATCCCTAAGATTCTGTTGGCCATGCGGTCCGGGTGGAACTGCTCCATATCCGAGAGCTTCTCGCCCATACTTACATATAAAATCGGCTTGCCTGTGACCGCTTTGATGGAAAGGGCCGCACCGCCTCTGGTATCGCCGTCCATCTTGGACAGGACCACTCCGTCAATGCCCACCTTTTCATCGAACTCTTTCGCCACGTTCACGGCGTCCTGACCGGTCATGGCATCCACTACCAGCAAGGTCTGGTGAACAGCGACCGTGTCCTTGATCTCCTGCAGCTCCGCCATCATGTCCTCGTCTATATGCAGACGGCCTGCCGTATCCAGGATGACCACATTGTGGCCGTTCTTCTCCGCGTACCGGATTGCCTCTGTCGCAATCTCAGGCGGTCTATGGTCCGTTCCCATGGAAAACACGTCCACTTCCTGCTTCCTGCCGTTGATCTGCAGCTGCTCGATAGCGGCAGGACGGTAAATATCGCAGGCTACCAGCAAAGACTTCTTACCCCTGGTCTTGAGTTTTCCGGCAATCTTCGCCGTAGCCGTGGTCTTTCCGGCACCCTGGAGGCCAGCCATCATGATGACTGTGATGCTCTTGCCTGGCTGCATGGCAATCTCTGTGGTCTCGCTTCCCATGAGGGCAATCATTTCCTCATTGACGATTTTGATGACCATCTGTCCGGGATTCAGGCCGTTCATCACGTCCTGCCCGATAGAGCGCTCCTCCACGGCCTTTACGAACTGCTTGACCACCTTGAAGTTCACATCAGCCTCCAGAAGCGCCATCTTCACTTCTTTCAGGGCTGCTTTTACATCCTCCTCGGTCAGGCGCCCCTTGCTCCTCAGGTTCTTGAATACATTCTGCAGTTTATCTGTTAAGCTCTCAAATGCCACCTGTGACTCCTTGTCCTGTTGTTTTCGCAGTTTGCATGTTATGCAAACTTTGCAACCTATATACTATGTCCTAAAGCTCTTCCAGAAGCTCATGGGACAGCTCCCGGATGACCCGCAGGCGTTCCCGCATGGCCCCGGCATCTATCACAGCGCTGTCATCTTCTTTTTCTTCCGCAGGAAGCGTCAGCCGCCGGATTTCCTCTACAGTCTTCTTCGCTCTGGCAAAGCGCTCCACAAGATGGAGTTTGCTCTCATAATCCTGGAGTATTTTATCGCAGCGCTTAATCAAATCATGCACGCCCTGCCTGCTGATGCCCTGGGCCTGCGCAATCTCACTTAAGGACAAGTCATGGTACACCGCGTCCTCGTAGACGCTGCGCTGGTGCTCCGTCAGCAGTTCGCCGTAGAAATCAAATAGCATTGTCTGTTCATATATTTTATCCATATCACTACCAACCTTGTGTATCTTACTACAGAAGCGGGCAGGTGTCAAGTGTTTTTTCTTGTCGAACTAACGTTCAATGGAGAACCTTGGTATTGAAAAAAGCAATGAGAAGATTTATTTGGCACGGAAATGACGCACCGCCGACAGCACCGGCTGGAACAGCAAGGAAAACGCTAAAACGTGGCGCAAGGCCCCGGGAGGTGTTGACGGAATATTTTCAGGATAGTAAAATACTGAAATGGAATGATGTTCAACCACCATATATACATAAAATAGAAAAAATCATCCTCTTCATATGGAACCGGACATATCCGGCAGATACATTCTTACCATTGGATTTAAACGAATGGGTTTTAGAATGGACAGAAGATTTTGTTGGATATTCGCATGATAAAATAACCAAGGAGATATACCGAAGATGAGAAGAACAAAGATATGGCTATTATCCGTTGTTTCATCAATTGCTCTGCTATTGTCAGCGTGTGCTGCCCCTGCAGCCGGCGACGCAGGCCCCTCTCCCACTCCGGAACCGGTAGAATCTGCAGAAGAGGCGGCTTCTGAAAGCGCGTCTGAGGGTATGCCTGCTCCATCTCCTGAACCAGTGGAGCCCTGGCAAGAGCGGCCTGCGGAAAACGCTGCCCCTGACGATGGACGGCAATCCATTCCGCAACTATCCGGCCCCTCATTTTCTAACAATGATATCGCTCCATATTCAGGAGAGCCCTATGCAATCGTCAATAATAATGTCCCCTATTTCTCTGAAAGCGATCTGTCTCCTGAATCATTTGAGTACTACAGCGACCTGGACAGCCTGGGCCGGTGCGGCACTGCATATGCTTCTATCGGATTGGATATGATGCCGGCAGAAGAACGCGAAAGCATCGGGCAGATAAAGCCTACCGGCTGGCACACGGTCAAATACAGCGACGTGATTGACGGAAACTACTTATATAACAGATGCCATCTGATCGGATACCAGCTTACAGGGGAAAATGCCAACGAAAAGAATCTGATTACCGGCACCCGTTATCTCAATGTCCAAGGAATGCTGCCATTTGAGGATATGGTCACAGATTATGTGAAAGAGACCGGAAACCATGTGCTCTATCGTGCCACTCCTATCTTTGAAGGAGACAATCTATTGGCATCCGGAGTATTGATGGAGGCTGAATCCGTAGAAGATACCGGTGAAGGCATCTTGTTCTGTGTCTATGCGTATAATGTACAGCCTAATATCATAATCAATTACGCTACGGGCGAAAGCAGCCTGTCGCCAGAGGGTCCGGCTTCTGAGCCTATTACCACACCAGAACCCACAGTCGAGCCTGTCCCTACTGCCGCACCAGAGCCTACAGCCGAACCTGCCCCTATAGAAGCTCCGGCAATCACAGAGACACAGGAACCCATCGATGAGCCTGTTCCACAAGGAACGACCTATATCCTGAATACTAATACGGGCAAGTTCCACTATCCTACCTGCGGCAGCGTGAAACAGATGAAAGAAAAGAACAAGCAGGAGTTTTCCGGCACCAGGGATGAAGCCATATCAATGGGATACGATCCATGCAAGAAGTGCAATCCATAGAATACTGAAAACGAAGCGGCCGGCCATATATCTCTGCCGGCCGCTTCGTTCCAAAATTGCAAAGGTCTTACCGGGTATAAGGACATAAACCGTATCATCGCAACTTTCTGCGGTGGCTTACAAAGCTAAATCATAAAGGCTACTCTTTTATGCCTTCAGATACAGTTTCACCGTCTTGATTTCAAACGGCCGGAAAGAAAGCTCGATTCTTTGCCCATTCTCACCGGTGAAAGGACACGGCGCGATGGTCTCTTCCAATAGATTGACTATCTCCGCGCCATCAATCTGATAGTCGGAAGACAGCTGCACCGAAGTACGGACCCCCCTGTATTCGTGCAGGCGCACAATGACACCCTCATCGGCCTCCGCTTTCTTCACCGCATCGACTTTTACGGATTTTCCCGACAGGCGAACAAACATTCTCTCCTCTACGAGCTTTGCATCCGCGAATACCGTAATCGGGAGATTCAATTTCTCTGCCTCTTCCACCGTACTACATGCCGTGATATGGCCGGCATGCGGATAAAGCGCATAAGTAAAAGTATGCTCTCCCATATCCGCCTGGGGATCCGGCGCTTTGGGCGAACGGAGAAGACTTAGCCTGACAGCGCTCCCTTCTATATTGTAGCCGTATTTGCAGTCATTCAGAAGACTCACGCCGTAGTCGCTCTCCGACAGATCCGCCCATTTATGGCCGCACACCTCAAATTTTGCCCGATCCCAGCTTGTATTTCTGTGTGTCGGACGTTCTATGTACCCGAACTGGATGTCATAAGCGGCTTTCACGGCGCGTACATCGGTGTAAAATGCCGTCTTTAAAAGCTTATGCTCCTCTCTCCAATCCACCCGGGTCTGAAAATCAATCCGTGGGCAGTCCCGGTAAAGCACCATTTCCTGACGAATCAAGGAGCGGTGGAAATGATAGACAAACTCTATCTTCATGCGCAGCGTCCCCAATTCCGAGATTCTGGCCTCCCCATCCATGGAAAGCTCTTTCTTTTTCTCCGTATAAAAGGAGTCGATATTCCAGGCATCGTTGCTCAGCGGTTTGTCTTCATACAATTCCAGGACATTTCCGAAACATCCCTCTTTCAGAACCTCCCGACAGCATTTTTTATCATAAATCATGGAAAGCCGGCCTTTTTCATTCCAGCGGATGATATAGTAAGGCGTCTCAACCATACGGGATTCCGAAATAAACTGAAATGTTTCCTGTTCCCCCGAAACTGCCTCTTCCCCCGGCACAAAGACCAACTGTTTCAGGGACAGGGGCTCCAGCTTTGTCCGCACCAGATAACCGCCCTCTGTCCTCTGGGCGTCCAGCCTCCGCTCTCCATCGTAGAAGCAGCCCGCCTTTTCCTGCTCAATCCACACATAATCGTCCCTGGAAAATCCGTCAAACGCCGTCAGTACATAGGAATTTTCTTCCGGCTGCGTGAGGCCTGCCGCAGCCTGCTTCTGCAGCGTACCCACTTCCTTTTCCAGCGCTGTGTACATAATCCGGGAGTCCTCATAGACCTCACGGATCGAGGATCCGGGTATGATATCGTGGAACTGATACAGCAGGACCTGCTCCCAGCACTTTCTCAGCTCTTCTTCCTTTCCGTTTCCTCCCGCTGTGCGGTTCCATGCGGACAGCCATTCCGCCTGGGAGAGCAGCAGTTCCATGCGGCGGTTCATTTTCTTATTGTAGCCCTGTGTGGTATAGGTCCCCCGGTGAAACTCCAGATACAGTTCCCCGTCCCAGACCGGAACTTTATCTTTCTCTTTTTCCGCATTTTCATGAATCTTTTTGAAAAAGCTGCCTGCCGTGTCCGTCTGCACATTGGGCAGCCCCGGCATGCGGTGAATCATCTTCCGCATTTCAAGCATTTCCCTGTTGACGCCTCCGCCGCCGTCCCCGTATCCGTAAGAAATCAGCACATCCTGCGACAGATCTTTATTCTTGAATTTGCTCCAGCTTCCCAGAACGGTTTTCGGCGTCAGCAGTCCGTTATAGGTGGAAAACCAATCCTCCGGAGGCCTGTGTTCTTCCGGCGTCTCGATAAAATAGGTCAGAATTTCGCTTCCGTCGATGCCGCGCCAGATAAACAGATCTTCCGGAATCTGATTGTTCTCATTCCAGCTGATTTTTGTGGTCATAAATGTCTTCATTCCGCATAAGTTCAGAATCTGCGGAAGCGCCCAGCTATAGCCGAATACATCCGGCAGCCACAGGTATTCGCATGTCTTCCCGAATTCTTTCCTGAAGAAAGCGGTTCCATGGAGGAACTGGCGCACAAGGGATTCCCCTGAGGGGATATTGCAGTCGGCCTCCACCCACATGCCGCCGTCCGGCTCCCATTTTCCCTCTGCGGCCTTTTCTTTTATCTTCGCATACAATTCCGGACAATCTTCTTTCACATACTGATATAGCTGTGGCTGGGACTGCAGAAAAATATATTCCGGATACCGCTCCATCAGGCGGAAAACTGTACTGAAAGAACGCTGTGCTTTTTCACGGGTATGTTTCAGCCGCCACAGCCATGCCACGTCAATATGCGTATGGCCCACGGCGTGTACGGTAACGGCATGTTCTTTTTCAATCTGTCCCAGTCCCTTTTCCATCACCGCGACAGCCCTGGCCGCACTTTCATAAAGCGCCTCCTCGTCCCAGTCAATGGCGCCCAAAATCTCTTCTGTCAGACCGGTAAGAACCTGTTTCTCACTGTCCGTGGTCGCAAGCAAATCGGTGGCCTGGGCTGCCGATTTCATATAATAGTACAGCGCATCCGTATTCCGCTCCAGGAACGCCAGATCCGCCTGCTGCAGACAAAGGGTAAAATCATCCTCTCCGTCTCCCTCCATGCCCGTCCAGGCAAGGAATGTCAGCCGTACCGTTTTTCCCTCGTATTCCCGCAGCAGAATCTCCGTGTGGTTCTCATCCACGCCCTGACAGGGTCTTCCGTCCACATAGAGCATGGCCTCGAAACGTCCCCGCAGACAACCCGCTTTTTTGCCGAAATGAAACAGCAGCACCGTCTCGCAGCTTTTTGGCGCTTTCGGGATTTCCACGGTTCTTTCCAGCCACAGATAGTTGTTCCGTCCTCTCAGGCAGTCGCCGATTGCAAAGGACATGCCATCTTCCATTTTCTTCGGACAGGCGCGGTAGACCTCATCCGGTCCGTTTTCCCCTTTTGCCGCCAGAAAAGGGGCTATGGACTGATGCCCAAAATATCTCCTGCTTTTCAGCTCCTCCGCCCGTCTCTCATATTTCCTGCTTGTTCTATCCATCTTTACCCCCTGTATCCGCCAGACTCCCAAAGAGCCTGTCACATGCTGATATCTGAAAATTTCAAGGCCTGTCCTTTTTTCTCTGTCCGGCTCTTCACAGGCCGCCCGGCGCTGTCCCTGCCATGGCCAGGCACAGGATGAGGGCCTCCCCGCTGTTTAAGGTGATTCTTTCCGCCGGCATTATAGTGTTTTCTTCCCGCTGGAACGCTATTTCGGCTCCGCCTGCAACGAGCCTTTCCGGCATGCCGCCTTTCCGGACCTGCAGCTTCTCCACTTCCATCTTCCCGTCCAGGACGCACAATTCCACACGGTTTTCCGTTACTTTCAAAACGCCGTAGCCGAAACACGTGAACCAGGGAATCGTCAGCGTTTCCTGCTTTGGAGCGATGGTGACCGCCGCCCTTGCCCTGTCATATCTGAATCCGCTCAGAGAGAGCATCAGCGTCCACGCCGCCAGCGGGCGGTAATAGTGTCCGCCGCATTCCTCATGATTGAAGATTCTGCCCGCCTGCACATAACGGCCATCGACATTTGCCGCGATCGCCCTTGCCCGCTCGAACTCGCCCATCTCCAGGTACATGCCGGAAAGCGCGAACTCGATTCCGGACCAGTTGGACTCTACCTGAACATTTCCGTATGTATATAAAGTCGGCTTCTTTCCCTCCGGATAGGAGGCGTTGATCAGGCCGCCTTCTTCCGTGTAGTTGTGTCTCCACACCTGATCCAGCACCTTTGTGATATATCCGTCCTCCACATAGCCCGGGATTCCCATTATCCTGCAGTACCATGCGGCGTCCAGCTGCCCGCTCATCAGGCATTCGTCACGCTCATCCCCATCCATCCACAAGCTGAAATATTCACCGTTCCATAGCTTTTTGAAACTCTCTTTACCTTTCGCAAGGATTTCCCGCCAATGGGCGGCCAGCTCCTCCTCCTGCATTTCTTCAGCCAGATGCACAGCGGCTGTCAGCGATGCCAGCCACAGGCCCGCGATATAGGAAGGGATTCCCCGAAATCTCCATGCGTCATAGGTATTTGCCCGGGTGTCGTGGTCCGGAAGTCCGTCCTTGTCCGCGTCAAGCTTTTCCGTGCTGGCCATGGCTTTTACCACCGGCTCCCACATCAGCTTCAGGTACTCTCTGTCCCCGGTCCACATATAGTCTCTGCACACCATCAGAACAAACTGCGGGTTCATGTCCACACGGTCATAGCCCCCGTCCACATGCTCAAAATCCGGGCGGAAGAAATGATGGACTCTTCCGTCCTCGCGTTGGAACCTCGTCCCCATTTCCATCTGCCTCAGCTGCAGTTCCGGGAACAGCGCCAGAATCATATAGGAACCGTAGTAGGTGATGTCCATGGTATGGAACCCGCAGCTTCCCAGACCCTCCCAAATCCCGAAGTCGCCGTTGCAAGCCCACCAGGAGCATTTTACAAGAGTGCTGAGCTGAATCACCCAGTTTCTCGTAAATTCCGTGGGAGCGGAACAGTTCTGAAGCGTCTCGGAGAACATCCGGACCCTGCCCTGGATTTCTTCCGCATTTTCCGTCAGATATATGGCCGCGTCCTCGGCATTTTTGCACCAGCATGTATATTTGTGGCCCACATAACTGTTTTCCGTGCTGATGTGATTGGGGAAATTCCAGGTCACCAGGAAAGTGACTGTCCTGCTCTCCCCCGGCTGCAGGATGACCTTGCTGCAAAGCGCCCCGTCGCCGAAGCCTCCGCAGGGCATTTCTTCCAGATTCCTGTACTGCCGCAGCAAAATCCCGAGAAATTCCCTCTTTCCCTCCGCCGTCTCCAGAATGTCCGGGCGCACCTCCGTCAAACGTTTCCATGGTCTGTAGCCGCTGGCAAGCTTTTTCACGGATTCCAGCATTTCTTCAATCTTTTCTTCGCCCAAATCCTTTAAGGCTTCCAAATCCGGCATATGAAGTTCCCCATCCGCCTCTTCCCATCCCAGATTCGGAAGCTCGCCGTAATCCCGGAAACCGAACAGACAGGATTCCTCCGAACAGCCGAACGTCCCTCCGAGCACATAAGCCCCAAAAAATTCCGCATAATCGCCTTTGATATAGCTGGGAACGCCGTCAAGCACAGAAAGCGCCATGCTTCCGTTTTGTTCCGCCTTTATATCGGAGGAGCTTTCCATGAGAAGGGTCGTCCTCTCGCCGACGGTTTTGACGGTATTTTTCAGCTTCCTGTCCGCAAGCCCCCTGTTCACCGGGTTCTTCAAGGTACCCATCAGGGAAACCTCGGCCGTTTCCGAAGTCTTGTTCTTCACCTGGAAATTCACATAAAATCCGGGCATTCCGCTTGTCTTTGTATCACGGGGCACAAAAGGCGACATAAACTCTGCTTTCAATTCAACAGGCAGGCCCGGATCCTCGTACTCCATATGGCAGATTGGAAAATCCGGCGTCCAGCGGATGGTCTCGACATTTTTTAAAAACGAATACATCACCGAACGGAAGCCGCCGATTTTCCTCCCATGGGATAATTTTCTCACAACCGGCTCTCTTCCTTCCTGTTTAGCCCTCACATAGAACGGCAGCACATCCTGATCGTATTCCGGAAGATTCCCCTTGTTATGTTTCTCCGGATCAGATGCCGCCCAGAGGCCAAGGTTAAAGATCTCCCAGTCTTCAAGACTACCATTCTGTCTTATTTCTACGCTGCCTGTTCCGATTCCGCCCAGAGCCATTCCATGGAGTTGCTCCTGCTTCTCTGTAACTGTCCGCACTGCTCTCATCTGTTTTATTCCTCCTGCCCCCTTCTAATTGATACATGGACATCCCTCTTATAAAATATAATTCTCCTGCATAAACTTGTCAATATTTAGATTGTTCCGCTTCTTTATTGCATATTTTCAGAGCAGGAAAAGGAGCTCTATCAAATAGAACTCCTTTTTAAGTTGACCGCTTACTCCAGATAATCCGAGGCCTCTTCCAGAGCCTTATCGTACTCTCCGGTCCACCATTCGACGAAGTCGTTGCTTCCTATATTTTCCGCTTTTTCAATCATCTCTGCTTTCAGAGCCTCATACTCGGCATCATCCTTGGCGAAGGCCATCTTCCAGGAATTTGTCGTGACCACATCGCCGACTCTTGCCGCAAGCTGTTCCATATCGTCTGTCAGGATAGGATAACCGACAAACTGGAACGGTATCAGCAGGTTATTCTTTGTGAGGTAATCGATGGAATCAACCGCGTCATAGTCTTCCTGCCACATATCTACCAGTTTCGTATCCTTAGGAGCATATTCTTTCTTCTCCCAGAAGCTGTTTCCGATCGGAGTATTATTTAAGTCAGGATTCTGCGTCGTGATGTGGAGCGCGGCCCATGTCTGAGGACAGCCGTCATAAAGCCCTTTTCCCTCGGGAAGCTCCTTTTTGCCATCCTGCATGTACTCATACCCCTCTTCCGTCACATAGGGATTGCCGTTCTCATCCACATCCCAGGTAATTCCTTTCGGGCCGTTGCGCTGCAGCATGGCTCCGTCAAAGGAGAACATATAGTTGATGAACCGCATGGCCGCCTCCGAGTTCTTACACGCCTTACTTACGGAAACGGTCCAGGTTCTTCCGATAGGCTGCAGGCCCTCCGTAACGGTGGGAGAATCCTTGACGAACACAGGCATATGCCCGATCCCTTCTTCCTGTTTTTCAGGTGTCGCGAAATCGCTGACGCCCCAGTTTCCAAGCCCCATCAGGACACGGCCGGAGCCCATCTTGTTGGTCGCGTCGTCAAAACGCTGTGTCATGGAGTCAGGATCCAAAAGCCCCATCTGGTTGGCCTGATACAGGAAATCAATGAACTTCAGGTAAAGGCTGTCCTCATCCAGGATAGAACGAACCTTGGGCGGATTGACATTGTAATCGATTTCAACAAGAGTACCCTCAATCATCTCAACACCGGAGAACTTGCCGGCAAACATGGCAAGACACATAAAGGTTCTGTCCCAGTCTTTCCAGATAGAAAGTCCGTAGACTTTCTGCCCATCGGCATTCGCAGGCTCGATCTCCTGCATCTGTTGCAAGACAGAAAGATAGTCATTCAGAGAGGTAATCTCCGGGGAGCCGATCTGTTTATACAGGTCGTAGCGGAGCCAGGGTTCCTTATCGCCTCTTGTTTCCATGAATAACTTGGCGTCGGTACCCACGGTATAGGCTTTGCCCTTTCCGCAGCTGAGCTTGTCCGCCGCGTATCTCAGCGGAATCTCAGCATTGGCATACAGGTCGGGAAGAAGCTCCTTATAGTCATCGTATGCCAGAAGCATATCGCCCATCACAGCGTTTTCTACCTGTTTGTAATCCTTGAAGCATACAATATCAGGAAGTTCTCCGCTGCCCATCAGGGCATTCAGTTTCTGCTCGCCCTGATCCCCGCAGGGAATCAGCTCGATGGTAACGCCGACCTGACGTTTTACCTCTTCCGCCCACCATCCCTCTACAACTCCGGAACTGTTGGAGGGCAGACTGAGCATCTGCAGTTTCACGATTTCATCGTCGCCGGCGTCATCCGTATCCGCTTCCAATTCCTCTTTCGGCTCTGCCTGGGATTCCGTCTTCGATTCCGTCTCCGGAGCCTGTCCCTCTCCCGCGTTATCGCTGCCGCATGCCGCCAAAGAACCTGCCAGCATAGCCGAGGTCAGCAATAAAGCCCAAAAACGCCACTTCTTTTTTGCTTTCATACCTTTTTCTCCTTTTCCCTTTTTTATATTTGATATCAGTGGGCTCACCGATAACATATATCCCATCAGCCTTTTACCGATCCGATCATGATACCGTTCACGAAAAATCTCTGAAAGAACGGATATACAAAGAGAATCGGCAGTACGACTACCATGGAAACCGTCATTTTGACCGAAGTCGCGGTAAGGATAGAAGACATATCCACCCGCACTCCGCTCTCTGACATCTTCATCAGCGAATCTGCCAGAGAATTCGCCTCGTTCATATACTGATACAGCAGATACTGTAACGTGAATTTAGTGGAATCCGTCATCAAGAACAGAGTATCCGTAAAGGAGTTCCACTGCCCCACGGCGGCAAAAATCGCCGTCGTCGCCAAGATAGGTTTGCTCAGCGGTATTATGATTCTGGTGAATCTGACGAGATACCCCGCACCGTCCATGGCCGCGGATTCCTCCAGGGACGACGGGATGCTCTCCACATATGTCTTGTACAGAATCAGGGAGAACGGTGCCACGATGGCCGGAATCACATACGCCCAAAAGCTGTTGGTCAGGCCCAGATTCTTCATATTGATGAACCATGGGATGATGCCGGCGTTAAAATACATAGTGATGACCACATATCTATACCATATCTTTCGATGCCAGAACTCCTGCTTGCTCAGAGCATATCCCAGAAAGGACGTGCCGATCAAAGTTCCGGCCGTACCCAGAACAGTCCTTCCTACGGAAACCAGCGCCGCCAGTCCCAGTCCTCTCATCTTCAGAATCTCCACATAGTTGTTAAAATGAATTCCTTTCGGTGTCAAAAGAATCTGCCCCTTTGACACAAGGTCATTCGCACTGATGGTGTTTATGAACAGATAGTAAAAGGGGAGCACGCAGATAATAGTGAACAACCCATATACCGCATAATTGACGATATTAAAAATCAAATCTCCAGCAGTTCTCTTTTTTCCCATCGCTTTCATAACCGGTTACCGCCCGCCTTTCCTTTGTAATCAGAATATGGACTCTCCGCGAGTCAGTTTAGAACTCATGTTCGCCACGAACAATAATGTAACGCTGACAATAGATTTCAGGATACTGACTGCGGTAGAGTAAGAATAGTTGATACCGACCATACCCTGGTTGTAAACATAAAGGTCCAGCACCTCAATATATTCCTTATTCATTGCATTTTGGAAAACAAAGTACTGCTCCATGCCGTTATTGACCAGATTCGCAATGGAGAGGAGAAGCAGCACAAAATAGGTCGGAAGCAATCCCGGAATCGTGATATGCCAGATTTTCTGCATCCGTCCTGCCCCATCCACGGCTGCCGCTTCATACTGCTCCTGGTCGATTCCCGTCAGCGCCGCGATATACATGATGGCGCTCCAGCCCAGCCCTTTCCATGTCCCCCACAGCCACATACTGAGCCATACATGTTTGCCGGAAGCCAGGAAATTAATCCCCTCGTCCAGGATGCCCAGGTCCATCAGCAGTCTGTTGACGAAACCGTCATTCACGGAGAACATGGCATAAGCCACGGAATACACCAGGACCCAGCTGATAAAGTTAGGAATCGTGGTCAGGGTCTGCACCGCCTTTCGGTAGTGCTTACTCTTGATTTCTGCCAGAAAGACGGCGAACATCATGGGCAGGCCGGAAGTCGCGATGCCGATCAGGCTCATGCCCAGGGTGTTTTTCATCACTCTGACAATATCCTCCAGCGCATATTTGTCAGCGAACATCCGGGTAAAATTGTCTAGTCCCACGAATTTACAATCCAGCAGCGCCCTGCCGGGCTTGTAATCGAACAGCGCATAGACCCATCCGTACAGCGGCAGATAAGAAAACAGGAAAATCAGTATCAAAAAGGGAAGCGAAAGCAGCCACAAACGAAATCCTCCCTGATCGATCAATCTTGTTTTCTTTTTACCTTCACTCTTCATGTCCTTTCCTCCTTATCCCTGACACCGTCTGCTTTTGCATTTTATTATTCCATTTTATTGCTTCCTTACTTTTCATGCATCAAAAAGATATGTTATATATTGGAAATTATTTTATTTTGATATCTAAATTTTATTATATGAATTTTTATTTGATATGTTTAGATTATAGATATGTCCGTCTCTTTTGTCAATATAACTGAATAAAATTATAATTATTTGTGCATTTTATACATTTTATAGCACTTATTTTATCATATATGTCCATGTGTTTTTGCATTTCGTCTTTATTTGATATATCTTTCTATGTCCACTCTTCTTTCTATTGACATATTTCTTTTTATGCCTTATGATAATACTATAACCAATATTTGTTATAAAACAGAGGTGAAAGCGTTATTATGAGTGCCAATCCCGATTCCCCCAAAAAATTGTACGAAATCATCATCGACTCTATATTAAAGAAGATAGATCAGAACCAGTTTTCTTTTGAGACGCCGATCTGTACCGAGATTCAGCTTATGGAAGAATTCCAGGTCAGCAGGATTACGGCCAAGCGGGCCATTACGGAGCTGGAATATCAGGGCATCCTGTATCGGAAAAGGGGAGTGGGCAGTTTTGTGGTCAGGGATATTTTTCAGAAAAGGGCGAAAATGAGCAATCCTGCCAGCAATACACCTGCAGTTTTCGCCTTTCTGCTTCCCTATACTTTCAAACAGAATAATATTTTCAATATGATTGCGAAAATCAATGCGAAGTTCAATTCCTCCAACTGTTTCCTGTCGCTTTTCATCACTGACGGAAACCGTTCCAAGGAACGAATGATTCTGAAGCAGCTTTTGGAACAGAATATAGCAGGGATACTCCTTTATCCGGCATCCACGGATCTTCACCTGGATCTTTTAAACCAGTTTGTATTCCGCAACATCCCCGTAATCATCAGCGATCAGCCTGTGACTACTCCTTATCTATACAATATTCTGTGCGATAATGTCATGGGAGCCCGAAAGCTGGCAGAGCATTTAATCTCTCTGGGGCATCGGAAAATCTGTTTTTTCTCCGAAAAAAGTATAGCGAGCGTGCCCTCTGTGGCAGAGCGCCTGGGCGGCTATCTGGAGGCGTTGCGCTGCGCAGGCCTTTCCGCGGAACCGGAATATATCATTCCCAAAGCAACGGAGTCAACCGCGGAATCTTTCCGGGAATATATCTGTACACTGAAAAGCAGCGGAGTCACAGCCATCATATGCGAAAATGACGGAGTGGCTTCCGGTCTGATTGAAGCGTGCAGTTCCCTGTCGCTGAGAGTTCCGAAAGATATCAGTATATGCGGCTTCTGCAATGATTACGATAATATAACGTCCATCTATCAGAATGAAGAGCTTATGGGCGAACACATCGGTGACATCTTTCTGGAATCACTGACGCCCGACCGAAATCTCCCACATAAAATTCTGGTACCGGCAACTCTTTGCGTAAAGGCGTCTACGGGCCCCTGTCCTGATTAGCTCAGAGGCCAAAGACCTGTTCCGGCCATTCTCCCGATGCGGTCATCCGGGCATGAGCCGGAACCAGCGACCGGAGCCTCTCCCGCAGAGAGGCTCCCACTCCATCCCATTTACCGACACCCTGCCTGATAAAGCGCCGTCCTCCACAAAACGGGGAATCAGACCATTGACCAGTTTTGTCACCGTTGTCTTGCCATTGTGAACCGTCTCCCTTACGCTTCATTCCTCAGTTCCTGCTCCGGGATGTCCTTCTCCGCAAGGATGATTCCCTGCATCCAGCCCTTCATCAACCGATACACCAATCATAAGCCCTATGCCTGATATCCCCGTCACACCCGGCATCGTCTGAAGCCGATTCCATAAATAATCAGCCCTGGCAGAAACATCATCCAGAAATCCTTCCTTGACTAACATTTTTTCTGTCCAGTTGTGCTGTCAAAACATGTTTTCGTGCAATCGGTATTAGACATAATTTCATTTTTTCCGATATTTTATGTGAAAGCCAAAGGAGGGCATATGATAAAAGTTGCAATATGTGATGATGAAAAGAACATAAGAAGCTACCTTGCTTCGCTTATCAGAGGGCAGAAAGCGGAATGTGAAATTACGGAGTATGCTTCTGCTGAAGAATACCTGTCAAGCGGCATGGGGCATGATTTGCTGTTCCTGGATATAGCGTTAGAGGGTTCTGCGTCCGGCATGGACGGTATGGGAATGGCAAGGCGGATCAGGGGCATGGAACAGATAAAACAGCCCGCAATCATTTTTGTTACGGGATATGAAAAGTATGTCTATGACGCTTTCGAAGTGGAAGCGTCGGGGTATCTGGTAAAGCCTGTGAATGAGCGGAAATTTGCGGAGGTCTTCAGCCGGGCGCAGGATAAGATTTTATCCGAAACGGAGCAGAAAAAGAAAACCCTGTTTATCCAGTACGCCGGGGCAAACAAAGCCATACCGTTAGACCGTATTTATTACATGGAAAGCCGGAAGCACAAGGTAGTGCTTTATATAAAAGACGGGGAACAAGCCAGCTTGCGCAGCCTGGAATATTATGCAAAAATCGGGGAGCTTGAGGAAGAATTGCAGGGGCAGTTCTGCCGCATACACAAAGGCTATCTTGTCAACCTCTCCTGTGTGGACGAATACAGCAGGACAGAAATAATGCTTGCAAACGGGGATAAGCTGCCCCTTTCCAAATATAAGTATGAGGACTTTGTAAAGGCATATCTGCGCTTTATGCAGTAGGAGGGACAGACATTGAGCGAAGCAGGTTTTAATTTGATTATGAATATCATGTCCGGCATTCAAGTGTTTTTATATGCTGCCTGTATGACGGCTTTTTTCTATCCATTTATGGCAGGGAAAAAGGAACGGAGGAAAAGCAGAATCAAAAAAGCGCTTATGGTTTTTGCGGTTTATATGGTTATGTATTTTATTGGCATGACAACGGCTGTTTACGGATGGCTGTGCATGATAATTGTAATTGTCCTCTTGGCGGCGGCTTCAAAGTGTTTGGATATGGGGAGGGAATTTACGATTCTTTTGGGTGTGCTTTTCTTTTGTGCCAGAAAGTTAAGTGCGCTGATTATGAGAAGCGTAAGTTTTCTTGTAGACAAACGCCTGGAACAAAAAGCGGAAACCTTGGAAATGACTAAAAACATTTTCAGCCGTGCGGCATCAAACTATGCTTTTGTTGCGGTGTTGCAAATGCTCCTGCTCTCGGTTATGTTGTGCGTCATGGGGCGGCTTTTGAAGAAAAAAACAAGAAAGCTGCAGATAAAAGAATTGTGTTACATGCTTTTGACCCCGGTAACAGGGATTTTGTTTGTAAATATTATTTTTAATATTCTGCTAATTGTGAATGAAAACACGATGATACAACTTTATGAACAATTCCCGGTATTTCTTGGGATTGTGCCTGTGGTTGCCGCCCTGTTCTATGCAGGGATTTTGATTACGATAGTGTCTTATCAGAAAATGATACGCTTGCAGGAGGAAAGGGAAAAATATTTCGTGGAACAGCAGCAGGTTCACGCAATACAGGAACGAATGGAGGAAGTGGAGCAGTTTTATCATGGCATACGCCAGATGAAGCATGAAATGAAGAACCATATGACGAATATCAAAGGGCTTGTCAGAAATGGCAGCTATGGGGATATAGAGCAGTATATAGACCATATGGACGAAAGCATGGATGTATTTGAGCTTACCATTAAAACCGGAAATACTGTTACGGACGTGATCGTGAATGACAAGCAGAAAGCCGCAGAGAAACAGGGAATACAGTTCCAGTCGGCGTTTTCCTATCCAAAATCGGACGGCTATAATGCCTATGACATAGGGATCATTATTAACAATCTTCTGCAAAATGCCCTTGAAGCCTGTGAAAAAATGGCAGAGGGGAAAAGATACATTTATCTTTCCGGCAGGCAGAAGAAAAAGTTTTATATGATAAATGTAAAAAATTCATTTGAGGGGGAGGTGACATTTGACACAAAAACCAATCTTCCGCTTTCCACAAAGGGAAGGGATACAGCCCTGCACGGCATTGGTTTATCCAATGTAAAACGTGAAGTAGATAAATACATGGGAGATGTGGATATTAGGGCAAGGAAAAACGAATTTAGCGTAGCTGTGTTGTTACAGGAAAGGAGAAAGAAATGAGTAGTTTGGGAGTATGTGGTGTTTTAGGTGCATACCAATATGCAAACAGGACACAATTGCAGTAAAACCAAATATGCCCGGACTTATCATAAGGGGGCAAGGGCGGCTCTGAATGACAGAAGAACCGCAGAAAAAAATTGATGACAATGGAGGATTTGAAAAATGAGCGTAAATGGAATTGGATATAATTATTATCAAAGCAATGTAGCGGCAGATAGACACAACAAGAGCAGGGTCGGACAATTTTACCCACAAAAACAGGAAACAGAGGTGTCTGCACCCGAAGATACAAGGCAGAATGCCAATGTGCAGGATATTTATAAGGCACTTAAATCAAAAAATCCATTATTGGAGCAGGAGGAGGATGTATCAGATGAAGAATTGAAGCAGGAAGATAAACAAGAATCTGAATCAAAGACAGAAATCATTGTTAAGCCAGACGGTTCAAGAGTGCTTGTAATGACAATGAGTATCGGGGGAATGGAAACAACCATGAGCTTAGAAATTTCTAAGCCGACAGAAGCACCAAATGAAAATTCGGAGCATGATGCCAATAATACGCCTACGGCTGAAAATGATACTGTATCAAATGAAATGTCGAATGTTTCAAGTGAAGCATAGAAAATGTACATAATTTTAAACTTGTCATTTCCTGCTCTGGAATTCTTGAAAATTTATCCGGCGCAATATGAGCAGTTATTTATTACATGGTGTACTAATAAACATCGGGGAACTGAAAAATATGCTTTTTTCAGTTCCCGTCTCACTCTATGGGAGTCAGTCATTCTTGTCTTTGTTCCCGGCTTTATCCTTTGCTTTTTCTTCTTTCAATTTCTGTTCCCAATAGGATTTATCCGTTACCTTATTATACTGCATAACGCTGAATACTGCCTAATGCAATCATGCGATTGAACCAGTCAGCGTTATGCAGTCTGGTTTCATTGCAAGTGAAATCGTTAAGCAGTATAATTTCTGACATATAGAACCACCTCCTACAAGCGCACATCCACATGGGTATAAACTGCTGCCTGTGCTGTTGCAACTTCCGGAACGGCTGTTTCAACAGGCTGTACATTTCCCGCCTGTGTACTGTCATCCCGCTGTACATTCTCCTCATTTCCTGTCTGTGACTCGGCGCCAGATACACTATCCTGTGCATTTTCTCCGTTTGTACTGCTTTCCTCTGCCTTTTCGGTTGTATTTTCTGCCCGATATGTTTTTTCCTCTTTTGTACCAGAAGTCTTATTTTCATTGCGCTCTGCCACGGCAGCTTCTTCCATAACCTTATTTGCCTCTGCGAGCGTATTCATTTGTGAAACTGTTGCATTCTCCGCTTTCTGCTCCAGTTCCGCAATTTCCTCTTTCTTGGCTTCCACATTTCCTCCACCCTGCTTGACTTCTGCTTTCAGGACATTCGCCCTGCCTTCCAGTTTTGTTGCCACGCCACCCTGCACTCTTGCCTGCTTGATAGATGTATCCGCAGAAAGCATTGCTGTCATGCTCGCCTGTGACAGTCCTGCGGCTTTTTCTCCTGCTTTTGTTTTCACCCCGCCGGGCAGATTGTCCTTCGAGGAAGCTCTCTCCTGCTGTTTTTCTTTTCGCTGTTCCATCTGATGCTGCCTTAACTGCATATTCAGGTCACTAATCTGCTGCTGTATCTCCTGCCGTTTTTTCATCTTTTCTTCTAATGTCATTTCCTCATTAGAAGAAAGTTCCTGCAACTGCTTCTGTGCGTTGGCAATCTGGTTCTGGATATTCCGGCTGTATGAGTCTGTTGCCTGATTCATTCCCATCTGCCCCATTTGTGCGTTTGATCCACTGATACCATTAATTTTCATTGTACCTGTCCTCCTTCAAAAATTTTGAAAGCCATTTCACATAAAAAAATCCTGCTCTCTATCAATTTTATCGGGATATCATTTGTACGGATAAAGCACCATGTTGTGAGTCACCCTCATTCCGTTGTAAACCCCTTACGCAATCTGAAGCATAATCCCTACCGTAACCTCATTCTTATTTTGTTCAAATGACAAATCCCCCATATACTTCTTAGCCACCCTGAGCATATTCTTTAAACCGATTCCATGCCCACCGCTTTTTTTGGTCGTGTATGGAAATCCGTCTGGATTGATGGGAAGTTTCCCTTCAAAGCTGTTGCTGATAATCAGCATAAAAATACTGTTCTTGCGGAATGCCTGAATCCTGATATACGGATTTTCCCCATTTACCGACTCCATGCAGTTATTCAACGCATTATACAAAATGACGCTGACATCAAAGGCATCCAGTTTTGTATTTTCCGGATAACGGAAGTCGCTTTCAAATCGGATTCCACGCATCTGAGCCTCTTTTTTCTTTTCTAAAAGAATCATATCCGTAACCGGATTTCCTGTCCTAATCTCGGGTGTAAGTTCCTGCCATTCTATTTTCAGTCTCTTAAGATATGCCGAAGCCTCGGCGGTGTTTTCTGTTCCCATCAAACGTTCTATCATCTGGATATGGTTTCCCATGTCATGGCGCAGGGAACGGATATCTCCATACAGCTTTTCAATCCCCTTGATATGCGTTTTTATATTGTCTATTTGGCTTTCCAAAAGTTCATGTCCGGACTGTTCTTCCTGTGAAGTTTTCCAATGCTGGAAGATAATAATTGTCACAAGGATTGCCATTACGGATATCAGATAGTATAAAAAACAAAGTATATCAAAAAATCCCGTCATTTCGGATTTAATCTGGTAAAAATGGAATATTGCATAACCGGCTATCCCTGACAAGGACGGCACAGTCAGCATCACAAGTTCCCTTCTTTCCATATATCTGTCCTTGCTTTCATACGCCCTGTTGACTGCCCGGACAGATAACAGCAGAAACAGAAAACTAAACAGTATGCCCAGAATTCTTACTGCCACATACAATCCGTAATACAACCAACCCAAAGCTGCTATCTGCGGGTTTAAAAGAACAATGTCAAAAAAATGGTCTATAATTCCTGCCATAGAAGCAGACAGCCAACGCAGTGAAAAAAAATTAACAGACAAGAATATCTTTTGGTTGATATTGCGCCTGTCCTCTGCGCACATCACGGCAAATGCCGCTAATGTACCTATGAAATATGCAAGGATATTGTCTATCTGGGGCGGCATGATATATAAGACCGTCATCACCACACCATACACTGTACCTGCCTTAATTGCTTTGCTTCTGCCCAGCATATAAGGCGATACAAATATTCCAAGGCATATGCCCACAACACCAAGCTGCGCAATAATTGATACATAAGACGTAATATTCCAACATAATTCTACCGGACTCACCTGATCTCCCTTCCTTTCCTCTGGTTATATTTCAGATATTGCTTCACAAATTTCGGATAATTCTGCTTTGCAATCAACGCTGTCCCGTTTTCCATAACAGCAGACACAGCATCATACCTCAGCACATACTTAAAATGAATCAGATACGACCTGTGCGGCCTGAAAAAATCCTCTCCAGCTTTTTTCTCCAGATCGGACAGTTTCCCATAATATTCCGTATCGCCGTTTATGGTATGAATGATGACTTTACGGTTGAACACTTCCGCATAAATAATATCCTTAAACAATATTTTTGTATGGACTCCCCCTGCCTGTATCATCATGTAGTCTCCATCATCCCCATCTCTGCCCTTATTCCTGCGTCCGATTCCCAACAGCGCATTTCCAAAAACCTCATCGAATTTATCATCAGATAAAGGCTTGACCAGATAATGAAACGCCCCTACGTCAAATGCCTGAAAGACATATTCCGGAGCCGCTGTAATAAATATGATGAGTGTATCCTTCCGCTGCCTACGAAAAAGCCTTGCCGTCTCCATACCATCCATCTCTGGCATCTGTATGTCCAGAAATAAAATGTCCGCCTGCGTATTGCCTTCCAACAGCTCCCTACCGGAAGAAAACTGTTCTATCACCGCAGAAGGGAGCATATTCTTTATTTTTTCCTCCAGCAGGTCAAGCATAAATGCCTCGTCATCACAGATTGCCACACAGACGGTATCTTTTGCGGTTCGTGCATCAGCATATGTCTGGCTGGTAAAGTCCTCCATAGTTTCACATCTCCTTTATGTAAATAAATTTCCTGTAGTCAATGCCAGATGATAAAAACAACATTGCTTATATTATATCGTAAAAACTGCTTTTGTCTGATACGGTAAGTTGTAAACAGACCTTGTTTTGTTGTGAAAAATTATTACCTCTGCATCACGGAAATGTGCATAACTGGCTTATCCTTAAGACATTTTTATCCCCATCTTTTTGAAACTGCCCGTATCCTTGGTGTTTAAGTACAAAAAGATGA
>NZ_CALPDH010000020.1:0-120361 GCF_943193215.1 Acetatifactor aquisgranensis | reverse complement strand
CCTCATCTTTTTGTACTTAAACACCAAGGATACGGGCAGTTTCAAAAAGATGGGGATAAAAATGTCTTAAGGATAAGCCTGTTTATCTTAATTTAAGGATAAACTTGCTATTCCGTCATGGAAAAGTCCGTTCACAGAACATGGAAAAGCTAAAGCGCAGCTTTCCCACATTCTGCAAACAGACTTTCCCACAACACCATAAGATAGCAAGTTATGCACATTACGCACAGTGCCGACTACTACGGAACCCCTGTCATTTCTATCATTCATATTGACATATAGGTAACTTGTTGCTATAATCAAAAGCGCAACAAGTTGCTAATAAGGAGGGCTACATGAATTTAGATGATTTGACTAAAAGATTTTCAAGTTCTACGGAGAACCAAAGAAAGGCTATTTTCAGTACATTATTTATCGCCGGAAATAAGCTACAAACGCTTTTTGATAACCATATTCCAGAGGTATCATTAAAGCAATTTATGTTATTGTCAATAATCAGGCAATCAAAAGAACAGCTAACATTTACTCAATTAGGAAATTTGTTAGGCTGTTCAAGACAAAATATCAAAAAGTTGGCTGATGTTTTGATGAAAAAAGGGTTTATTACTATTCAACAAAGCCCGCATGATACAAGAGCTATGTGTATCTGCCCCACAGAAAAGGTAAATGACTTTTATACAAATGACTTTTCTGAATACCAAGAGGAATTGAAATATCTTTTTGAAGTTTATACAGACAAAGAAATTGAAACCCTTTTTACTCTTTTATCAAGACTATATGCCGGAATAGAAAATTTGGAAAAGAGGATTGCAGATGAAAAAAGGTAAAAAAGTGCTGCTGATAACATTTATTGTTGTTTTATTTTTGTTTATTGTAGGAAAAATCATAATTGGAAATATGGTTAGGAATGTTCAAAATATTTCTGTATCTATGCCCGATATATCGAGTGTTCAAGACGGGAATTATATAGGTGAATATTCGATTACCCCCGTCCATGTGAAAGTTGAGGTATCAGTCAGCAATCATCGGATAACCAATATTACTATTTTGCAACACGATAATGGGCTGGGGAGTACGGCAGAAAGTATAGTCAATGATGTAGTGCAAGAACAGTCATTAGATATAGACGCAGTATCGGGAGCTACGGTAAGTAGTAAATGTATCTTAAAAGCTGTTGAAAATGCAATAGAAAATTAAAGAGGGAGATTTATGCTGATGAAAACAATCGTAATTTACACTTCACAAACAGGATTTACAAAACGCTATGCTGAATGGATAGCGGAAGCAGCGGGGGCTGATTGCTTTGAATTATCAGCCGCAAAAAAGAAAGATTTGGCTTCATATGAAGCAATTATTTTTGGAGGTTGGGCTTGTGCGGGCAGTATCAGTAAAATTAGTTGGTTTAAGCAAAATATGGATAAGTGGGCAGATAAGAAGCTGATTGCATTTTGTGTTGGAGGAAGCCCGATAGACAACCCGGAAATAGATATAGCCCTTAAACGGAATTTCAACGAATCAGAACAGAAAAAAGTAAAGACCTTTTACTGTCCGGGAGGGTTCAATTATGAAAAAATGTCTACGCCATCTAAACTGATGATGAAAATGTTTGTAAAAACACTTAAATCAAAAAAAGATAAGACAGAAGCGGAAGAAATAATGGTAAAAATGATTTCTTCATCTTATGACATTTCAGACAAAAAGTATATTGAACCGATTTTGCAATATCTGAAAAAATAGCTTTTTTATTTGGCTGAATGATAAAAGATAGTCAAAGAGCAACAACCTAAAAAGCTGCCTCTTTGAAATATAAAAATGTAACTATCAATTATGCAACGCCCCATGTGGGAGAAAGGGGGAATCATCTATGCCTTATACAGAAGCATACAGAGAACACATCATGTATGCTTTTAATGGCTATTGCAAGACCGTCATACGCTTTGCGGCTATCAACGCATGGCGTGACAGGAGCAGGCGGCGGCAAAAAGAAATCTCCCTTGAATACCTCACAGAAGAAAAGTTTTATCCTTTAAGCACAACAGACGAATATTTTGAAGCACCCTATGAAGAATACCCCGTTACGATATGCGGTCAGACAGTTATCCTCACCAATGGGGAGCTTGCCGCCGCCCTGTTATCTCTGCCGGAGAAGAACCGGGAAATCATTTTCCTTTACTTTTTCGGGCATTACACACAGCGGGAAATCTGGGAAATGTACGGACGCTGCCGGAGTACGACCGGGTATCAAATCCGCAGGACTTTACGGCTTCTGCACAAAGAAATAGAGGTGCTTTCACATGGGAAATCCGAACCTTTTGCCCTATGAAACGATTGTCCGGGCGACCAACGGAGAGCCGGAAGCCGTGGACGAGGTTTTACGGCATTACAGCAAGCAAATCCGAATTGCCGCCATTGAAAACGGGCATATCGACAGGGATACCGAGGACAGCATAAAACAGCGGCTTGTCACTGCCCTGTTTAAGTTCCGTTTTGATGAACAGGAAGTATAAGAAATTGCTTCCGTTTTTAGGAAAACAGATATATAATAAAGCAACGATAAATCGGAATTTAAGGAGTTGTTGAAATGGAGATTAGATACATCACCAAAGATGATAATCCTCTTGAAATAAGCAAAATATATGAAAGTAGTTGGAAATACGCATATAAAAACATTATTCCGCAAAACTATCTTAATAGTATTCCAACGGGACAATGGGCTAATAGTATCAATAAAATCGGTATGAATAACCTTGTTCTGATAGAACATGGGAGTCTTATAGGTACTGCAAGTTTCTGTAAATCAAGATGGGAAAAATACAGCGAATATGGAGAAATCGTTTCCATATATTTTTTGCCTGATTACATTGGAAAAGGATACGGTAGGTTATTGCTTAACAAGTGCATTAAAGAATTAAAACAATGCGGATTTAGTAAAGTGCTTTTATGGGTTTTGGAGGATAATCATAGAGCAAGAAAATTTTATGAAAAAAACGGATTTATTTATTCAGAAGTATTTCGGGATGAGAATATCGGTGGGAAAGATATAAGAGAGGTATTGTATTTCCTTGTATAGATAAATTCCTATTTGTAGAATTGTAACCAACTAAAAACTGAATAACCGCCGCTACATACAGAACAGCACACCAAGACAGGAAATCAAGAAAAGGTTTCCTGTTTTTTTGCGCCCATTTTTGGCATTTTCAAAAAATGTCGGTATTATGCCATGAAAGGGTGATAGAAAGAAATTTCCGTCAATCTCCGTCAATTTTGCTTTGCGTGGTGTTGTAGGTAGTAGGGAGAGAAATACTGCCGCAGCTTTGGCAAAATTCCCGTTTGCGGCACTAAAGGTATTGAGGGAAGCCCACACAGCGGAAGCCGCCACTTTCTTAGAGCAAGCCTTTTTGCGGCTTGCGCCGCTTGAAAAAATCCACCCATGAAAGAAGCTTCACAGCCATGAGAAAATACAACACGCCCCACCGCCGCCGAGTAATCAAGACACGCTTGACCGAGGAAGAATACGCCGAGTTTTCCGAGCGTGTCACCGTCTGCAAAATGAGCCAGTCTGAATATATCCGGCAAGCCCTAATTAAGTCAAGAATACGCCCGGTCATTACCGTTTCCCCGGTCAATGATGAATTATTATCTGCCGTGGGGAAACTCACAGCCGAGTACGGGAAAATTGGTGGGAATCTGAATCAGATTGCCCGCTGTCTGAACGAGTACGGCGCACCTTATAACGCCCTCTCCCAAGAGGTGCGAGCTGCCGCAGCGGAGCTTGCCGCCTTGAAGTTTGAAGTCTTGCAGAAAGTAGGTGAAGTTGTTGGCAACATTCAAACATATCAGCTCTAAAAATGCCGACTATGGAGCTGCCGAGCAGTACCTAACCTCCCGGCATGACGAATTTACCATGAAGCCCACTCTTGATAAAAACGGGCAGATTGTTCCGAGGACAGGCTATCTCATTTCCTCTCTGAATTGCGGCGGGGAAGATTTCGCCATAGCGTGTATGCGCTCCAATCTCCACTATGGGAAAAACCAAAAGTGGGAGTACGTAAAGAGCCACCATTATATCATCAGCTTTGACCCCCGTGACGCTGCCGACAATGGGCTATCCGTAGACCGGGCGCAGCAGTTGGGCGAGCAGTTCTGTAAAGAGCATTTCCCCGGACACCAAGCGTTGGTATGCACCCACCCGGACGGGCATAACCACAGCGGGAACATCCATGTGCATATCGTAATCAATTCCCTACGGATTGCGGAAGTGCCGCTACTGCCCTACATGGAAAGACCAGCGGACACAAGGGAGGGCTGCAAGTACCGCTGTACGGACGCTGCTATGGAATATTTCAAAGCGGAAGTCATGGAGATGTGCCACCGGGAAAACCTCTATCAGATTGACTTGCTGAACGAGAGTGCCCGATATTGCTTTCCGCACCAGTTAAGACGTCAGCCCTCTGAACTTCAACATTTCGAGGCTCAATCGCATTGCAGCCCTACTTGCTCGCTGTCTACGCTTCGCACCAGCCATTACTGACTGCCACGCAAGACTCGCTACTGCTGGTTGGCTAGACCTTCGCAGACAGGATTTGCACCTGTCAGGTTATTTGCCCTTTGCTGGGCGCACAACTGGAATTTATAAACCTCGCTGGGCAACAATTACGGTATAGTTTTCCGTATCATATGTAACTCCTGTTTCTTTGAAACCATTTTTGTGCCAAAAATGTTCTGCTTGAGGATTCCCTTTTACCCAACCGAGACGGACATTTACCATCCCAATACGTGCTAGATAAGCACACAGACCATTGATGATCTTGCTCCCCATTCCAGTGTTCTGTACGGACACATCCGTCATAAAAAATCCAATAAAGGCTGTTAATTCATCCGGATAGGCCACCGGATTCCCCAGCGATTTGCAGATAGCCGCCCTACCCACGCATTCTCTCTGTCATATATTGTTTTTCACCTTTTTCAAAAAAGTCATGTCCGCATCTCTTCAGCCGCATTATAGCCGCTGTCCTGGCAGGATTTTAGCATATTTTACCACAACCGATTTCATTTTTCCAGGGCATGCGAGACAGCCCGGAGACTTTAGAGATAAGAGTGGACATTGACGCGCAGAGAAGGCTGGAAACAGAAAACATTTTGTGGTAAAATCAGGATTACAGGGAAGATGCCCTCGCTGTCCGTTATATGCCCCCGGATTGCGACCAGGTTCGATTCCCGGACAGGCAGACAGCGGATGAAGCTGATGAAATCCAGGCCGGAGAGGAATCAACATGATATCAATGATGCAAATGAAGCCCGACAAGGACATTGCCATAAGAAAGATTAAAATCGAAGCACATGGCCGGAAGATACCGACTCTGGTACTATCGCCAAAATCCAAAGCAGAAGACCCGCCCGGCATACTCTGGATTCATGGGGGCGGCTATGTCCTTGGCATGAAAGAAATGGTCCATAGGAGCCGGGCCGTAAACCTTGTGAAAAAATACGGAGCGGTAGTCATCTCGCCAGGATACAGGCTCGCATGGCAGGCGCCATACCCGGCTGCGATTGACGACTGCTACGCCGCCCTTTTATACATGAAGAGCCATGCGGAAAGCCTTGGCATCCGGGATGACCAGATCATGATAGGCGGAGAAAGCGCCGGCGGCGGGCTCTGTGCCGCACTGGCCATGATGGCGAGGGACAGGCATGAAGTGAGCGTGGCATACCAGATGCCGCTTTATCCCATGATAGACAACTTTGATACGGAATCCTCCAGGGATAACCACGGCAAGGTCTGGAACACAAGAAAGAACCATTTCGGATGGCGGATATATCTGAGAAATGATGCGAAGAAAGCTGTTTCCCCATATGCGGCACCTGCAAGGCAGACCGATTTCACAGGACTTCCCCCTGCATATACTTTTGTGGGAGATGGCGAGCCGTTCTATCAGGAGACCCTGGATTTTATAAAAAACATGAAAAAGGCGGGCGTGGAAGCCAGCGTGGACGTCTATCCATCCGATATGCACGCCTTTGACATGATGAAGCCCCAGCTGCCTGTCAGCCAGCAGGCAATCCGGAAGTTCGAAGAGAAATTCGAGTATGCGAAAAGCCATTATTTCGCGGCGCAGAAACTGACATGAAGAGCGTTCCTCATATGGATAAGCCGCTTTTTACCGGATTAATTCCAATGATGCATATGGGCAGCGCCTTTCCGCCGCCCAGGCTCCTTATCGTTTCCCATATGTTCCATGGCGAAGCGCCGGACTCCGCAGGATGCCATGTCCCCTCCGCTTGTCACTTTGTCCCATCCGGCTTGCTCTTTGGGATATACCTCATATCGCTGACATTATACACTGTGATGAATGCGTCAGGGTCCTCCCGGGTGATGTACTGCATCAGCTTCTGGTATTCGTTTTTATCCACAATCGTGATGATTTCATTCCGAACCGTACCGTCATATGCCCCTTGCGCCTGATAGATGGTCGCGCCGCTTTTCAGGGTATGGACAATCCAGTCGCGAATCTGCTCCTCCTTATCCCGGGATATGATGCAGACTCTTCTCTTCCTGTTCTGTCCAAAGATGAAATGATCCAGCACCATACCGTTCAGATATGTTCCGAGGACGCTCAATACCACCGTCTTCTTGTCATAGACCAGCGCTGAGCTCAGGGCTACCAGCATGCCGCTGAGGCTCATAGCCCGGCCGAGATCCATGTGCAGGTATCTGTTCATGATCTTTGCCACAATGTCCAGCCCTCCCGAGGAGGCGTTTCTATTGAACAGAATGCTCAGCCCGATGCTCACTACAAAGATATAGCAGGCCACATCCAGGGTCGCGTCCCCGGTAAGGGATCCGTTATCCGGCAGCAGAAGCTCGAACAGACCTAAAAATACCGGCAACAGAATGGAGGTATATACCGTTTTGAATCCAAATTCATGACCGCACAGCAGAAAGCCCACAATCAGCAGTACAACGTTCAATATCATGGTGATGGCTGACACCGACAAAGGCACAAGGTTCGACAGCACGATTGCCAACCCGGATATAGAGCTGACAGCCGCGTGGCTTGGAACCAGAAAAAAGAAGACAGCCGCGGCTATGATCAGCGTCGCCCCTGTCATGATAATGATTTCCCGAATCGTTCTTACCATTGTTTTATCCTCTCCTGTATCGAAATCATGGTTTCATTCTGTCATAGGGCTTTCCGACAAATGCGACAAGCTCTCAATGTCCCTCCGGGCCGGACGCTTCACCCGCTCCCCTCAGCCCTATCCCTCTGAGCACTTCCCCTGTATCCATCTCCCTCCGGTCATATTCCAGCTCCTCCAGAGGAAACGGCAAATGCTCCCTGGCGCTCAGGCTGATCAATTGAAAGTTCCTCCGCAGCCGCTCCGTGTTCCTGATGACGGATTCCCTTGTGGACGGCTTTTCTATCTCATCCGCATGGGCGAGGAGGTTTTCGAGAGTGCCGAACCGGCCAAGCAGCCATGCCGCTGTCTTGGGGCCGATTCCCTCCGCTCCTTTGATATGATCCGCCTTGTCGCCTGTCAGCGACTTAAAGTCCGCGTACTGCGCGGGCACGATGCCGAACTTCTCTTTCAGGGAATCCGGCGTCCAGATTACCGTGTCCTTTCCCCGATAGCGCAGGATGGAGACCTGGTCTGTCAGGAGCTGGAAGAAATCGCTGTCAAAAGAGGAAATTACCATGTCCATCTGTTTCCCATAGGTCAGGGCATAACCGGCAATCAGGTCATCCGCTTCGCAGTCAGCGGTTTCCGTATGTTTTATGCCCATATAGTCCAGGGCGGCGTACACATCGTCAATCTGCGAGAAAGGGTTCTCTTCTTCGGGAACCTGGCTGTAGTCGGCCCGATTGGACTTGTACTCCGGGTCAAGCGCGGCGCGGGCATTTTCGTGCTCTCCGTCGAACAGGACTGCCAGATGGGTGGGCCCCACTCTGTGGATGATTTTCCGCAATGCGCCCACGAACCCCAGCGTCCCCTGGATTGCTTTGCCCTGTTCGTTCACAATCCTCGACGGCATACCGAAGAACATCTGGAACAATAGATTGCTGCCGTCTACAAGTAAGAGCCGTCTGTCCATAAATCACCTCAATCGCTTTCCTTTTGGTATCCGAGAGCCCTGTCTTCTGAATCGCTGATGACACCCTGGTTTTTCCACAACGCAAAAGCCTTCTCCCGCGTAGGAACAGAAAAGGGCCGCCTGTTTTCTTCCTTCTTCTGCTATGAATTTCAGAAACAAAGATATTAACCATTGTATCATGTGGGTTTTATATGTACAAGGCTGTAGACGCTATAATGATATCTTCTTTTAGAATCCCCCACCCAAAAAAGAAATTGTAAAAGTTTTAGTGATTGTCAGTATAAATTACGCAGTCAGTCCCGCAAAAGTGAAAGGATGGGGGTTTAAAGCAGTCGGCAGATGATTATGCTTTCTATGCCGCCGGGCTGACGGAGCTGTATCATTCCACTCTGAACAGAAAATATCTGGAAAAGGCGGAGCGTTGCTGCCGAGAAGCGGTTAGGCGATTTGCCGACGATAAAGACGGAGGATATTTTCTTTCAGATGCCGGCGGTTCAGAGCTTTTCATGAACCCGAAAAAAACCTATGACGGCCCGGTCCCCAGCGGGAATTCGGTAATGGCGTATAATTTTGTAAGGCTGTACCAGCTGACAGGGAGGGAAGATTACAGAGCGCTTGCGGAAAAGCAGATTTCCTGTTTGTCCGACCGGGTGCAGGATTCTCTGATGGGACACGGCATGGGCCGGACAGATACTGCCCCATCCGCCCGGCTCATTGTCTGTGGGAATAAATATGCGCGGCATATCGCGATGAAAGGAATACAGGCTTTTGCTATGCTTTGGCATCGAATCTGTTCTGCGGGCTTTCCATATTTTCCATAATTTCCAGGTTCACCGGATTCACCGCGTCACCGCCGGCCATCGGAATCCCTCTCCTGGCATTCCCCCATGCCGCATTATAAATCATGCACATTTCCGTCTGTCTGGCAGCCTCCGCGTTTGTGGTGAACATGGTCCATCCTTTGTTGGAATAAGACGCCACCATCTCCCCATTCTTATCGTAGAATTCTATATACTCGCTGTCGCCAGAGGGCTGTTTCTGGTACCGCACTTCACCTTCCAGCAGGGTCGCCACGAAGTCTATGGGCTTTAACACATTCTCCCTGTTCCTTGAAACGGCTTTCAGGCCGGAAGTGATGATTCCTTTTCTGTCCGGGGAGACCTCCGAAGTGTAGCTTTTCATCAGTTTGTTAAAGCCTTCCGATTTATTCTGGAAAGTGCCGTTTTCGAAGTCTTTATAAGCCTGCTCTGCAATCTGCTTTCTGTATTCTTCCTTGCTGATGCCGCTCTTCTTTTTAGTGAACACATACTTATCGTTGAAATCAGGCAGATGGATGCCGCCTATGCTGCCTGTTCCGGAAAAGACTCTTTGTTGTAGTGAACCATTGGACGAATGAATCTGCATTATCCTGACCTCTCCTGTAAATTGTTGAATCTGTTGGTATTCCGTCTATCATCTGCCCTTCAAGAACCCGCTCTGGAGCAAGCTCAAACTTCGAGATATCCGCCTGAAACTTCACCCGGAAATCTGTCCAGCCCTTTGCGGTCCGGCCGTCTACTTCCCTCCGGCCCTGGGCAGACCAGCGCAAAAAGATATCATCCCTGAGCTGTTCATGCTTCCCATTGCTCTCCCGGGAGTTCAGCAGCTCACACAGCAAGTGTATATTCACGCCCGGGTATCAAAGCCGCCCTGTGCCGCCCGCGGCAGAATCCATCTTCCGGTATGTCCGCGCTGCCCTGTCAGCCTTTGCAGGCCCTTTCGCCTACTCCGCTGATGCTCATTTCCTGCTATCCTCCATTCCTTTTCCGCTTTCCTGTCTGCAGTTAACCATAGCGCCCGGCTGACTTTTGTGTCAATGTTTGCCGCCATGCCGAACGCCTTCCTCTTAGAAAACCACATAATCTGCAACAACTTAACAGCACTTTCTGAAAGATTCCCCACAGGCAGTTGTTTCTGCCTGTTATATCGGCTGAAATTTTCCGGAATCCGCCGTAATGGTACGAAACCTTATTGAAATGGTACGAAATCTTCTGTGGAATCCCAATGCTCTTCAGCGCCCATCCGCAAGCTCCCATGTAAATTTCTTCATCGGACAGGGTTCAGTCCTACCCATTTCATCTGGCCGACAGCTTTCATCAGCTAAGTCAAATCTATTGCGGCAGCCGGATGATACGCCGATAGCAAAAATAGTTTTTCGACAGGCCCAAATGGCGCTCGTCCGCGGGCTCCCGATAAAAGGCGGTATAACAGGGCAGGACATAGATTGCCCCGTCACCGCCGCAGAGGGAGCATCCGCCATCGCCGCCTTTTGTATACGATATATTGTCAATAATCTCATTTTTGTAGGAATCATACGCAATAAACAGGCCCAGCATATTGGGCTGCTCCAATATCGTATTTCCTTCGGATTTCCCGACAGTGCCCACATTGAAGATTTCCGTCATCACGCCGCTCAATGTATCGCCCCAGCGGAACAAGGTTCGTGCGCCGCCATTGCAAAGGTACTCCCATTCATCCTCCGTCGGCAATGTAAAAGGCCCTTGTTTCAGGGACAGGACGGCCTGTTCCAGGGATGGCGCGTCCTCGTCCAGATAACGGCTGTCCACCTCTACTATCATATCCCCGATATCGGCGGCGCGCAGCGGCGATAGACATTGCGACAGATGTTCGTTCCACTTTGCCAGAAAGCCCTCCCAGCTTGCGTAGCCTTTTTCTTCTATGTCCTCGTTCCACGACTCTAATTCTTCTGCCAGTTCCGAACGCAGCTCCTCCGCTTTCCCGGAATCGCCGTTTTCTTCTGCTTCGTCAATCCGCTCCTGATAGTCCCCCTTTAAATCCCCCAGCTCCTCCTCATAGTAATATCCATGGCCGGAAGAAAATTCTTCCTGAAGACCCTCTAATACGCCGTCGCCCAAGGGACATTTATCCGTATCCCATCCCAAAGTGGCATTTTTCCGGCCGGGCACAAAGATAAACCGGGAACCCTCATATTCCAAAAGCCAGGTCTCCCGCTCTGCTCCATTTGCGCCTGTTTTTACTGTCTTTACAAATTGGAAGTCCATTCCCAGCGATTCAATGCGGGAACGGATGCTGTTTAATGATTCTGACATGACAAATCTCCTTTCCAAAAACTTAAATATAACCGCCCTTATATGTTCTTCTCAACCAGGAGCCGTTCCAACAGCCCTGCCGCTTTTTCCCGCCCCCGCAGTCCGGAAAGCCGGGATTTTGGTATCCCCGACAAGAAGTCCGTAAAATCCTCCAGCAATTCTGTCACGCTTTTCCATGTTTCCCCTGCTCTCCTGAGCCATTAAATCTCCCCTCTGCATAAAGCCTCCATTTGCTTTTCGCAGCCTGCCCACCCGCCTGGCAAAGAAATTGCGGATATCTGCCTGATCACCTCTGCCCTTATGCTCTGCCATCCGCTCCCAGCGGGTCATTCCTGATAAACATTTTACCATATTCAGGGAGATGTTTCTATACCCAGTCTTCCGACCTGGCGGCCAAAGCTTTAACCATTTCCGCATACTTCTGCATCAATTAGTGCATTTTGTATTGACAAAAACAAACATATCGTGTATCATATCGTTGGAGGTAGTCTGATATGAATCCTAAGAAATCCTTTTGTGAAGAGTGCAGAAACGATGTGGATTATATCGAAGCGGCGGCCCCTATGGTTGGCACCATTAAGGAAAAGGCGTATCACTATATCGGCAAAGAAGCTCACTGTGCCGACTGCGGCTCTCAGCTTTTTATTCCGGAGTTCTCGGATTACAATCTGCGGGCGCTCTATGACGTGTATCGCAAGGAGAATCACATCATTTCCCTGGAACAGCTCAAGGAAATCCCTGAAAAGTATGCGATTGGGAAACGGCCACTTTCTCTGCTCCTTGGATGGGGGGAGCAAACCTTCTCGCGGTACGCGGATGGCGACATGCCCACAAGACAATACTCCGACATCCTTGTGCGCCTCTATAATGACCCCGCGTTTTATTCCGAATTGCTGGAAGCCAATAAGGGAAGCCTGAAATCTGCGCGCGCCTATGAAAAAAGCCGCAGAGCTGTCGACGCGCTGCTGTCAGCCGGGTCATCCACAGATAGCAAAATAAATACCGTAATCCAGTATCTGCTGAGCCAATGCGAGGATATCACTCCTCTGGCGCTCCAGAAGGCCCTGTACTACATTCAGGGATTTTATTTCGCTTTCTATCAATCTTTCCTGTTCTCAGAAGATTGCCAGGCATGGGTGCATGGCCCGGTTTACAGGGAAATTTACTTCCGCTATAGAGACTACCGTTTCGATTCCATTGAAAAAGCCGATGGCTTTGACGGATCAGTATTCTCTTCCGGCGAAAAGGCCATCTACGATAGCGTAATCAACAATATCTGCTGTTACAGCGGGAAAATCCTGGAGCGCTTCACGCACAACGAAGCCCCCTGGCTTGCCGCCCGCGGCGACCTTCCTGTTACAGCGCCATCTGACCGGATTATCGGGAAATCTCTTATCGGAGAGTATTTCAGCGCAGTAAAGGCAAAGTACAACATGGTCAATCCCGGCGACATCAAAGAATATGCCCAGGACATGTTCCTTTGCAGATAACAGAAAAGCAGATAGCGGAAAACAATGCTTCATCCACGCGCGTCCAGGCATCTGCTTCTACAGATGCCTTATAGAAATCCGTTCTGCCCTTTCCATTCCCTCCATCTGCCGTCATCCATCAGCAGCTTCCAGGCTCCCCGGTAGTCCAGGCCGAAATAATCGAACTGCCGCATGAGGTTGCTGGTGAGCTGTCCTTCCGGCCTGCTGGCTCCCATACAGGCACCGCCCTTCAAGACCATCTGGCTGCCTTTATAGTCAAACCTGGCATTTTCATGGGTCCTGTACTTGTCCATCAGTTTCACAAAAAGTTCCTGAAGCTGCCGGTCCTCCACGCCCTCCGTGCACCAGACAGCATAGATCAATATGCCGGGCTCCTCTTCCGTAGACAGATACTCCAGAAAATAATCCAGCACCTCTTCTTTCCCTTTCAAATCCTTGATGCAGTGGAAAAGCGCAATCCTGTCGTTCCTGTCCAGGCCATCGCGCCCAAGGGCCTCCTTCAGCCTTCCCGCATGGACATTAGGGTATTCTTTCATGGCGCTGATGGTATGGCAGGCGTCCCGGAAGCCCTCCCCATGGAGCTTCGGCAGTTTCCGGGTCTTGTGCCTGTTCATACAGCTCCATCAGCTGTGTCGGTCAACACAGGACATATACTGCATAACGCTGAATACTGCCTAATGTAATCATGCGCTTGAACCAGCCAGCGTTATGCAGTCTGGTTTCAGGGCAAGTGAAATCGTTAAGCAATATAAATTCTCCGTCATGCCTCTGTCCCAAAGGGGTGCTGCCACCCGTCTATAAAAACAAATTGCGCCCCGCATGCCGGGCAGGAAATCCTGTCGAACATCCGGTGGCAGAGCTGTGAAAACTCTGCATCCTCTTCTGCCCTGTCCAGGTTCCGCAGCAGGTACAGGTACAAAAATACTGCCACCGGAAACGGCGTCTCCTGGCTGATTCCCTTTCTGCAGACAGCTTTTGCCATGTGCTTCTCCGCGCAGTCCTCAAAACCGTCGATTACAGACAGTAGCCCTGTCCAGGGATTCGGTTGGCGGACAGGCATTTTGTCAGTCAGACTCCGCACTTCTTCCCATGCCGTCTCCTGCACGGAAACGCTCCTGTTGCCGCTGTCCGTGATTCCTTTCCTGCGGATTATGTATGTTTCCATATGGCCTTCGGGACAGGAAGCTTCCTCCCAGAGTTCCGTATCGAACATGGTTGAAAGATATCCTAATTCCGGTTTCACGAATGCGAAAGGCGCCCCTGTCACATAATGGATGCTGTCCCTATGGGAAGAAAAATCATACCGGCAGAGAAAATCCAGTACAGCCTCCTCCGCCACAGCCAGGCTTTCCCGATACACATCCATCACTTCCCGGGACATCCCCGCTGCATAGGGCTGATAGCTTTCCGAAATCCATGCCCCCATCCACTCCCACAGCTCCACCGCCTGCGCCGGCGGCTGCCCCATCGCGATTTCCACCATATAGGGGAAAACCAGGTAGAATGCCGGGTATATGGTATTCGACTCACAGATGCGTCCGCAAAGCTCTGCAAAGACATCGGAATCCATACCGGTATCCGGGCACTCCCGAAACTGCTCCACCAGTTCCCGGATGCCAGGCTCCGCACCGATCTCCTCTGCCTGTCTCCAGGCTTCATGCCCAAATTCTATCTTTCTCATTTACTCTTCCATCTTTCCATCGTGTTGATTTCCGGCCTGTATTCCGGTCCCCGCCAGATGCCTCCAAAAATCAGCGGCGCCCCATACCCATGCAGCAGGTCCGCCATATGGCAGGATAGGTACCTGTTCCTGTCGCTCCCCTGGTACAGCCCCCACTTCCCGGCCGCAGTAATCATGTAAAGCCGGGGCCCGTCAATCCCTTCTTGTCTTTTTGTCCAGACCGTGGTAATACCGCATGAACCGGCAGACATCCTCATAAGTTTCCCTGATTGCCTTCCTACGGTTCTCTGCGTCCGCGGTCTCCCTTGTCCTGATAAAGAGCTGCGCATTGCGGTACATCACCGCCATAGGGTCCCTGGTGTCATTATACGCTTCCGGGCGCTCCTTCAGACGTTCCTCCACATATCCGGAGTTAAACCGCACACAGGATGCAAGACGTGCATATCCTTCCTCTTCCTTTCCCGAAAGCAGGTTCCATACGCCAAACAGATAGTCGTCCGCCCTCCAGGGATCCGGCCTTCCCTCTGTATCCAGATTCCACATGGGCCTGGCGGTTTTTGGGTCCCACGGCCCTTTCTCCGTGGCTTTCAGATAATCCCGGCGCTCCTTTGCAAAATAGGTCTCCAGGCTGTCAATCTTCTGCCATTCCGGCAGCACGCCGTCTGCCAGGTAAGTCAATATGTCGTCAAATTTTCTGTTGATGCTTTCCACCATGGCCGCGTCCACAGCTTCCAAACCGTACTGAATCACGCCCCACCCGTTATCCATCTTTTGGAAATAATCCCCCTGGCTGATATGGCCCGGCAGGCCCAGGATGCCATACTCAATCGCATAGACAGGACAGAGGTAACAGCTCATGGCCTCATATCCGCCGCCTCTGAAATAACCGATAAACTGGATCCGGGATACCAGTCCGTTCTTTTCCCATACAAAGGTTTTGGGACCTGCTTTTTTCATGCCGTATGCCTTTGCGGCAGGGGCAATCTTTGCCTGCAGGTTCTCCTTTAAGCGCAGTTTCAGTTCCTCCCCGCACTCTTTCCACTGTTCCGTTGTTCTTGCGTGTTTATAGTCATAAACCTTCGCCGGTTTCTGTCCGGGCGGCGTCCCCAGCAGGCTCTTCCAGTCAAAAACCACGGCTTCTGCCGGATGTCCCTCCAGATATCCCTCCCACGGCCGCCTGGCAAAAGCCGTATTCCTGTGGTATGTTTCCATGCTCTTTTGTCTGTCACGGTCCTCCTCTTCCCTGGCTTTTTCCTCATAATAACCGGAAGTCTTTACCGGACGTCCCTGGGCATGGAAATAGTAGGCAACGCCGCTCTGGGTCTTTGCCATCCAGTAATAGTCTGCATTCCATAAAGCCGGCATCATCCTTCCCCGGTCTCCACGGGTCAGGTTCTCTTCCAGCCTGGCCTTATTGCTGTTCCACCATTTTTCCCATTCCTTCGGTTCTACTTCTCCCGCCGCAACACGCAGGAACATCTGTTTCATCTCATCCTGAAAGCCCATCTTCTTTCTCATTCCTCCCCGATTTTTTCCGCTACAGCGTACTGATAGCCCGCGCTCATGCCGTATGTCCCGTTGGAATATATCTTATAGTCCCTACGGGACTCATCCCCGGGAATGGCGTCCAGCTCTTCCTGGGAAGAGATCTGTTTTACAACCTCCGCTTTCCCCGTTTCTGCGGAATGCCCTTCTTCCATTTTGCGGCGGAGTATGTACAGCGGTCCCTCATATCGGGCGGCGAACTCTGCAGGCACATGGATTGCCGTGGCATAATTGCTGTCAGCAGCGTTTTCCGTCACCTCAAATATGCGGGAAACCAGCCGATATGCCTCAGTGCGGCCTTCTCCCCGGCTTACCTCCCACTGTGCCTCTCCCTCACTGATTTCAATGATATCCTCTATCTCATAGGGAAGCCGTGAAGTGATGGTGATTCCCTCTGACTCCAGGGACCGGAACGCGAAGAATCCATCGGACATTTCCTGCCCCTCTGCCCCCTTATCCCTTAGACAGGTCCGCCTCCACTCCCGGAAATAGGGGAATCCGCCGATATCAGGGTATTTCTCACTCAAATCCACGAACTCCGCTTCCGGCGAAGCGTACAGGCGCAGGTTCCATTCTATATAGCCGCCCTCACATATGGGCCAGTCCTTTTCATCGAAGACAACCGCCTCGAGGGACTGCTCCATGGACAGCCAGGAATCATGGAATTCCAGATATTCCATCCGGGCAAGCAGCTCTTCCGCAGACTGTCCCTCGAAACAGAAATCCACCATATTCGCGTGGTCATATCCCTTTTCCCGCCATTCCGCAGGCGTGGCCACACTGTAGTTCGGGGCATCTTCCAGGCGGAACACCGTCTCCGCCCTGTAGGCCGGGGGAAGTCCATAGTTTTCTGTCAGATACCCTTGCAACGCTGCATCTATTTCCTCCCTCTGGTAATTATCCCACAAGACAGACTCGTCATCCACATCAATGCCCACGCAGAATTTCCTGTCTCCGTGTTCCATGAAAACCACCACGTTAGGATTCACACTGGGAGCAAAGAAGTCATTATATGCCTGGGTCCAGTACCCTTCCGCTGCTGCCTCTATCCCATATTTTTCCAGGATATGCGCAGCCGCCCTGTCCTCTGCCACGCTCTCTGCGGCTTCCAGGATACGCTCAATCTCCCTGCGGGTCTCCATCCGCTCCCTGCTGCAGCCGGTCAGCAGGGACAGAACCAGCAATACCGCCGCAGCCACAGTTCTGCATCCTCCAGGCTTCTGCTTCCGTTTCCCGGAAAGCGCCTTTGCCTTTCTCATCCGCTCCACTTCCTCCGCCGAAACATCTTAATCCGAACAAACACTCTGGACGAATGGAGACCAAATGTTCCATGGTCTCCTGAATGAAAATCGCCACCAGACAAGCAGTCTCCTCTTCTGAATCCAGCCCCCAGTAGCCGCTGTAGACGCCATTCCCATGCCATTGGAAAACAGCGCTGTCTTCAATCCATTTCCCGGCAGTTCCCACTCCAGAAAGCTCCTGCCCCGGTTCTGGAATTCCGGATTCGCTCCATAACTTTTCCGGAAAAGGGCAGTGAAATAATCCGTATACTTGTATTTGCCCGGATTTTTCCTTGTCCATTTCTCAAAAAAGTCTGTTCTCCTCCGAGGCCTTCCCGTCCGCAATACAGGCAAGTCCTGTATCCACGCCGAAAAAGGTAAAGACACTTCTTTCCCTTTGGCATGGCAGTCTAATAGCGGACAGCCTAAACTCCCAACAACTCCTCTTGTGAAATGTTTTCCTCACCTTTAAAAAATCAAAAAAAGATTGCCTCTGCAACCCTCTTTTGCCAATACTGAAACGGATTAATTATCAACAAACACTATACGCTCTAATCATCCAGCAACTCAGGCACTTTGTAGAGCGCCATTTCCCTTTGCCTTTTTCTGATTGCCATTATCATTTCCCGATTTTTCTTTCTGCTTTGTTCTAATTCCTGCTCATCTGCCTTTTGAAGTAAATCCGGAACAACAAGCCGCATTGGCCTGTCCTCATAATATAAATCATTCAGATAGCCTTCAATATTTTCCATAAAACGCTTCCACCTATTTTCTTTTATTATACATGGATATATCAAAAAAATCCATATATTTTTCTAATCGTATAGTTCAACTGCTCCAGCACCTTCGTATATTTCAGTCGGCTGTAAGCAGGCAGGATGACCTTCTTCAGAGCTGACAATCCAAAAAGCTGGTATCCTGTAGGTCCAGCACACTCAGCTTCACGCATTTTGCCAGAAAAGAGCAATCCTCTATCGCCACATCATGAAGAGACAGCTACTGGAGCTTCGTCATTTCCCCAATCAGGGAAAAGTCATTGTCCTTTACCACCAGCCAGGAAGGGAGACGCACATCCTCAATCTTCTTCGCGGACGAGAAGTTTCGCTTTCTGCTGTCCAGATATTTCATCTTAGCCAGGTCACTGAATGTCTGCAGTTCATGCCCTGTATTCCTCCGCCGTCATTGATTTTCTTCCATACGGTTTCGCCTTCCCAATCTTTTTATATGTGAATCCCGCCGCTCATCACTTTTTCCATGAAATCCTCAAAGGAATCGGCAACCGTCTCACATTCCTCAAATTCCGGCTCTGCGCCATAGACAACGGAACCGTCTTCCATGGAGAACGCATAATAAGCATACCCGCTGTCCAGGGACAGGAAAAAGGGCAGATGCCTGTCCCAGAACTGCCGGATTTCCTCTTTCCATCCGGCGTCGTCCCCTGCCGCTTCCAGGCTGAGCAGTTCCCACTCATTCCACTGCCAGGCCTTGTCTCCCTGTATATCATAATCTTCCGCACATAAGAACCAGGCGCGCTCGTCTTTGCGCACCATGCTTTTTACGATAGTGATAAATCTCACCCAGCTTTCCGGATAGCCGGTATATCTGCTTTTCATTGGCTCAGACAGGCAGAGTTCCTGCTTTTCATCCGCCTCTGCCATCCAGCCCCGATTTTCCAAATAAGCTAAAAATTTATCTGTCATTTTACAGTCTCCTCCAGAAACAGCAGCACATCCTCATGAGTAACGGCAAGAACCCATTCCGTCTCTCTGTGAAAGGCTCTTCCAAAAATCTTTTAACGATTTCCGTGGCCCCATTGCTTTAGGCTACTCTCCAAAATAATACCCTTCCATCCCTGTCAGCACGGACGTCTTCTTCCCGCATTCCGGGCATACATAGGTGCCGAAATAATAGGCCAGGAGCTCTTCTCCTTCCTCGTCCTCCAGAAGGTTCAGCAGATTGGGCAGCCACAGCCTTACATCCTCCAGGCTTCGGCCGTCCCACTTCCCCGAAGGCGCCTTTGCCCTTTTCATCCGCTCCGAGAGTTCAAAGTAGCCCACTTCCATGTCCTCATCGCAGTTTTCGCATTCAGGACAGACAATATAGTATGAATTAAATCCGGAAAGGGAAAGCATATAGGCAAGCTTCTGTTCCCCGAGAATCGCCGTGACAGCCATGGCAAACTCCCATCTCCGCTGAACCGCCTTCTCCCGGACACAGTCCAGGTTCCCCGCCAGGAAATCAATGGTCACGGCGCGAATCCGCAAGCCTGCGTTCCGGTAACTTTCATAGATGTCCTCCTCGTCCGGCCTGTCCCCGTATACATCCGTGGCCAGAAAGCTTCCCGCTGCCATGATGCCCCGGAACACCCATTTCAAATCCTTTTCCCTTTCCCATCCCTCCATGAGCCTGGCCAGATAGGGCAGTGCCAGCCAGGTAGCCGGATAAAAGCTCATCTGGTGCCACAGGTTCTCGCAGAGATTGTCAAAGGCAAGTTCATAGTTTGTTTTAGGCACGTTTTCCAGGCGGCGCAGCTTAAAGGTTTCCGGAGCCTTGTCCCTCTCGCCTATCAGGATTACAAGATAGTCTTCTATATTTCCGTATGCCCCTCTGTAGCTTTCCCACAGGGGAGAGTTGAAATCATGCAGCACATAAGGATACTGGTCCTGCTTCCTCTCTGCCGGTTGAAAGGGTACGGCAGGCCCCAGCTTTCTCCTGGTTCTCTTTTTTCTGAAAGCCTTTTTCCAAAAGCTGGCCGCAGCCTGCTTTTCCATATCCGCCTGCTGTTGCCACTCTGCCTGCTGTTGCCGTTCCGCCCGCTTTGCCTGCTCTGCCTGCTTTTCCAGTTCCGCCCGTTTTGCCTGCGCAGCCTGCTTTGCCTGCTCTGCCTTCCGGATATGTTCCGGCAGAAGGACTTCCTTGATTCTGCAGTTTATGAAGCAGTCCGCATTGGAAATCTGGCTGCCCTCCAGGGAAAGCCTTTCCAGGCGGAAAAGCTTCAGGATTTCCTCCATATGCTCCAGCCCGGAGCAGTTGAGCAGGCTCAGGCTCTTTAGGCTATACAGATTCCCCAGGAAAGCGCAGTCGATTATGCCGCAGGCTGAAATCTCCAGGCTCTCCAGGGCTGTACAGGTGGTCAAAAAGGAAAAATCCTTCACAGGCATGGCAGAGATAGCCAGTTTCTTCAGCCTTGACATCTTTCCGATTATGCTGAAATCCCCCCTTACAATCTCAAGCCTCTCCGGCAGGGCATCCTTCAAAGGGTCTATCAGCTTCTGGAAGACCGGCCTGCCGCCGCAGGACAGGCTCTTAATCTTCTGGAAGTCATAAAGGCTCTCCGGCACCCTGCCCAGGGCCTGGGCCGCATAGGTAAGCAGCGCAGGGTCTATTTTGATTTTTTCCAGTTCCATATTGCATTCCTCCTCCGATATATTTTTAAGCCGCGCCTGGACAGGCCGTTGTCGTCATCATCCGTGCTGCACCGCCGGGCGGCATGTTCTGTCTTATGTACTCTCCCTTTCAGCACAGCTTCCCGGCTAATCTCTCCAGTTCCCCTTTCGTCATGGGCGGAATCAGGATATGGTCTCCATCAAACTGCCTGACGCCATATCTTCCAAGCTCCTCAATAAAGCGCTCATAGGGGAACAGCCCCTCCATCACACGCTGCTCACTGTAAAGCACGAACTGGACAAACCCTTCCGTTATCTTAAGTTCGCCCAGATTCAGGAACCCGTCGGCACGGACAGGGAAAATGCTCTCGCATTCTTCTGTCAAAGCATAAAAGGCCCCTATCTCCTTTGTGTCATTCTTCTGAAGAAGCCTCGGCTTCGCATAATAGACATCAAGCGCCTGGAGCCCGTGGAGGGTCTGCTCGAAATCCGAAAGATCCGTACATGTCTCCCAGGCGGCCACCTTATCCTCCGTCAGCGTATATGGCCACCGGGCCAGGGTAAGGATATGGCTCGCGAACTCCTTATTCCCGCAAAACCGGTTCAGCGATTCCCTGCTGAACGCGGCAAAATTCGTGCAGGATACACTCTTCATAAAGTCTCTGCATGGCGGCATAGATATCCTCCCGCTCCTCTGTCTCGATGGATTCCTACACCGGCAGCAGCGCCTTCCTTGCCGCCGCCAAAAGCGCAACGATAAATTTGACCCGACAACCGCGGAAAGTTGTCGGGTCAGGATAACACAATCTATCGCTATTTCGTCAGTTCTTCCAATTCCTCTATCACCTGTCCGAATACATCCAGCGCGTCCTGGATAGGCTGGGCGCTGGTCAGGTCCACGCCGGCGATTTTCAGCAGCTCCACCGGGGGCATGGAGCTGCCGCCGGAAAGGAACTTCTTGTAGCGCTCTACGGCAGGCGCGCCCTCTTTCAGAATGTTGTGGGCCACGGCCACGGCAGCCGAGAAGGAGGTGGCGTACTGGTACACATAGAAATTGTAGTAGAAATGAGGGATTCTCGCCCATTCCACGCCAATCTCCGGATCGGACACCATATCCGGCCCATAATACTTGCTGTTCAGGTCATAATAGACCTTCGTCAGGGCTTCTGCCGTCAGGCTCTGCCCCTCCTCGGCCATCCGGTTGGTAATCATCTCATATTCCGCGAACATGGTCTGGCGGTACACGGTCCCCTTGAAGCTGTCCAGATAATGATTCAGCAGGAAAGCCCGTTCCTTCTTGTCCATGGTGTGGGCCAGCAGATATTCCATCAGCAGGATCTCGTTGCAGGTGGAAGCCACTTCCGCCACGAAGATCCGGTAACCGGCGTACATGGGCGGCTGGCCATGGTTGGAGTGCCAGGTGTGCATGGAGTGGCCCAGCTCATGGATCAGGGTGAACAGATTGTCCATATTGCCTGTATAGTTCAACAGGATATAGGGATAGCTGTCATAGGATCCGGTGGAGTAGGCGCCGCTGCGCTTGCCTTTATTCTCGTACACGTCAATCCAGCGGTTGGCGAAGCCCTCCCGGACTACCTGCAGGTAGTCCTCTCCCAGGGGAGCCAGGGCCTTCAGGACCGTCTCTTTGGCTTCGGCGAAAGGAATCTCCTTGGAAACGCCGGCGATAATGGGGGTGTAGATGTCGTACATATGCAGTTCGTCCACACCCAGCAGACGTTTGCGCAGACGCACATATCGGTGCATCTTGTCCAGGTTCTGATTGACGGTTTCAATCAGGTTCCGGTACACCTGGGAGGAGACGTTCACTCCGTTCACGGCCGCCTCCAGGGTATTTTCATAATGGCGGGCCCTGGCGTTGAAAATCAGCTGCTTGACATGGCCGCTGTAGATGCTGGCCAGAGTGTGGGAATACTGTTTGTAGACGCTGTAGAACTTTTCAAAGGTCTCCCTGCGAACCCGGCGGTCTGCCGATTCCTCCAAAGGCACGAAGCGCCCCTGGCTGATCTGCACCATCTCGCCGTTTTCATCTTCCACTTCGGGAAACGTCAGGTCCGCGTTGTTGAAGATGGCGTAGGTCTGGTCAGGATTGCTGCAGATCTCGGAGGCGTCGGCCAGCAGTTTTTCCATCTCCTTGGACAAAATATGGGGCTTCAGGCGCAGGGTATCCTCCAAATCGATCCGATACTCCTCCAGCTCGGGGCATTGCCGGTAGTAGTCCTCCAGCCGGGCGGCCTCCAGCTCCAGAATCTCGGGGGTGATGAAGGAGATGTCGCTCCCAATGCCGGCTGTGATACTGCCGAAGCGCTGGTTCATCTCCTGGTGGGTGTCGTTTCCTGTATCCTGGTCGCTGAGGCAGGATACGTACACGCCCAGATGGTGCAGCTTGCGGTACAGGGCCGTCTGCTGGCGCAGGGTGTCAAGGAGGCTCTGGGCGCTTTCGCATACATGTCCTTCCTGATCCGCCAGCTTTTTGCCCATCTCCCGGGCCTGACCTAAGTCCGCTTCCCAGCTTTCCCGGTCAGCGTACATCTTGCTTAAATCCCAGGTGTCCTCCGGGGCCACCTGGTCTCTTGCGGGTAATGTTTTTGCCATGGCAAAGTTCTCTCTTCTATAAAATATTGGGGAACAGTCTATCAGTTATAGGATAGCATACTCTGGTAAAATAAGCTATATGAAATGAACAGCGAATCTGCAGCCTGTTGCGCAAAGCGGGGATTCACACTGGGGGCAAAGATATGCGCAGCCGCCCTGTCCTCTGCCACGCTCTCCGCGGCTTCTTGGATACGCTCAATCTCCCTGCGGGTCTCCATCCGCTCCCTGCCGCACCCTGTCAACGGACACAGAACCAGCAATACCGCCGCAGCCGCAGATGTCACGGCTCTAGCGGATTTAAATTTCCGTGGCACCCATGTGGGCAATAAGCAGATTCTTGTTTTCTTAAAGGCGACGACTTGTCGCTGGGAGGAGTACCGATGGAGCGACCATCGCCATGGACTACAGAACCATCTTCCAAAGAGAACGCATAATAAGCATAACCGCCCTCCAGGGACAGGAAAAAGGGCAGATGCCCGTCCCAGAGCCTAATATTCCCAAAAATGAAATTCCCTGTTCAGAAAAATGTTCCCACTGTTTTTAACAGAAACACAATTATCCATAAACCGTCACTTCTCGCTTTCAATATCAAATAATGCTTCCAGCCCCTCCTGTGCCGCCTCATCCTTTGTCACGAACCAGAAAGCACATTCTTCACTGTCATACAGCCCAACAGCGTTAGAGGGTGGAGCGGTGTCTCTATTTACGATTTTCTCATATACTGCTTCAACTGATTGTAAAAATTTTCCCTTGTCCCAGCCATGATAACAACAATAATCTCATCCTCCTGATACTCTACTGTATATGCAAGCTCATAATTGGTCTTATTATAATAAATATCGTATCCATATACACCAGATAAATCCCCAGTTTTTGCTTCACCAATCGTATAATCTGCCCGTATTTTGCGGACTGCCTCTTGATATAGCAATTTCAGCTTTTTATCTTTCAACTTCTTTATGTACTTCGCCGCAGGCGGAAGGAAACGTACCTCTGTCATTCTTCCTCCTTCCCGCCAAAAACATCCTCGTAAGACGCATATTCAGATTCTGAAGCAGCAACTCTTTCTGCTTCCAAAATCATCGCTTCCACAGCCGGACGCACCTGACGCTGCGCCTTTTTAAAATTCTCAAGCAGGTCATTTCCACTATATCCCTGCCCAATGAGATCTGCCAGTACCTGCTCGGCAAATTCTCCCCCTGTATTTGTTTTCGCCGGACGAATGACCAGCTCATTCCCACGCACCATACACTCCGCTTCTGTCTCAAAACCCAACATAGCGAAAAATTTCTGAGGGATTGTTATCTGACGCTTCGCGGAGATGCTTACCTTTTTCATTTCCATAGGAGCACTACCTTTCACCATCGTTGCCGACATCTTTATACCCTCCTTATCGTATGCAATTCAAAGAAATAATATTCTTGGTTTCTTGGTATCCAGGATTATTGTATATAATTTCCTCCAATATGTCAAGATGCCTCCTTTTTATCTGAAACCACCTGCCAAATATTATTGTGCGCTAATCGTATCAACAATAGACATTTTACGAATTCTTTTAATCGGTCTGATTGGAAAGCTGGACAGGGCTCGGAAACTTATGCTGTTATAGCTTCACCTTTGACGCGGGAGATACGGAATATGTGATTATGGCATACTTCTGCTATCACAAAACCACGAAAAGCGAAGCCTTCGCCCTGTGCGAGAAAAAGCGCTAAGGCAAAACAGCCGACAGTTGCCGGGGGAAAACAGCATAGAACCCACAGCAAAGGAAAGGTGGATATGGCATTATGAAAATTTCACGATACGAGCAGGAAACGATTGTCAATTACAATGCAGGAGAACAGACCGCCACTGTCTACACAAAGGATAAGGCAGTCATGAGGAAACTTGACACGCTTGTTGCCAACTTCCCCGATACATACAAGCTGATGGGGCAGGACGAAGTATCTAAAAGATATTCCTTTCCCAAAGCATATGCCAGATACCGTAAGCCAAGGACAGTCAGCAAAGAATAGAGGGAACAGGTAAGGCAGATGATGATTAGACGGAATAAGTCAAATGAAAGATTTAGCAAAATTGAATGGAATTGTGTGTGTTTTTGAGGTAAAATGATACTGTGCGGAGAAATTCATCACGACAAGGAAGATAGACAGCTTTGAGAGCCTTGCGAAATTCACAGCGGACAGGGAACAGAAATATGCGCCAATCCAAGCCACCTATAAGGAGAGCCAGTCACTCAAAACAGTATCGGCAAGGAGCAGACCAAGACCGCCACAGAATTAGCTTATGCTGAGGTAATCGGCTATAACAAGAAGAGCCTTGAGAGAGAGCTTCAGAATGAGAGCCGACAGCATAACAGACAACAAAGCAAGACTAAGCGGAGGGAGGAAGAAATTTAATGAAAATTCAATAGAAATATGGGTGTGATTGTGGTATTCTGTTAAATGCTCAAATCGCCTAGGAGGATTAAGAATGTTTATTTCGATAGCGATACTTTTTATAATATGTGGGATTTTGCTTCTGCTAAAAACAAAGAAAATGCCGAAAGAACAAGGACTTCATATTATTACTGGTGTAGGTGCCATTGTACTTATCATTTTAGGAGTGATATTAACTTACTGCATACTTTCTGGAAAAATAGTTTTACCGTTACATTGATAACTTCCAGTTTGTCGAAACAACCATTACCACAATCACAACTGAATAAGTAATACAACACAGCGTCAGAGCGTATAGAAACCAGTCTATGCGCTCTATTTTTATGTAAAGGAGCAGAGAGTATGACAGAAACCAAAAATGGGCAACAGCCCCACAGCTTCAAGCGAAAGTTGGGGAACACCACTTACACCGTCAAGGTACATTTCAGTAAAGACACTGACAAAACCTTTAAGGACAGAGTGCAAAAGCTGATTATCAATGAGTGCCTTGAAAAAAATCAGAAATAATCCACGTCATTCCCCTTGCCAGGCAGCGTATAGAAAATGCTGCTTTGGCAAGGGGTTTCGTCACAGTGGAACAATCCGTTCCATCAATACGAATACAACAACTCTATGGCATCCGTCTCCAGGTTCAAACGGTATACATCCGTCTGCAGTCTGTCATACCCGTCACGCCATCCAATAGCATATTCCGCATTATAAATATTGAATTCCACATCGAAATACAAGAATCCGTCCGCATAATAGAAATTTTTGTAATCGATATAGTCCACCTCTCCGCCACCCCTCATCGCAACCTTTTTTTCAACCCCCATCGCGACCGGCACAATCTTTCCGGAATCGTCCGGCAAGGCATAGAAATTCCTCTCCTCGTCTCCCACTATGCACAAAGGCCTGGGAGGCATATATTCCCGGTAAGGCATTTCCTCATGCCTCTTCTGTCCCCAAATCAGCCGCTGCGGGAAATCGGATGGAAAGACACGATTTTCTTCCACATCCCACACAGTCGCCTCGTACCCGCTTTCATTATCCGGAACATATACCAATCGCGGAACATACACCAGCGTCCTGCCCCCGTCATGGCAGACATAAAAGGAATCGGCCTCGCACTCCATCGCCCGATAATCCGACCCGTCCAATTTCGTCGTAATAATCCGCCCGCCCTGATAAAAGTGACCAGTTCCGGCATACCCTCCATAAACGATATATATCCTGTCCCCGTCCGTTCCTATCTGGCAGATTTCTTCCGTATAGCCTGGAGTCTCCTCCGTCTCATTATTCGACGTCAATGCCAGAATTTCTTTCTGTTCCCCATCTAACGATATGGCGGCTACCCGGCAGATACCGCTTTCACCTTCCTTATGCACATCGAAATAGCACCACCCGTCATGGTAGTCCCAAAAAGTCTGATATTCACAGGCATCAAAGGCCAGCGGCACTATCTCGCCGCTCCCGCAGTCCAAAGCCGCATACGTTCCTTTCCATGTATTTTCCGGTTGCTGCTTCAGAATCAGGATACCCCTGTCCACATCGACAGCATAAATCTCCCCAAATCCATGTTCCATCCGGTTTTGCCCCTGCATATCCACCGAATATATATTGGAATAAACACGTTCGCCGCTTTCGCTTTGTTTCATAACCGCCTCTGTCATATAGAACCGTTCCCCAACCAGGCAGATACTTCCATACCCTTGATCAGAAAAAAGCACGGTCTGTTTCCCGTCCGCATCGATACACACAATCTCCTTATCCGTGCCTGCCGTCGGCGCATAGTCCGCCCACAGCGCCCCGTCTTCAAAAGAATCTATATGGTACTGCCGGTAATATACCATCCCGTCCCGGTATGCGTAACCACTGCCTTCCTGCTCCATATGGTCAAGCAGCGACAGGTCATCTGTGTATAAAGCAGGGATTTCTTCTTCTGAATCCTCCAGCTTCTCCGTCGTATAGACCATGATAATATCCGTACCGCCCTGCCTGCTTCCCGTATCCGCCGCGTCTGCCACATCCTTTTGCGCTGCAGGTGAATCCGCTTCCCGGCTTGTCCCTGCCGTTTCTCCCATTTCTGTTTTTATATCCGTATCCGCTTTCGTTCCACATGCCGTGGCAAGAAAACACAAACCCAACGGCAGCAGCCGCCACACCTTTTTCTTTTTATTATCAAAATTTTTCATTCTAATCTCCCATGTCCGCTTCAGCGGACTCAAAATTGTCACAGCAAAATTAAGAACCCATTCCCTCTCTCTGGGAAAGACGCATGCGTCCACCTGCTCCCATGGTTCAAGCTCCGAGATATAGGCAACAGCGTCTGCCATCTTTGCGGCATAGAGGGACCTGCCCCTCTCATCATAGAAAAACACCCTGTCGTCTTACAGCATGGGGATATCCTGAATCCTGTCCTTAGGAATGCATCTGGGCTTTCGTTTAAAGGAATTACACATCAGTCCGTACTTCTTCCGTTTTTCCCTGTCCACATGATTCTTTATAAAATCTGTTATACTACATAATGCCAGAATTTACCATACTGCATTGGTCAATCGTATGTAACTGGCGTTATGTAGTCAGGTTACTCAGAAATTTCAACTGTTAAGCAGTATAAAATGCTGCGCGCAACTGTCCGGGGCATCTTCGCCGCAAACTTGAGTTCTCCCATATCCAGCCTCCTGTCCGGCCCTCCCTTTTCAGAAAAGTGTTTCCTATGAGATATTGGCATGGTATTCTTTCAAATGGTTTCTAATATTCTGTGGTGTAACAGGCACTTCAGTATCTGAGAAACGATATTCTAAATGCACCTTTTTATCATCAGATATAATATGCACTCTTGACCATGCTCATCGACTCTCACATACCAATAATAACTTGTTCCCTCATATACTATTTTGCGCTTATTTTTCCCAGATACCATATTCACCTCAATCATATACTATTTTTAACAGAAACACAATTATCCATAAACCGTCACTTCTCGCTTTCAATGTCAAATAATGCTTCCAGCCCCTCCTGTGCCGCCTCATCCTTTGTCACGAACCAGAAAGTACATTCTTCGCTGTCATACAGCCCAACAGCCTGCCCATCCATAGCCTGATAAAGCGTCCGGGTATTGCCCGCAGCTATTCTAAATTTTTATATATTTATATTGTATTTCATTGCACTGAACAAAAATGGTACCATGCTCTACATCCTCAGCAATATATCTTATACCCTCTAATTGACAATCTGACATATCACTTACCTCAATAAAAATTTTATAAAAGTTGTTTATATTACCTATTTTAAAGTCCGTAACCTCATTAAATTTTAGCTCCACTCTTAAGTCGTCTTTCTCATAAGGACATGCGCTTAATACCAATGTTATATTATACTCTTTCGCGCTTTTTTCTTCCATGGATCTGCTCAAATTAAGAGTTTCAATATACCCGGTAGCTCTAACCATTTCGTACAATTTACTTTTTTCTAGTTTCATCTATCCCTCCAACGGCATTTTCTGTTTCTGTCAGAGACATTTGTAATTGATACACATTTTCTTCTCCATTCTTATTTTTTGTTATAAGCCCAAAATAGAGATTATTTCCCAAACCATTTACATTACTCCTGATTGCACTGTCTCCTGATATCTGTCCCAAATCGCCGGAAATTTTGACCATGCTTCCCATCATATCTGCCATGCTATTGGAAAGAATAATGTCTTTTTCACTGCCGGACATTTCCGTCCTCGTTCCTACAGCTACTCTCCAAAATAATACCCTTCCATCCCTGTCAGCACAGGCGTCTTCTTCCCGCATTCCGGGCATACATAGGTGCCGAAATAATCGGCCAGGAGCTCTTCTCCCTCCTCGTCTTCCAGGAGGTTCAACAGATTGGGCAGCCACAGCCTTGCATCCTCCAGGCTTCTGCCGTCCCACTTCCCGGAAGGCGCCTTTGCCTTTTTCATCCGCTCCGAGAGCTCAAAGTAGCCTACTTCTATCTCCTCATCGCAGTTTTCGCATTCAGGGCAGACAATATAGTAAGAAATAAAACCGGAAAGGGAAAGCATATAGGCAAGCTTCTGCTCTCCCAGAATCGCTGCGACGGCAATGGCAAACTCCCGTCTCCATTGGACTTCCTTCTCCCGGACATAATCCAGGTTCCCTGCCAGGAAATCGATGGCCATGGCGCGAATCTGCAGGCCTGCGTTCCGGTAGCTCTCATAAATGTCTTCCTCGCCCGGCCTGTCTCCGTATACGTCCGTGGCAAGAAAGCTTCCTGCCGCCATGATGCCCTTGAACATCCATTCCAGATTTTTCTCCCTTTCCCAGCCCTCCATAAGCCTGGCCAGATACGGCAGCGCCAGCCAGGTAGCCGGGTAAAAACTCATCTGGTGCCACAGGTTCTCGCAGAGGTTGTCAAAGGCAAGTTCATAATTCGTTTTCGGAACGTTTTCCAGGCGGCGCAGCTTAAAGGTTTCCGGGGCCTTGTCCCTCTCGCCCATCAGGATTACAATATAGTCTTCTATATTTCCGTATGCCCCTCTGTAGCTTTCCCACAGCGAGGAGTTGAAATCATGCAGCGTGTAAGGATACTGGTCCTGTTTCCGCTCAGCCGGTTGAAAGGGCACAGCCGGGCCGGACTTTCTCTTCGTCCTCTTTGCCCTGGCAGCCGCTTTCTTTGCGTCGGCTGCAGCCTGCTTTTCCATCTCTGCCTGCTTTGCTTTCAGGATATGCTCCGGCAGACGGACTTCTTTGATTCTGCAGTTCAGAAAGCAGTCTACATGGGAAATATCGGAAATCTGGCTGCCCTCCAGGGAAAGCCTTTCCAGGCGGAAAAGCTTCAGGATTTCCTCCATATGCTCCAGCCCGGAGCAGTTGAGCAGGCTCAGGCTCTTTAGGCTATACAGATTCCCCAGGAAAGCGCAGTCGATTATGCCGCAGGCTGAAATCTCCAGGCTCTCCAGGGCTGTACAGGTGGTCAAAAAGGAAAAATCCTTCACAGGCATGGCAGAGATAGCCAGTTTCTTCAGCCTTGACATCTTTCCGATTATGCTGAAATCCCCCCTTACAATCTCAAGCCTCTCCGGCAGGGCATCCTTCAAAGGGTCTATCAGCTTCTGGAAGACCGGCCTGCCGCCGCAGGACAGGTTCTTAATCTTCTGGAAGTCATAAAGGCTCTCCGGCACCCTGCCCAGGGCCTGGGCCGCATAGGTAAGCAGCGCAGGGTCTATTTTGATTTTTTCCAGTTCCATATTGCATTCCTCCTCCGATATATTTTTAAGCCGCACCTGGACAGGCCGTTGTCGTCATCATCCGTGCTGCACCGCCGGGCGGCATGTTCTGTCTTATGTACTTTCCCTTTCAGCACAGCTTCCCGGCTAATCTCTCCAGTTCCCCTTTCGTCATGGGCGGAATCAGGATATGGTCTCCATCAAACTGCCTGACGCCATATCTTCCAAGCTCCTCAATAAAGCGCTCATAGGGGAACAGCCCCTCCATCACACGCTGCTCACTGTAAAGCACGAACTGGACAAACCCTTCCGTTATCTTAAGTTCGCCCAGATTCAGGAACCCGTCGGCACGGACAGGGAAAATGCTCTCGCATTCTTCTGTCAAAGCATAAAAGGCCCCTATCTCCTTTGTGTCATTCTTCTGAAGAAGCCTCGGCTTCGCATAATAGACATCAAGCGCCTGGAGCCCGTGGAGGGTCTGCTCGAAATCCGAAAGATCCGTACATGTCTCCCAGGCGGCCACCTTATCCTCGGTCAGCGTATATGGCCACCGGGCCAGGGTAAGGATATGGCTCGCGAACTCCTTATTCCCGCAAAACCGGTTCAGCGATTCCCTGCTGAACGCGGCAAAATTTCCGACCCATTGCTCCAGCTCCCTGCCGGTAAAACTCCGTTCCTCCTCAACGCAGTACATCTCTGCCTTCCCCAGGCGCCGCTCTATCTCTCCCGCCAGCCTGGCAAAATCCGTAATCTCCGCTTCGGTCGTGGGGATATTGTAGCTCAGCTCATAGTATCCCTCCTTTGCTTTGCTGCCATCGAAAAATATCCCCCGGCCTATCCGTTCCGGATTATAGAAAACAGCGGTTCCCTGAACCTGCTCGTTTTCCTGGAGGATGTAGAAATCGTTGTTGGAACCGTAGTTAAGGCCGCATGCACGGGCCAGTGACGGGATATCAAGGGCCGTCTTCCCGAATACTTTCTTTTGTCTGATCTGCAAAGTAAATGCCATGATAAAATCCTCCCTGTCTTCTTTATCATCAAATTTGGTATAGCATTTCTGTCCCCATTTGCCGCGGATCCGGAAACCGTCCTGATAGCCACTCCGGCCAGGTAAGCAGGGACGTTGCTGTAGTCAAACATCAATCACATCCCCTACCTCCAAAAGCGTCAGGGACGCCGCTTTCTGGTCTGCCTGCCCGCACTCTTCGTGCAGGATACACTCTTCATAAAGTCTCTGTGCCAAAAGCGCAACGATAAATTTGACCCGACAACCGCGGAAAGTTGTCGGGTCAGGATAGCACAATCTATCGCTATTTCGTCAGTTCTTCCAATTCCTCTATCACCTGTCCGAATACATCCAGCGCGTCCTGGATAGGCTGGGCGCTGGTCAGATCCACGCCGGCGATTTTCAGCAGCTCCACCGGGGGCATGGAGCAGCCGCCGGAAAGGAATTTCTTGTAGCGCTCTACGGCAGGCGCGCCCTCTTTCAGAATGTTGTGGGCCACAGCCACGGCAGCCGAGAAGGAGGTGGCGTACTGGTACACATAGAAATTGTAGTAGAAATGAGGGATTCTCGCCCATTCCACGCCAATCTCCGGATCGGACACCATATCCGGCCCATAATACTTGCTGTTCAGGTCATAATAGACCTTCGTCAGGGCTTCTGCCGTCAGGCTCTGCCCCTCCTCGGCCATTCGGTTGGTGATCATCTCATATTCCGCGAACATGGTCTGGCGGTACACGGTCCCCTTGAAGCTGTCCAGATAATGGTTCAGCAGGAAAGCCCGTTCTTTCTTGTCCGTGGTGTGGGCCAGCAGATATTCCATCAGCAGGATCTCGTTGCAGGTGGAAGCCACTTCCGCCACGAAGATCCGGTAACCGGCGTACATGGGCGGCTGGCCATGGTTGGAGTGCCAGGTGTGCATGGAGTGGCCCAGCTCATGGATCAGGGTGAACAGATTGTCCATATTGCCTGTATAGTTCAACAGGATATAGGGATAGCTTTCATAGGATCCGGTGGAGTAGGCGCCGCTGCGCTTGCCTTTATTCTCGTACACGTCAATCCAGCGGTTGGCGAAGCCCTCCCGGACTACCTGCAGGTAGTCCTCTCCCAGAGGAGCCAGGGCCTTCAAGACCGTCTCTTTGGCTTCGGCGAAAGGAATCTCCTTGGAAACGCCGGCGATAATGGGGGTGTAGATGTCGTACATATGCAGTTCGTCCACACCCAGCAGACGTTTGCGCAGACGCACATAGCGGTGCATCTTGTCCAGGTTCTGATTGACGGTTTCAATCAGGTTCCGGTACACCTGGGAGGAGACGTTCACTCCGTTCACGGCCGCCTCCAGGGTATTTTCATAATGGCGGGCCTTGGCGTTGAAAATCAGCTGCTTGACATGGCCGCTGTAGATGCTGGCCAGGGTGTGGGAATACTGTTTGTAGACGCTGTAGAACTTTTCAAAGGTCTCCCTGCGAACCCGGCGGTCTGCCGATTCCTCCAAAGGCACGAAGCGCCCCTGGCTAATCTGTACCATCTCGCCGTTTTCATCCTCCACTTCGGGAAACGTCAGGTCCGCGTTGTTGAAGATGGCGTAGGTCTGGTCGGGATTGCTGCAGATCTCGGAGGCGTCGGCCAGCAGTTTTTCCATCTCCTTGGACAAAATATGGGGCTTCAGGCGCAGGGTATCCTCCAAATCGATCCGATACTCCTCCAGCTCGGGGCATTGCCGGTAGTAGTCCTCCAGCCGGGCGGCCTCCAGCTCCAGAATCTCGGGGGTGATGAAGGAGATGTCGCTCCCAATGCCGGCTGTGATGCTGCCGAAGCGCTGGTTCATCTCCTGATGGGTGTCGTTTCCTGTATCCTGGTCGCTGAGACAGGATACGTACACGCCCAGATGGTGCAGTTTGCGGTACAGGGCCGTCTGCTGGCGCAGGGTGTCAAGAAGGCTCCGGGCGCTTTCGCATACATGCCCTTCCTGCTCCGCCAGCTTTTTGCCCATCTCCCGGGCCTGACCTAAGTCCGCTTCCCAGCTTTCCCGGTCAGCGTACATCTTGCTTAAATCCCAGGTGTCCTCCGGGGCCACCTGGTCTCTTGCGGGTAATGTTTTTGCCATGGTGATATCCTCCAAATTGGATTTTTCTGAAACATCCTATCTGTTATAGGATAACATAATTTGGTAAAATAAGCCATATGGAAAAACAGCTCTTTTGCCGTCAGGAACAGCTTCCCCTGAATATGCCAGGAGGCCGGGAATCAGGCATAAAAGGCTGATATGGTTTGGATTCGGTTGATATTCGGTTGACTTTCGGGTTGTTTCATGCTAACATAGCTGTAAACCATCCATTTCAGATGCCAAAAGGAGGCCTCTATGACGCTGGAAGAGATGAAACGGTTAAAAGCAGAAAAAGGATATACCCTGTCGCAGCTGTCAGAATACAGCCAGGTCCCGCTGGGAACATTGCAGAAAATCTTTACCGGAGAGACTGCCCATCCACGCTACGCCACCCGGCAGGCAATTGAACGGGTGCTGGGCGGAGAACAGGCGGCACCAAATAGGTATGATCCGGCAAAGGACGGGCATATCCCCATGGCATATCAATTTGACCATAACGCCCTGGAAAACCTGCCGGACTGCGTCCGGGAGGCAGCATATGATGCAGGAGGGGAAAAACGGCAGGGAGAATATACCCTGGAAGATTACTACGCCTGGCCGAAAGAACAGCGGGTGGAACTTATCGATGGCACAATCTATGTTATGGAAGCTCCCGGGTTCGTACACCAGAGGATTGCCAGCGAAATGCTTTTTGCCATAAAATCCATTCTCCGTAAAAAAGGCGGCGACTGTATCCCTCTGCTCTCCCCCATAGATGTCCGCCTGGACTGCGATGACAAGACCATGGTACAGCCGGATTTAGTCATCTTATGTAATAAGGATAAAATCAAACGCTGGGGCATCATGGGCGCGCCCGATTTTATCCTGGAAATCCTGTCACAGACTTCCCGGAGAAAGGACTGCACCAAAAAGCTGCAGAAATACTGCGATGCTGGCGTCAAAGAATACTGGATTCTCGATCCGCAGAAAAAAATGCTCCTCACCTACGACTTCATGCACGATAATATGCCCTGCTTCCACCCCCTGACAGGTACCGCAGGACTGGCGCTTTATGACGGCGAGCTGCGGATTGACCTTGATGAGATTGCCGGTCTAATTCAGGATTGGCCGGAATGAAAGCTGTACCGTCTGCCTGCCATCCTCCAAATCAGGCCGCAGTGTCCCCCCATCCACGCCTGTCAGCAGCCGGAAAAGCACAGTCTTCCCTTTTCCGCTCTCCCCCTGCCAGGATAAAGAGCCCTTTTTGCCCTTCGGAGACGATGCAGCTCTACGATTCGCAGGATTATTCTAGCATTGGTTTCAGATACATCCTCGCCTCATAAGGATGCAGAATCATTGTCCCATCTGTATTCTCATCCGCATTCTTATAATTGCTGATCAACATTTTCCAATCCGCTCCCGGCGCCTCCAGCGGGCAACTCACTGTCCTGTCATAGAAATTGCACACCACCAGCAACTGAGAGCCCTCATCTGTCCTGGTGTATGCGAAAATATTTTCATCTGTCTCCAGCAGCATCCTAAACTCCCCATCCACAAAGACAGGATACTCCTTGCGGAGCCGAATCAGCTCCCTATAACATCCGAAAACGGAATCCGCGTCTTCTGTCTGCTTCGCCGCGTTGATTTCCCTGTAATTGGGATTTATCTTTATCCAAGGCTTTCCGGCCGTAAATCCAGCATTTTCCCTGTCATTCCACTGCATAGGGGTTCTTGCGTTGTCCCGGCTCTTCGCGTGGATGGAGCGCATGATTTCTTCCTTATCATACCCTTTTTCCAGACGCTCCTGATACAGGTTCAGGCTCTCAATGTCCCGGTAGTCCTCTATCCTATACTGCACATTGGTCATGCCCAGCTCTTCGCCCTGATAGATGTAGGGAGTCCCCTGCATCCCGTGGAGCAGGATAGCCAGCATCTTCGCCGATTCCACGCGATATTCCCCGTCATTCCCCCAGCGGGAGACGATTCTGGGCAAATCGTGGTTATTCCAGAACAGACTGTTCCATCCCTTGCCGTGCAGCTGTGTCTGCCAGCGGCCGAACACTTCTTTCAGCTTCAGGAAAGGCAAAGGCGCCAGATCCCATTTCTCTTTCCCCGGTATCTGATCCAGGCAGATATGCTCGAACTGGAATACCATGGACAGCTCGCTGCCGTCGGGATTGCTGTACAGCTTTGCCAGTTCCGTGGTGGCTCCCCAGGCCTCCCCGACCGTGACCAGATTGGCTTTCTGGAAAGTCTCTCTGCTCAGCTCCCGCAGGAATTCATGGAGCCTGGGGCCGTTATTGGTGATTTTCCGGTCCGGCTCCTTGGCAATCTGGTCAATGACATCCAGCCGGAAACCGCCAACGCCTTTCCCAATCCACCAGTTTATCATATCGTATATTTCCTGACGTAATTTGGGATTCTCCCAGTTCAGATCGGGCTGCTTTACAGAGAACTGGTGAAAATAGTACTGCTGCAGCTCAGGAACCCACTCCCAGGCCGAACCGCCGAAACCTGCCCGCATGTCGTTGGGCGGCGTGCCCTCCGTGCCGTCCCTCCAGACATAGTAGTCGTGATAGGGATTCTCCCGGCTCTTCTTCGCCTCCAGGAACCAGAAATGCTCGTCGGAGGAATGATTCAGCACCAGATCCATGATGATGCGGATACGGCGCTTTCCCGCCTCCCGAATCAATTCCTCCATGTCTCCCAGAGTGCCGAACACGGGGTCGATATCCTGATAATCGGAAATATCGTAACCATTATCATCCTGGGGAGATCCGCATACCGGCGAGAGCCAGACTGCGTCTATCCCCAGCTCTTCCAGATAGTCCAGCTTTGAGATGATTCCCTGCAGATCTCCTATGCCGTCCCCATTGCTGTCCGCGAAGCTGCGGGGATAGATTTGATAGATTACGGCTCTTTTCCACCATTTGCTGTCCTTTGACTGATTCTTTTCCACGGCTTTCTCATTCTCCTTTCTTGCTTTCGGGCGCCCTAATGCCAATCGGTTTTCTCTATCTGAAACAGACGCAAAATCGATTTCACTAATTACTTTACCGTTATAATATCCCATTGTCAAGCCCTCTGTGCGCATGGGCGCTGCCTTTTCCCCCGCCCGTAAGTCACTCTTTCACGCCCCTTCCCTCCGCCATGCAGTCCGCAGGCAATTCTGTTACAATAATTTACGGTTTCCTGTGGAAAACCTCTTGACATGGAGTTCACTCCAGCATGTATAATATATACTGCTCAACGATTTCACTTGCCGTGAAACCAGACTGCATAACGCTGACTGGTTCAATCGCATGATTACATTAGACAGCATTCAGCGTTATGCAGTATAACTGTTTTCATTCAGAGGTGACAGACATGACAATCAGAGAAGTGTGCGATAAATACCAGATTTCCCCGGATACGTTAAGATACTACGAGCGTATAGGCGCCATACCTGCGGTAAACCGGACGAAAAGCGGCATCCGGGACTATAACGAAGAGGATATCGGCTGGGTGGAGAATGCGCTCTGCATGCGCAATGCCGGCGTCCCCGTGGAGATGATCGTCCAGTATGTGAAGCTGTGCCGACAGGGGGACGGGACTTTTTCTGCCAGACGGGATCTGCTAAAGGAGGCCCGGAGCCAGATTCTGGGACAGATTGAAAAATATCAGATGGAACTGGAACGCCTGGAGTACAAAATTTCCCGCTATGAAGCCGCCGTGGAGACGGGAAAGCTTGTCTGGGAGAAGCCCACATAAAACAGCATATGTCTGTATGGCACCTATGCTGAATACATAAATAAGGAGGGTTTATTTTATGATTTACAGAAAATTTCAGGACGTACAGCTTTCCGGCTTAGGGCTGGGCATGATGCGCCTGCCGGTGCAAAACGGCGATGACAGCACAGTGGACGAAGCTGCCGCAGCGGAAATGATTGATTACGCGTATCAGAACGGCATCAACTATTTTGATACGGCATGGGGATATCACAGCGGGAATTCCGAACTTGTGGCCGGAAAATACTTAAGCAGGTATCCCCGGGAGAGCTACTGCCTGGCCAGCAAGTTCCCGGGATACGATCTCTCCAACATGGACAAGGTGGAGGAAATCTTTGAAAGGCAGCTCGAGAAATGCCAGACGCCCTATTTCGATTTCTATCTCTTCCACAATGTCTACGAGGGGAATATCGATGCCTATCTCAACCCGGAGTACGGCATTTTGGAGTACCTGCTGAAGCAGAAAGAGAACGGCCGCATCCGCCGCCTCGGCTTCTCAGCTCATGGCAGCGTGGAGGTCATCAAACGTTTCCTGGACGCTTACGGACAGCATATGGAATTCGGCCAGCTCCAGCTCAACTACATGGACTGGCATTTCCAGAACGCCCAGGAAAAGGCAGAACTGCTGACCAAAGCCGGCATCCCCATATGGGTCATGGAGCCGCTGCGGGGCGGCAAGCTGGCAAATGCTTCCGATGAGATGGCCGGCACGCTTCACTCCATGCGCCCTGAGGAGACCGTTCCCGGCTGGGCTTTCCGCTTCCTGCAGAGCGTCCCCGGCGTAACAATGGTCCTGTCCGGCATGTCTACCATGGAGCAGCTGAAAGCCAACATCGCTACCTATGAGACAAATGAACCTCTCAGCGAAGAGGAATTCGCCACACTGATAAAATGCATAGACGCGGAAGTCAAAAAGGCCGGCCTGCCCTGCACGGCCTGCCACTACTGCACCAGCCACTGCCCGAAAGGACTCCCCATCCCGGAGCTGATAGCCCTGTACAATGAGCACAAGGCCACGGGCGGCGGCTTCATCGCTCCCATGGCGGTTGGCAGCATGCCTGAGGAAAAACGGCCCGCAAGCTGCGTAGGCTGCAGGAGCTGTGAGCAAGTCTGTCCCCAGCAGATCAGGATATCGGAAATGATGGCTGATTTCACTTCCATGATCGGGATGTAACAGGATAAAAAGTCCTCCGGCACTCCCACAGGTTCCATAGCCTGCACAGTAGAATCCCTGCTGGTGCAGGCTTTTTGCGCGGCAGAAAATCCGGTCATAGTGTACTCCGGAAGAGCTGAAATGGTATTTTGGAAATTTTATTGACTAATTTGAAGTTTTTTTGAAATATAAGTTGAAATATTCTGATATATCAGGTAGACTGGACATATTACCTATTTAAGGAGGGTTCCTATATGAAACGAGCTATGAAGCAGTCTACACTGATTCTGATTCTGAACGGCATATCCATCCTGACCCTGCTGTTCATGGTGTATTCCCTGGTCTCTTACAGTAAAATCAGCAGCCGGCTCACCGCCGCCAGTGAAGAACGGTTCAGCCTTACCTACAACGCGAACCGCTTTATGAACGGTTCAGCCTATCTCACCAACGAGGTCCGGGCTTTCTCCGCTACCGGCGACCAGCAGCATTACGACAATTACTGGAATGAAATCAATGAACTGCAGAATCGGGACAAAGGCGTCGCCGCTCTGCAGGAAATCGGCATCACAGAGGAAGAACAGGGGATGATTGACGACATGTTCGCTCTGTCTAACCAGCTGGTCCCTCTTGAGGAAAACGCCATGGAAGAAGTCCAGGCCGGAAACATGGAAGATGCCATCTCCTATGTATATGGCAAAGATTACAGCGAGTCCATCGCACAGATTAACAGCCTGAAAGAGCAGTTCCTGGCCGCCCTGGACCAGCGCAGCCTGACGCAGATACAGAATCTCCAGAAAGAGGCAGAGTCCATCCGGCTGAGCATGTTCCTGGCGCTGGCCATGGTGGGAATCATCCAGCTGCTGAACATGATAATCTCCCGAATCGCCATCATGCGCCCGGTGCTCAAGGTCAAGGACCAGATGAAAGAAATCTCCCTGGGAAATCTCTCCGCGGAGTTCTCACTGGAATCCAACACTTCAGAAATCGGAATGCTCGTGGCTTCCATCCATGAGACGAAGCAGGAACTGAAAAAGTATATCAAAGATATTGATTACATATTGGCCCAGATGGCACAAGGCAACATGAACCTGACCGTGGGCGATGATTACCGGGGAGAATTCCTGCCAATCCAGAACGCAATGCGCCAGATTCTGGATTCCCTGAACAGGGCGCTGGCCCAGATTAATCTGACAGCGGAACGAGTCTCGGCAGAATCGGAGCGCATGGCAGCGGATTCCCTGACTTTATCCAATGGCAATGTACAGCAGGCAGCCGCCGTCCAGCAGCTCTCCTCCAGTATCCACGAAATCTCGAAACAGGTGGATCAGACTTCAACGGATGCCAACGACGCCAAAAACGCTTCGACGGAAGCGTTCCAGCATCTGCAGGTCTGCAACCAGAAGATGTCCGACCTGACCACCGCAATAGCAGATATCTCAAATTCGTCCAATCAGATAGGCGGCATCATCAAAACCATTGAGGACATCGCTTTCCAGACCAAGATTCTTGCCCTGAACGCCTCTGTGGAAGCCGCCAGGGCCGGAGAAGCCGGAAAAAGCTTTTCCGTGGTGGCCGACGAGGTTCAGAGCCTGGCCAACAAAAGCTCTGCCTCTGCGCAGGATATCACCAAGCTCATCGAAACCTCCATACAATTGGTCCAATATGGCTCCAGCCTGTCCTCCGACACCACGGAGGCCCTCTCTGCCGTCTTTATCGGCGCGCGGAAATCCACTGAACTGGTTGACCGGATAGCGGATTCCGCTATAGAACAGTCCCTCTCCCTGAAGCAGCTGACCCAGGGAATGGAGCAGATATCGGAAGTGGTCCAGACGAACGCCTCCACTGCCGAGAAATCGGCGGCATCCGCAAGGGAACTGAATAACCAGGCGGCTGAGCTGAAGCTTTCTGTGAATAAGTTCAGGCTGCGTTCTGCCGGAAGGCAGCTGTAGAATAAAGATAAAAACATCCCCCTGCCGAGTACAGCAGGGGGATGTTTTTAAAATGAAAAAAGCTGCGGTGAAAAGCAATTCCCAACCAACAGCTTTTATCAAAAATATACTTTATTAATCAATCCCGCCGTTCTCTGCAAGACCATATATGCCAATCATCGATGGGCTGTTCATCGAAAAACGTACTATTTTTGTATCATCTGCTATAGCCGCCTCCAGCCGCTCCAGCTGCCCGTTCCTGTCCAGGGTCACAACGCGAAGCTCCTGCCCCTGCAATGCCTCCGGCACCGGAATCGACACACTGAGCGCCTGGCTTCCCAGCTTTGTCAACGGAATCCTGCTTGCATCCGTGAGCGTCAAACTATACAGAACCATATTCTCCGGAAGCCCGCTTTGATAAGAACGCATGAACGCGCTCTCCATCCCGCCTGTGTCTGCCGGACCCTCAATGGTCAAAAAATAGCTTCTGTCAGCGCCATCCAATGAAGCAGATGCTCCCTCCAGCCCAGTCACTGTCACACCAGGTTCCCCGCTTTCTGTCCCGTCATAGACACGATAGGATTCATTTGAAAGCCTTGTGGCAGATGTCTCATGGGTATATTCCGCTTCTCCGCCTTTATAGGCAACCACCGTATTTCCAAAGGCCTGGAGCCCTACCTTTTTTACGGATGCAGGAAGCGTAATCTCCGACATAGTATTCCCCAGGAAAGCCCTGTCCTTGATTTCCTCTACATTTCCCCCAAAGACAATCTCCCCTAAGCCGGTACATCCCTCAAACGCGCCTTCTCCTACTACACGCAGGCTATCCGGCAGCACCACACGCTCTATTTCAGCATGATTCCCAAATGCCTCTCCGGCAATTACGCGTACTCCCTCCGGAACTGCTACCTCCCCGGAATCACCCCGGTAGGCCACCAGAACGCCGCCTGTCACCAGAAAATCTCCCGCTTCAGCGCTGCTGCTTTCAGTTCCGGCATTTTCGCCAGCCAAAAAGCTGTCTACCCACAAAGTATGCTCAAAGGCTTTCGGCTCCACACACATGACGCTGTCCGGTAATTCCATCTCCGCCAGCTGACTGCAGTGATAAAAAGCTCCATAACCGATATGCTCCACACCCTGCGGCAATGTGACAGAGGTCAGAGAACTTCTGGCAAAGGAGAATTCCCCTATCTCCGAAATTCCATCCGCCAATGTCATGTCTCCCAGGCCCATGTTCCGATAATATGCCTGATCCGCCACTATCTTCCCGTCTACAATCCTGTATTTTGGAATAGCACCATCTACGGCGGCGTCCTGTACAGGCGGCACTGCCTCTCCGACTTCAGGAGTGCTCTCTATCTCCGCTCCTCCGGAGCTCTGACTGCCCTCTCCGCCGAATACCTGCAATCTTGTATTGTTCAGGAAAAGCACTGCCTTGTTCCCTACTATCTGGGTAGCGCCCAGAACAGCCCCCTCTTCCACAGGTGCCGGTGTCGGAACAGGCGTCTCCTCCGGGACAGGCTCCGGTGTCGGCGTAGCGATAATCTGCTGTACCCAATCAGAGGTACTGCCGGGGGCGGGTTTCTCTTCATATCCCGGCATCTCTTTCTGACGCTCGTAGAAAGCTTTAGCATACTCCTCTGCCGCGCTCCCTACTTCGTAGTGAATCGTCAGCTGATAACAGCCGTCAAAAGCCGACTCATTTATGTTCACCGTCTCCGGCGGAATCGTGACATCTTTCAAATTGCCGCAATCCTTAAAGGCTTCCATCCCTATGGAAGTCGCTGTGGAGGGAATCGATATCTGCTCCAGGCCCGTGCAATTTGTGAACGCATAATCGCCTACCTCGCTCAGACCTTTTCCCAGAACCACGGTATCCAGATTGTCGCAGCCCCAGAAAGCATAAGCCTCAATCCGTTTCACCGAATTCGGCACCACTACCAGTTCAATATTCGTATCATTCTCGAAAGCACCCTGCCCTATGACGCGCACCGTATCGGGAATAGACACATTCTTGTCTATTCCACGGTACCTTACCAATGTGCTTCCCTCCATTTGAAAACCGGAAGCAGATGTCGACGCATCTGCTTCCGCCTTAGGAAGTTGCATGATTATCAGTGCCACTGCTACCATCAAGACACCTAAAAGACGCTTTTTCCTTTTCATATGATTTCCTTTCGGTGCTAATGTCTCGCTCTCACTGCCACCTTCTGCTTTCTTCTGACGCCGGACTTATTATCCTTTATCATGAACATGACGAAGGACAAGCAAGCCAGACCAATGGACAGGAACCATTTCGGATGGATACCGTCGCCTGTGGTAGGCGTATTGTCAGAAATCGTGCCGTCTGACAGGTTCGCAATGTCCACATAAATCACATAAGGAGAGAAATGCTCTGCCCTAAAGGTCATACATGCCACACCGTTAATGGTAGTGAACCTGGGTGTCAGCTTATCCAGCCTGTCATTCACCACACCGGCCACCTTGTTGTTGCCTGCGTAAGTAATCAGAGAATCCGGCAACGGTAATGTAATGTCTACGGACAGGCCCGTGGTGTCTGTAATCTTTGTAGTCCCTGTGGAATCATACAGAGAGATGTCCATGGGGAAATACTTGATATTGTCAAGGCTTCCGTACTCGGCCTGTAAAGCTCTCAGAACTGCCTCTGTAGCGCTGGTGTCATCCGTTATCTTAATAGTAAAGTTATCAGAAGAGCCATTCACAGTAGCAGAGACCACTCCTGTATTGGAAAGGCCATTCTTGTCGATGACAACTGAGGTGCCGCCTACTGTACCAGTACTGCCGTTAGGACGGTTTGAGTTCGTGTTGGAACTGTTGCCGGAACCTGTGGTGCTGCTGCTTCCGGATCTGGCCTTGTAGTTCGCTATGACAGCCACATCGTTGTCTGGCATGGTCAGTATGAACGAAGACAATGTCTTATCTGTCACTACAGTACTCGCCGGGCTTACCGTCCAGCTACTGAACTGCTGTCCTCTTGCGGGTTCGTCAGCGGTGATGATAATCTGCTCTCCCGCTGCATAGAGTCCCGATCCGCTTCCGCCGCGTACCTGGAGCGTGTGGCGGGCGACATCATTGCTGCTTCCCGTATTTCCTCCGCTGGGGTTGTTCGGGTTATTGCTGTTTCCTCCGTTGGGGTCGTTAGGGTTATTCGGGTTGTTTCCGCTTCCACTGTTTCCTCCGTTAGGGTCGTTCGGGTTGTTGCCGCTTCCTATATTGGAGCCATCATCATCTACGTATATAGCAGTATAATCTGTATCTTTCGTAACAATGCCCAGTTCAGGCACCCACTGGAGGAACCTCTTGCCTTCAATCTCAGGCGGTATACAATATGCCTGACTTCCCGCAAACACGCCCTGTTCAAGATACACTCTACCATCTACAATATAACGTACTCTACATTCACCCTCTACCAATGCTCTGTATTTCGCATAAACTGTTGTATCTGCCGTAATATTCGTAAGCGGGCGATCCCATCCTGTGAACACGAATCCCTCTTTGGACGGAGTCGGAATCAAGGATTTATACTCATCACTCTCCTCCATATTTGTCCCCGGCTCTACAAGTACACTCTTTATAAGCGTACCATCCTCATCCAGGAACGTAACTGTCACCTTTCCATATTCAGGAGGGGCAACTCCGTATGTGGCAGTGACATTCAAATCCTCTATCACCGGATATCTGTTAGTGAACTCTTCTCCCGTTCCGCGAATCTTCCAGCCGGTAAATACCATACCCTCTCTCCCGCGAGGTTCCGGCAAATCCAGGACATAGTCTCCTGTTTCAACACTCGTGCTGAGCACTTCCACATTGTCGCCCAATTCACTGCTCCAATCCCAGAAGATGACAGTCCACAAGGCTTCTCCTGCGGCATATTTGATGGTAAATTTCTTATTGACTCCTATAGTTTCCCCGTTGCTGCCCTCCTCGCATACCCAGGTCACTTCGCTGTAATCAGTCCTCTCCTTGCCTTCCGAGTCCACAAGTCCATCAAATGCCGTTATATCAATAAACGTAGGTACCAGACTGTTGGACGCATTGGATGCAAAAATATAATTGACCGCACTGCCCTTGAACGCATTCGCACCGATTGTCGTAAGCGTAGAAGGAAACAGCAGCCTCCTGAGCTTCAATGTATCTGCAAAGGCTTCGGGAGGAATTGTGGTCAAACTCGTCTTGGTCAAGTCTATCTGTTCCACATTGCTCCCTTTGAATGCACCTTCCCGCAGACCAGTCACTCCAGCAAGGTCTACAGGCTCAATATATCCCGTTTTCCCTCCCAGGCACTCCAGGATTACCGAAAACTCTCCATTGCTATCAGCAGCATAGATGATGGAGTCCTTGCAGATATAGCGGGCAGGTTCATTGCCGAAATTCACATCCTTTAGTTTATTACATTTATAAAAAGGACAGACCCCTAACTCACTGTTGTCATCCATGGAAACCTGTTCCAGCCCTGTACACTCCTGAAAAGCGTAATCATCTATGACAGTACCTGTCCTGGCGCTTCCAGGCCACAAATTGATACCTGTGAGATACTCGCAACCCGCGAAAGTCGCTGTTTCTGGATCCAGCGTGCCGTCTGCCTTGTACTCTCCGCCTTTAATCTCTTTCAGGCTGCTGTAGGCAGTGACCGTCATCTCTTTCTTGTTATCATTACCTTTCTCGTAAAACAATCCGTCCTTGATAGAATCAATCCCATCAGGCACTACAACATTCAGCGCCGCGTCTATCGCTGTCCGCTCATTCGGAGTCAGACCCTCTATCCCGCTAGAAGCATAACTATTGGCTGCTGTTTCCATTGCCTCCGCATATGCCTTGTTGGCGTCCATCACAGTGTAGTAGTAATTTAGCGGATGAGTAGAATCTGTCACATAATCTTCCAACTCACTCAGCGCCGGAAACTCAACCAGCTTGCTTATGTCATTTTTTGCATCATACTCCACCTTCAGATTGTAAGGCCAGCCAGTATAATAAGTAATGTAACTCGGAGCCTGAGAGCCGTTGTTATATGCGCCTCCCTGACTCATAGCATAGTTGAAAGGACCGAACCCCTCGGATATAGGGCCTATAAAGGCCAACTTCTTTAGAGGAGTACCATCAGAATCCACTTCCACTCCACCACATCCAGCAGGATGCGAACCATACTTCGTCCACTCCTGTGTCTGGAACGCATTCGGCCCAATCGTAATATTATCCGAACCATCCAAATCAAAACCATCAAAGATGACGCTGGTGAGATTATGACAGCCCGCAAATGCATAATCCCCCACTGCTTTCACCGTGTTCGGAATCACGACTGCTTCCAGATTACAGAGATTCGCAAAAGCTCCCTCAGCAGCACCGACACGCCCTCTAATCGTACTGATGCTGTAAGGGCCTATCTTTGCCGGAATGGTAAGGCTTTTCACATCCCCCAGAGGAATGTATTCGTTCAATTCGTTCTGCTCCGTTACCACAAAGATGTTCCGTCCGTCCGCAGACAACGGATCTTTCATGGTAAGTTCATAAAGGCCCTGTTTTGCGTAGCTGCCGTCTATATAGCTAAACGCAAAATACGTATCTTTACAGCCTCCTGAATGGCATAATGTTTTGGAATCCCTGCACATTTCCTGAAGCTTGGATCCCGTCTGGCCTTCAAAATAGAACTCGCTGCCCACAGATGCCTTGAACTGCTTATAAGAGGTCAAATCATCATCCATAAATGTCATCTCAGGACTTCTGGCGCAGATATACTGCAGAGAAGCACAATCTCTAAATGTCGATAAATACAAAGGCTCCTTGCATGTGTCTGGAAAAGTCAGGGATTTTAATCTGGCACAGCCGGCAAATACATCAAAGCCCACGTGCTGCAGTAAGCTGCCTGTATTACACAGTTCAACTGTCTCCAGCATATTGCAGCCCTGAAACGCGCTGTCTCCTATGGTATCCACGGACCAGGGCACGTTAAACTTTGTCAGAGCAGTACAATCCTGAAAAGCGTACGCACATATATTGGTCAGACTGGTTTCCTTATCTCCTTCCGTAACCAAATCTACAGCTGCCAGTCGGCTGCAGCCCTGAAAAGCTCCCTCACCAATGGTTTTCAGGGAATTTGTAAATGTCATTCCTTCAATACCGGTTCCATAAAACGCATAATTGCCAACACCTCTCAGGTTCTTCCCCAACACTACCCTCGAGAAATTTCTTTCCCCCGCGAAAACCCCTTTCCCTGCATGCGATTCATCTATGAGAGTCCACTTCGTACCGTCATGATACTCCTTTGTAATATAATCTACCGTTACATCTCTGACATGTCCGAACTGCTCTCCCCCTTCCTGTACTGTCCTAAACAGATTACTGTCCGCGGCAGTATTGTCCGGGACACCATTTCCTGTCACATGACCTATATCATAATAAAGCCTTGTGCTGTCAAGCTCCCACCACTTGTCTGCCTCCCTTGAATCACAGGGACGATAAATTCCTGTCTCCTCTTCCAATACAATGGTGTAAGTTCCATTTGGCACCCATGCTCCAGTGTCTGGATTCGTGGCTCCGTTCTCTGTGCTGCTTACCACTCGTACAAATTTGTTGGGGCTTTGCACCAAACTGCTCGGATTAGCAGCAGCAGCAGCTAATACGTTTGGGTACGTGCGCGTCTCGCTATCCCTATAAAAAAGGAAATTTCCGTTTCTTCCGACAGCAACATCCCCACCGCTACCGTCATTGGGGTTATATCGCTTATACGCCGATATCGTGTCCGGAATGGTCAGAACCCCATTTTCCACATAGCCTCCGTTATATTCTGTTATGATAGCGTTCCAAGTGCTTCCAAACTCGGCATAAACAAACTCAAACCGCCGATTCTCATCAACATATATTTCAGGAGCCGTAGCAAAAACACCAATACTCGGAACACTGCACTCCGGAAGCCACGAATATTTATCATCTCTCCCATCTACTGGATTACCAGAACTTGTTCCGTTAGCCGCCTGCAGTCCATCCACCGGAATCGCCGCAATCACAAGAGCAGACACCAGAAACAAAGTCCCCAATGTCTTGCGTACTGTCCGCCACATTCTTCTGCTTTTCTTCTTCACAGCCTTGCTCATCTTCCTTACTCCTCCGCAATTTTTTACGCCATTCCTGCAGGCAGTCCGCCTCTGCTTACTGTCTGCATCTATCAATCGATTGCACTAAGATACGATTTTCTCCCGAATCCCGCTTTTTATATAGAAGATATCACTCTCTACCAGATTATAGTGGTAATCTATGTATATATCGTCTTTTTTTACTCATACGATTAGCTTTCTGTCCTTTATTGACAAAATTTTATTTTTTCCGTCAATTGCATTCACTAATCTTATATTATTCAGGATAGCTTTCTCTGCTATTTTCTATTTTACTATATCTTGAAATAATTTCAAGTCCTTTTGCCAGATATGGTAATCTTTCCTGAAAAAAGGATATAATTTCCTATCGCGCAGAAGATGGCCTTGTCTTCTGATGAAAAAGGACGGGACGACCCGCCTTTTCCGTGTACTGCTTATCAAATTCCATATAATCGGTACAGCTCCTGGCGCCTGCCGCGGTTCTTCGATGCCTCTTCTATTTCATGGTACTTCTCTTCCCTCAGCAGGTTGCTTATCAGCCTGGCCAGACGATCCTCTCCACATTTCTGCCCAATCTTCTCCCCGCGTTCCTGTCCAATCTTCTCCCCGCGTTCCTGTCCTCTCGCCTCCAGCATGTCCAGATACTCGCACATACGCAATTCCTCCCCTTTCCCTCTTCTTTCCAGCAGTTCGTCCACCTGCTCCGTGAACCGGGAATCCCCCGTGACTGCCCTCATCATTTCGCACAGCTCCTCTATATGGACAATCCTCTGCTCCCTGCGGCTTTCCAGACTCCCTTCATTCAGGTAGTCTACCACAAACCCCATGTCGCTGGTAAATCCGGCCCTGACTTTTTTAGACAGCCTTCGCATGTGGTATATCGTCAGCTTGGCATCATCTACCAGCGATGCTTCCTCCGGGAACACTCCGTCCCTTTCAATCAGCTGGTGAAGGCTCAACGGAATCCGGCTTCTCTTCCCCATCCAGTCCAGCACTATACTAACCACAGGATACACAGGCTCTTTCGAATCCAGCTGCTCACGGTAGGCCCCTCCTTGGTAAGAGGCTTTCCGCAGGGCCAGCCGTCTCCTGAGATATGTTTCATTCTCCATTATATACTGCGCCTTTATCACTCCTTCCTGCGTCCGGAAGAAGCTCCTGTCGCAGAACTGGTTGCGCGTCCTTCCCTTCCCCTGGTAAAAGCTTTCCGTCGGCGCGAGCCGCAGGTCTCCCGCGCTCAGCCTGCGCTCCCCGCCATATATCAGCGCGTTCACGCAGTCCGCGAGCACGTCCGCATGCGACATCAGGACCTTCTCCGCGATGTCCTTCTCTGCCATCTGTCCACCTCCTGTTTGGTTTTTACGGCAGGAGGCCCTTTACCGGAAGCTCCCGCATTTTTATGATTGAATGAAAAGCAAGAATCTCCCGACTTTAACAGAATGATGCTTGAATTTAGAATCTATCTGGAAAGAAAATCTGCTTTGAATCTATTCTATTACAATTAAATCCATTTTTCAACCGATTTCCGAAAAAAACACATAAAAATATAACCACATATGGCAATCGGCAAAAAAGGGAGCCGCCATCCGTCACTGCTCCCCATCCGATATTTTCTTCGCCACCACCACGAAGCGCCCGTCTGTCTCCTGGTAATCGCAGGTAGACAGCGTCAGGAGCTGATCCCCATACTGCGCGGTCACGCCCGTATCATAGAGGGACAGCGCCGCCATCTCCTCCATGGCGGAATCGAACTCCTGCTCTCCGTTGGCTTCGATAAACTGATAATATTTGAACACTATTTCCGTTTCTTTGTATACTTTCGCGCGGAACACGTACATAATCTGATATGTCCCTTTCTCATAAATCGTGTCAAAGCTTATCAGGGGATGTTCCTTATAAAAAGACTCATTCTTGTACTGATCCAGCTGCCCGAACATCCTGCCGTTCTTCATGTGGTGCCCATACAGGATGAAATTCGTGCTGGGCTTAAGCACATCGCAGTCCTTATCCATGAAAATCGTGCCGTTCTTGTCGTATTCCTGATTCATGTTATGGTCCAGATAGTACTCATTGTCCGTAGTCTGCATCACAGGATAATCTATATAGGTATCGTCAATCTTCACCCAGCCAATCAGTTTCCTGTTCTTCAGCAGGAGATTCTGGTATTCCTCCAGCACCTCTTTCGCCGCAGGCTCCCCGTCCAGCGTGTACAGCGGGCCGGGCGCAGGAGTGACTGCCGGAGCGATCACAGGCTTTTCCTTCAGTTCGCTCAGCTCCTCATACGTACTCTGGGTCCGATAATCATAATAGGAATATACCACAAAATATCCCAGACAGCAGATGGCCACCGCGCTGCATGCCAGCAGGATAAGCTTTCTGCGCTTCTCACGCTTGCGCAGCTCCTGCTCCACGATTTCCTCCAGCTCCGCATCGTCTCTGTCCGAAGCATCCGGAGCTTTCTCCGCCTGGTCATTTCTCCTGCCGGATGCACTCCCGGGACCCTTTTCCCGGCCAGATGCTTCCTCATTCCGGCGCGTCCGCTCCGCAGGCGTTCTCTTCTCCCCGCCGGGCTTCGCCTGCCTCCCGGCCTTTCCGCGCCTGGTTTTCCGGCTGTCAGCGGACGGCGCCGCTTGCTTCCCTGGAGCGCTCTTCTTCCCTGGAATGCTCTTCTTCCCTGGAATGCTCTTCTTCCATGCCATCTCCACTTCATCCCGGAAATCCTGTCCCAGAAGAGTCATGAATTTATATTTGCCGCCCCGCAGATTCTTAAGAAGCGCCTCCAGGGCCTCCTTGTCCTCAAAGTCGGTCTCCTGCCTCAGTTTATCGATAAGTTGTTTATCACGTTTGGCGCAGGCATAATCGCTTTCCGTGCGGAATTGCCTGTCCTCAACCACAAAAATCTTCTGTGCCATAGTCTTTCCTTAGCATATTCTTAGTCATTTCTTACTATTTTACTATATCCCGGGAGAATTTCAAGCCCCTTAGCCCAATCTCATAATCTTTCCATGTACTCCCGAAAATCATATTTCATCAAGGAAACATTGACATGCCACCCCGCATACAATAAACCATAAATAAACCTTGGAGGTAAAAAACATGAGCGATTTAACTGCTACAAACTGTGGCTGCAATGATTCCTGCGGATGTGCGAACACCCAGAATAACGGTGGTGGCTGCGGCAGCTGGATCTGGATCATCCTGCTTCTGTTCTGCTGCAATGGCAGCGGCAACAACGGATGCGGCTGCGGCAACGGCTGCGGCAACAGCCTGTTCGGCGGCAATGGCAACGGATGCGAGTGGCTTATCTGGATTCTTCTGCTCTCCTGCCTGTGCGGCAGCGGCAACGGGATGTTTGGCGGCAACGGATGCGGATGCGGCAATAGCTGTGGCTGCGGCTGCAACTAAGCGCTGACCTGGATGGGCATTCCGCCTGGCGGAAAATCCCTGTCCCCATGCAGGCTCCGGTGGGAGGCTACTTCCGCCGGGGCCTGTTCCCAATGAGAGCGATTCCCATCGGGATGATCCCCGCCGTGAACGCTTCCCATTGCACACATAACCTCCGGCCTGTTTACATAAAATGTATTGTACTTGTCCGGAAAGGAGTGTGCCATGGAAGAACAAAACTCAAAGACAATCACCGCATTCGATTCCCTTTTTACCACAAACAGAATCCAGATGCTGAAAATACTTCTGCCCCGTCTCGCCCCGGAACAGCAGAGCGGCTTTGCGGTCTACATAAAGCTGCTGGAGCTGCAGTATACCCTCTCTTTCCTGCGCCGCCATCCGGGGATGCGGCTGATGGGAAGCGGAAAACAGCTGTCCGCCGACTTTTTCCAGGGAGACAATGCCGACACCTTCGAGCTGTTGGACGAGATGATGCCTTTCAGCGGCCCCAAGGAGCGCGCCAGGATTGAGAATATCAAAAATATGATAATGAACCTGAAAAAGATGCAGGAAATGATGGAGATGATACAGATGCTCCAGGAGCTTTTCCCCGAGGGAATGGGCGGAGACAATCCCATGGATATGTTCTCCGGCATGTCCGATTCGGGGCTGTCCTCCATCTTCCAGATGTTCGGCGGGGACAGTAGCGAATAGACAACCACAGACTGAAAGGAGCTTTTATGGAAAATCAGGAAAGACCTGTCTGGATGACAGACCCTCTCGTAAAGGATATCCCGGAGAAGAAATTGAAATTCCTGGAGCAGCTCTTCGACCAGGGAAATGCCCTGAAAAATTCATCCGGGCATGGGAAGAGCCAGAAGGAAATGATGGCCTATCTGATGCCTATGATGAAAAAGGCCAAGGCGGAGAACCTGACCTTCACCCCCCAGGAGATGAACGCCGCCATAGCGGCCATACGCAAGCACAGCACTAAGGAGGAGCTGACGCAGATCGACAAGATACTGGAAAAGAGCCGGGGGAAGGATGCACCGCCGAAACCATAGAGATATGCACCTCCCGGACACATCGGAAAAGGGGCCGCCATTCCTGGCGGCCCCCTGCTTTTTGGCTGTTACATTTTTTATGGTTTCACAACGATATTGACAATCCTGCCCGGCACATAGATTTCTTTCACGATATTCCCGGTCAGCTTGTCTCCCAGCGCCTCCCTGGCCGCCGCGATGACCGCCTCCCTGGCTTCGTCCTTGGACACGGAAATGGTGGCGCGTATCTTGCCGTTCACCTGCACGCCTACTTCCACGGTGCTCTCTTTCGTCTTGGCCTCCTCGTAAGACGGCCATGTGGTCTGATATACTCTGCCTTCATAGCCTGCCATCTGCCACAGTTCCTCCGTGATATGAGGCGCCACAGGGTTCAGCAGCGTAAGCAGAGTCTTGTACTCGCCCTTTGTGACGGCATTCTTCTTATAGAATTCATTGATCAGAGCCATCATGGCCGCGATAGCCGTATTGTACTTCAGGCTCTCGAAGTCGCCGGACACTTTCTTGATGGTCTGGTGCATCTTGGTCTCCAGATCCGCGCTGTACCCGTCCTCTTCCGTCAGCATATCCTGCAGTTTCCAGACCCTCTCCAGGAATCTCCGGCAGCCCTTGACCCCGTCCTCGCTCCAGGCGGCGCTTAAGTCGAAGGCGCCGATGAACATCTCGTAGGTGCGCAGGGTATCCGCGCCATAGTCCCTGACGATGTCGTCCGGATTCACCACATTTCCTCTGGATTTGGACATCTTCTCGCCGTTGGAGCCCAGGATCATGCCGTGGCTGGTCCTCTTCTGGTAAGGCTCCGGACAGGGAACATGTCCCTGATCGTAGAGGAACCTGTGCCAGAACCTGGAGTACAGAAGGTGCAGCGTGGTATGCTCCATGCCGCCGTTGTACCAGTCCACAGGCATCCAGTAATCCAGCGCTTCCTTGCCGGCCAGCGCATTTTCGTTCTTGGGATCCGTGTAGCGCAGGAAGTACCAGGAGGAACCTGCCCACTGGGGCATGGTATCCGTCTCACGCTTCGCCGGGCCGCCGCAGCAAGGGCAGGCGGTATTCACCCAATCCTCCATGGCCGCCAGCGGAGACTCGCCGTTATCTGTAGACTCGTAGGACTCCACCTCGGGAAGCATCAGCGGCAGCTCGCTCTCGTCCAGAGGAACGAATCCGCATTTCTCACACTTCACAATAGGAATCGGCTCGCCCCAGTAGCGCTGTCTGGAGAACACCCAGTCGCGAAGCTTGAAATTGGTCTTGCTGTGGCCCAGTCCCTTCTCCTCCAGGAATTCGGTGATTTTCTTCTTGGCGTCCGCCACGGACAGACCATCCAAAAACTCGGAGTTCACAAGCGTCCCGGACTCCACGTCCGTGTAGACCGCCTCCTGCACGCTGACAGGGCTGCCCGCCACTACTTCTATAATAGGAAGCCCGAATTTCTTGGCGAAATCCCAGTCTCTCTCGTCATGGGCGGGCACTGCCATGATGGCTCCTGTACCATAGGTCATCAATACATAATCGGATATCCAGATAGGAATCTCCTTACCGTTCACAGGATTGGTAGCCGTCAGGCCGTCAATCCGGACGCCGGTCTTGTCCTTGGCCAGCTCAGTGCGCTCGAAGTCGGACTTCTTCGCGGCCTGCTCCCTGTAGGCCACCAGCGCGTCGTAATTCTTGATTTCCTCTTTATATTTCTCAATAAGAGGATGTTCCGGAGACACTACCATGTAGGTAGCGCCGAACAGGGTGTCCGGCCTGGTGGTATAGATGCGCAGCTTCTCCTCTTTTCCGGTGAGGGAGAAATCCACCTCCGCGCCCTGGGACTTGCCGATCCAGTTCTTCTGGGACACTTTGACGCGTTCGATGTAGTCGACCGTGTCCAGTCCCTCTATCAGCTTGTCGGCATATTCCGTAATCTTCAGCATCCACTGGCTCTTGACCTTGCGGACCACCTCGGAGCCGCAGCGCTCGCAGACGCCGTTCACCACTTCTTCGTTGGCCAGGCCTACTTTACAGGAGGTACACCAGTTGATGGGCATCTCACTCTTGTAAGCCAGCCCCGCCTTGAAGAGCTTCAGGAAAATCCACTGTGTCCACTTATAATAGTTCGGGTCGGTGGTGTTCACCTCCCTCTCCCAGTCGAAAGAATAGCCCAGCGCGTGGAGCTGTCCTTTGAAACGCTCCACATTGTTCTTCGTGACGATTCTGGGATGGATATGGTTCTTGATCGCGTAGTTTTCCGTGGGCAGGCCGAAAGCGTCCCAGCCCATGGGATACAGCACGTTATAGCCCTGCATCCTGCGCTTGCGGGCGACGATGTCCAAAGCGGTGTAGGGCCTTGGATGGCCCACGTGAAGTCCCTGTCCCGACGGGTAGGGGAATTCCACCAGCGCGTAGTATTTGGGTTTCGAGTAATCCTCCGAGGTCCGGAAAGCTTTTTCCCCGTCCCAGACCGCCTGCCATTTCTGCTCCACCTCATGGTGGTTGTAAGGTATCGCCATTCTTCTTTACCTCCTCGCTTCATTTCCGTCTCTGCGTCAAAAAGCCCTTCCGTCAGCTAGAGACGAAAGGGCTTCATTTCCGTGGTACCACTCTAATTCGCAAATCCTGCATCGGGAGCGCTATGTCAATATCATAACGGCACCGCTGCTCTTCCGGATTCACGCACTTTATTTATCGATAACGGGATAAACCGTCGCACCCTACCCACGCAATACGCTTCAGGCACAAGACTCCAAGGCCAGTTGGGGAAATCTCGCTGCCGCCTCCCACCGCCCGGCGGCTCTCTGAAAGTCCGAAATCCTTAATGCTCCTCTTCTCCGTCCATGACATATATGAAACTGTCCTCTAATAGAATCATCATGCCGCTTCTATTAGTTAAGGCTATTGTAGACTGTTTCCAATCATCTGTCAAGTTAAAATTCATCAAGAATCACATTAAATTTAGTCCTGATTCCGAACTGTTCGTTTTAGTCTTCCGCGTTATTCTCGGCAACGCTTTGCGCCCTTGCCGCAATCTCTTTCTCCTGTACATCCGAGGGAGCCTGCTCATAGCGGACGAACTCGTAGGCATACTCGCCTCTGCCGCCGGTCATGGAACGCAGATCCGTGCAGTAGCCGAACAGGCAGCTCTGGGGAATCTCCGCCTCGATGATCTGCTTTCCGCCTGCGGTAGGATTCATGCCAAGCACACGGCCTCTCCTCTTGTTCAGGTCGCCCATGACGTCGCCGGTATAGGCATCCGGCACGGTGACCTTCAGGGACGCAATGGGCTCTAACAGCACGGGATGGGCCTCCATGAAGCCTTTCTTGAACGCCTGGATGGTAGCCATCTTGAACGCCTGCTCGGAGGAATCTACCGGATGGTAGGAACCATCGTACAGCACAGCCTTTACGCCCACTACCGGGTATGCGGCCATGGGGCCCTTTATCACGGATTCCTGCAGTCCCTTGTCCACTGCGGGATAAAAGTTCTTCGGCACGGCGCCGCCCACCACTTCCTGGGTGAACTCATATGCCTCCTCCAGATTGTCGGAGGGGCCAAAGCGCATCTTTACATGGCCGTACTGACCATGGCCGCCGGACTGCTTCTTATATTTATATTCCACATCCGACTGCTTCCGGATGGTCTCCTTATAGGCTACCTTCGGGCGGTCAAGCTCCACCTCTACCTTATACTCGTTCAGCAGACGGCTGACAACGATGTCGAGATGCTGGTCTCCCATGCCGTAGAGAAGCGTCTGTCTGTTCGCCGCATCGTTCACTGCCTTCAGGGTCAGGTCTTCCTGGGTCATCTTCTGCAGAGCCTGGGAAATCTTGTCCACATCGCCCTTGTTCTTGGGCTTATAGCGCATGTAGGTGTAAGGTGTGGACACCTCCGCCTTGGCATATTTAATCGGTGTCGCCTTGGTAGAAAGGCTGTTGCCGGTCTTGGCATCGCTCAGCTTCGCCAGAGCGCCGATGTCTCCCGCGTGGAGCTCAGGAACCTCTGTGGCCTTGTTGCCCTGCATCACATACAGCTTGCCGATTTTCTCCTCCACCTCGGTATCTACATTGTACATCAGATCGTCCGTCTTCAGAACGCCGGAGTTCACCTTAATCAGAGAATACTTGCCGATGAACGGATCCACGATGGACTTCCACACATAGGCTGACTTCGCCTTGGAGAAGTCATAGTCCGCGTTGTAGATCTCGTTGGTCTTCTGGTTGATGCCGGCAATCTTGCGGTTCTCGGGGCTGGGCATATATTTCACGATGTCGTCCAGCAGCGTGTACACGCCCTGGCACAGCGTATTGGAACCCATGGTCATGGGAACGATGCTGCAGTCGCATACATTGGTGCGCAGGGCAGCTCTGATCTCCGCGTCGGAGAAAGTCTCTCCGCCGAAATACCGCTCCATCATCTCCTCGCTGGTCTCGGCTACCGCCTCCATCAGCGTATCGCGGCACAGCTCCAGGTTCGCCTTATTGTAATCGGGAATCTCGCAGTCCACTACTTCCTTGCCCTGCCAGCGGTGTCCTGTCTCGGAGACCACGTTCACATAGCCCACGAATTTCTCGTTCTCACGGATGGGCAGATTGAAAGGCGCCATTCTCTTGCCGTAAAGATTGGTCATATCTTCCACTACCTGGCGGAAAGAAGCGTTGTCCACGTCCATGTTGGAGACGTACACGAATCTGGGAAGTTTGTATTTTTCACACAGGTCCCATGCCTTCTGAGCGCCCACTTCGATGCCGGACTTTCCGTTCACCACGATAATCGCGGCTCCCGCGGCGCTGATGGCCTCCTCGGCCTCGCCCACGAAGTCAAAGTAACCCGGAGTATCTATCACGTTAATCTTGTACCCTTCCCACTCAATCGGGATAATGGAGGCATTGATGGAAAACTTGCGCTTCTGTTCTTCCTTGCTGTAGTCGCTCAGGGTATTGCCGTCGGCTACCCTGCCCATTCTGGATGTAATGCCGGACAGATACGCGAACGCTTCCGCCAGACTGGTCTTTCCGCTTCCACCGTGTCCCAGCAGAACTACATTGCGAATCTTGTCAGTTGTGTAAACTTTCATTTGACTTTCCTCCAATTTTTATGTAATTTGGGTATTTCGACCTGACATTGATAATCAATTCAATTCCCATAAGATTATTTTACTAGACAACAGCGTTTTTTACAAGAACTATTTATGGAAATATTTCAGTTGACTTTCGTGCTTTAAAGTTATATAGTAAAAACATCAACACTGGAGAGAAATGAGGAAGAATTATGTCCTGTTTGACATGCGGCTTTATCGGACTGGGACTGATAGGGGGTTCCATTGCAAGAGCCCTGAAGAAGTCTGTCCCGGATATCAAAATCATCGCCTATGATATCAGCCGGGAGACTCTTTCCCTGGCGAAAGATGCGGCAGTTGCGGATGTGACGGCGGAAGCTATCGATTCACACTTTTCCGAATGCGATTATATTTTTTTATGCGCTCCCGTGCAGCGCAACGACAGTAACCTGGCGGCCGTAAAACATGTCATGAAGCCGGAATGCCTGCTCACCGACGTGGGCAGCGTAAAGACTGCCATCCATGAGGCCGTAGCGGAAGCCGGGCTGGAGGGAAGCTTCATCGGCGGACACCCCATGGCCGGCAGCGAGCGCGTGGGCTTCGCCAATTCCAGGGCCTCTCTGCTGGAGAACGCCTACTATATCCTGACCCCCACCGCCTCTGTTCCCGCCGGAAAAACGGAAAAGTACAGACAGCTGGTGGCGAAGACGGGCGCGATTCCGCTTATATTGGACTATCAGAAACATGACTATGTCACCGCGGCAATCAGCCATCTGCCCCATGTCATCGCGGCCTCTCTGGTGAATCTGGTGCGGGAGCATGATTCCGAGGACGGCATCATGAAAATGGTGGCGGCCGGAGGCTTCAAGGATATCACGAGAATCGCCTCCTCCTCCGCACTCATGTGGCAGCAGATCTGTCTGTCCAATACAGCGAATATTTCTGCGCTGCTGGCCGACTATATTGAAGACCTGAAAGCCTTTCAGAAGACGCTGGACGCAAAAAACGAACCGGCCCTCTACGACCAGTTCGAACATGCCCGGGCTTACCGGGACTCTTTTATCAGCGCCTCCAGCGGCCCCATCAAGCGGGCCTACAATATCAGCGTGGACATCGACGACAAATCAGGCGCCCTGGCCCGCATCGCAGCTTTGCTGGCAGAACAGGGATTGAGTATCAAGAATATCGGCATTACGCATAACAGGGAATCTGACGACGGCGTCCTGAAAGTGGAATTCTACGATGAATCTTCCATGAATAGGGCCCGGGAAATCCTGACAGGAAAGGGCTATCATGCGGATATCCGCATCTGACCGATTGCGGTTTTGCCTGTCCGGAATCATCGGGACCGTTTCTTCCTGCCGTTTGCCTTGTGCCGCCCGCTGATTTTCAGGTACAATTCCGCCATACAGATACAGAGCAGCATGCCAAAAGCGCCGCCGCAGGTATCCAGCAGTACATCCGCAACGCTGGCATATCTGCCCGGCACGAAATACTGATGGAATTCGTCGCAGGCCGCGGAGAGGAACACCCAGATAACCGTCAGAAAATACAGCCCCTTGCCCCGCCTCATCCACTGGCTCCACAGGGTGTATACCAGGATTCCCATGCAGGCGTACTCGGAAAAATGGGCCAGTTTCCTGATTGGATGCTCAAAATATGCCGCAAGCTCCGCCATCCTCATATCGCTCCACCGGGCGCCGGACAGGGAATTCAGGATACTCACGCATTTTTCCGAAACAGACTGGCTCAGAGAGCCGGACTCCCCGGCATCCTGGGCGGAAAACCGGAAAATTATGCCATACAGCAGTAAAAGCAGGGCAGCGGCGACGGCTGTCACCGCAATCTTACGCCCCTGCCCTTTTCTCTCTTTATTCTCCATTGAATGTCTGGTACACTTCGATTCTCGCGGAATCCATCTCCGGCATACCGATGAAGATAGCGCCGTAGCCGTAACCGCCGGGCTTCAGTTCAATCCTTACAATCTGCAGGAAAGCGTGAATCACTTCCTTTGTCCAGATGGTCAGATATGCCTCGTATACTTCGCCAATCTGCAGCGGCTCCTCACATTCAAAGCCGATGCCGTTCTTGGATACGTCCGCAATCTGGATAGCCACTTCATTTCCGCTATTGCCATCCAGCCTCTTGATAACAAGCCTGGATTCCAAATCTGTTCTTTTTGTCTTCCTTCTCTCCTGTTCCATAATTCCTGCATCTCCTTTATCCGGTGAAATTCGCTTTCACCTAACATAGTTCCAGTATATCATTTTTTGGTCTATATCACAAGACAAAATTCAGGAATCTGGACAGGAACCAATCCGTTCCCCCATTCTCCCGTAATGCTCCCTGCATTCCTCCCAATGCGCATCCACCAGCCTGCGCTCCATCTTCCGGATGTCTCTGTAATGCCGCAGGTACAGCCAGAGCATAATCGCAAAATAGGGAGAGAAAAAGCGAAACAGCCTCACGAAATAGTCGGGACTGATCCGAAAAGCGGCGGATTTCTCCTGCAGGAAGAGAAGCAGACAAAATACCGGCGATTTTTCCGTTTCCCGCTCTATCCTGCATAATTTGGCCACTTCCTGATTGTGCAGGGTTCTGGTAGGGCTGTTGAAGTTAGATATAGATGTGGCGGAAATCCGATAAAGGATAATCGGACGGTTCACATAACACACTTTAATATCCCTATTCTCATCCAGTATCTTCTGGAAACAGGCCCTGTCGTTCACCGTCCGGAAACCCAGGATGAAGTCCAGCACGCTTTCCGACAATAGAGATTTCCTGTAGACGGCAGTGCCCATAATCGGAAAGCCGAGTTTTATAGCACGGTACAACGTCTTTCCCCGAATAAAACGCTGCAGCGCCACTTCCAGATAGGTGCCGTATGATCTGATGATATCGCCTTCTCCTGTGAATTTCAGAAAAGCGGTGCATATCATGTCATATTCTTCCAGCTTTGCCGTGATATCGAATAAATTGTATGGGGCGATCAGGTCATCCCCGTTCACCGCCACGAACCGCTCCCCCTCCACATGCCGCAGCGCATTCACATAATTGACGCAGATCCCCGCGTTTTCTTCCCTGAACAGCCTGTCTGTTTTGACAAAAAGCCCCTGGTTTTCATCAATCCATCGGTCGATGACCCGGCAGCTGTCGTCTGTGGAGCCATCGTCCGTGACAATCAGCTGAAACTCCTGCCCCTGCCCAAATCTCTCAATCTGATATTTGATGCTTTCCAGCATATACGGAACGACATCCGCCTGATTATAGCATGTGACCACAAATGTGAACATTTCCTGCCTCCGGTCTGCCATATGGCAATTGATTTTTTTACGGAAATATACTATATTAAATGTATTATAAATGTCTTACAGAAACGAGGAGATATATTTGATATCAGTAATCATTCCTGTTTACAATGCGGAGCGTTACCTGAACCGCTGCATCGATTCTGTGCTGGCCTCCGCCTGCGGCGACTTTGAAGTCATTCTGGTGAATGACGGCTCCTCTGACAGAAGCCCTGAAATCTGCTCTGAGTATGCGGAAAGGGACAGCCGCATCCGCCTTATCACCCAGAAGAACCAGGGGGTATCCGCGGCCAGGAATCGGGGCATCTGCGAAGCCATGGGAGAATGGATTGTTTTCCTGGATGCTGACGACTTCATTTCCGGTGATTTTTTAAGCTTGGTCGCCCGGCCCGAGTACCGGCACATGGATTTCATCCTGTTCCAGTTCGCGATTCACTCCTCCAATGTTTCCACGGTTTCCCGCGATACGGATGCTCCAAAGGGGACGCCTGCCGTAGCGCACTGTTATCAGGGGGACGGGATGCTCCCGCTCATCCGGCGGATTCTGGCGCCTCTGCCTCTGGACGACGGCTTTGCCCCGGACTTCCGCACTCCCTGTGCGAGGGCTTATAAAAAAAGCATCCTGGAGCAATACGCCATCCGTTTCTCCCCGGACATCAGAATCGGCGAGGATCTTCTCTTCAATCTGGAATACCAGCTGAAAGCCGGATCCTGCGCTGTCATCCCCAGGACTGTGTATTTCTATGATGTCCACGGGGACTCCTCTTCCCATCATTTCAGCCCATGGCTACACGAGAACCATGCCCGCCTGCTGCAGGCTGTCCGGGATGTCCTGGACAATTCCGGCATGTTCGCCGCTCTGGAGCAGGACTATTATTCCTATGCCCTGGAGAACCTGACCTATGTCCTGATCAGGGAGATTTTCAGCCCCCACAGCACGCGGAAGTACCGGGAGAGCCGTAAGCTCTGCCAGGAAATGCGGCGGAACCGGATGTACACAGACGCGTTTTCATATAATCGGAAAACCGGCATCCTGCCCAGAAAGATTCTGGTGTCTTTCTTCCGCCTGAAATGCTGTCTGATTGTAAAATTCATTTCCAGGATTAGCTATGTCTATCTCCAAAAAAGGTAAAATGGCATCCCTCCCCGGAGCTTCACTTTCCGCGGACAAATATTTTTCGATAGATTGGATATATTTTATCCTTCATCCAGCCGTTTACACAGTAGGCCCAGATGATTTCCTTCACTGCTTCGCCCGCGCTGAAATCCCCATATCGGCGCAACAGGCGCAGCGCGGTGCGGGCTTCTTTTTTCCGTCTGTATTTCAGCGAAATTCTGTAGCGCCTCCTGGCTTTCCAGCACGCTATCCGCTCTTTCGACTCCCTGTCCTCTATCCGGCAGATTTCCGCAATCTCGTCCACAAGGCTCTCGTAATCGCTGTACTTTTTCTCCTCCTGCTCCCGGGTGAGGGCCGTCCTGGAATGGCTGCCCTCACGAACCGCTACGCCGTATAATTCCTCACGGATTGTAAGACATTTATGGCGGTACATAAAGGGAAGCAGCATCTGGAAGTTCTGGCCCACGCCGTATTCCGGTATCCGCCTTTCGGGATAGATGGCGAAAAAGGAGGCCGATTTCAGCATATAACAGCCGCAGCACACAAAAGTCCGGGACTCCAGGATATCCCAGAACAGCTCTTCCCTGTCCAGGTCGCCCTGCTGCTCGTCAGCTTTCTCCGCCCTCTCCCCTGTCCCGGCGTTGAAATACCAGGACAGGGAACGGACACATTGGTACTCCGGGTGGTCCTGCAGAAACTCCACACGTTTTTCCACAGACTCCCGAGCCAACACGTCGTCGCTGTCCGGCCAGATCAGATATTCCCCTGTCACATAGGGCAGTCCTTTGTTGACCGCGGCGGAAGCATTCCCATGCTCCGCCGCCACTATCCTGTATCCGTAGCCCCGGGCGGCGAACTTCTCCCTGTATCCCTCCGCCACGGCCAGGGTTCTGTCCGAGGAGCCATCGTCCACCAGTATCATCTCTATGTCGGGATAGGTCTGCGCCAGCACCGAATCCAGCATTCCCGCCAGATGCTGCTCTCCGTTGTAGACCGGCGTGACAACGGAGACCTTTCCCTTGCAAAATTTATTTTCTTCCATCGCGCTCTGTTCCCTCCCGCACAGTCTGTCTTCCGCACATCTCTACTCGGACAGCAGCCCGTCCTTCTGACTCATGCATCCGCGCGGTTTTATTCGGAATTTCATCATTTTTTATTCACCCGAACGATTTTCTTATTCTCTATCCTGTATATCACATCGCACTCATTGGCCAGGCTCATGTGGTGGGTCACCATAATCAGGGTCTTGTTCTCCTTAATCTGGCGTATGGAATCGATGACTGCCATCTCCGTCTCCATATCCAGCGCCGCAGTGGCCTCGTCCATGACCAGCAGCTCGAAATCCTTGTACAGGGCCCTGGCCAGCGCGATCCTCTGACGCTGACCTCCGGATATGGCGGTTCCGTTCTCTCCGATCAAAGTATGTACGCCCTCCGGCATCCGCATCACATCCTCCCAAATCTGGGCGCATTTCAGGCATTCCTCCACCTTTGCCTTATCAATCTCTCCCTCATCCTCAAAAAAAGCCACATTATTCTGAATCGTCTCTCCGTTCAGGTACACAGTCTGGGGAATATAGCTCACCAGTTCGCCCATGCTGGCCTTGCAGGGGCCTTCCGAATCCCTGTGTTCTACAATGTCATAGTCATCAAAGAAGACATGGCCGCTCTGCGGCTTCAAAAGCCCCAGCAGCAGATCTACGAAAGTGGTCTTGCCCGCGCCGGAAGCGCCGATGATGGCGATGGAACAGCCCACCGGGATATCGACGGAAGCATCTTCGAATATCTTCGCCCTGTCATTGTAGCCGAAAGTCAGGTTCCTGACGGAAACCCCTTTCCTGAAGGTCAGCTTCTTCCGGCGGATATGGCTGCTGCGCTCTTCCTCTTTCTTCATTTTCCCATAGCCCGCCATGCACTCTTTCACCGCCTCATAGGACTTCCGGGCGAATTCCACATTGTTCATCCCGCTTAGGACGCCGTATGCCATGGGAAGCATCCGCACCAGCGCCGTGATGTACACCACCATGGGCGCAAGGATCGCGGCCAGGTTCGTGCCGAACACCAGAATCACGGCCAGCACCACGAACATGGCCGCCATGATGGAGTTCTGCAAGATCACGCCGATGCTGCTGACCTTGTACTTGTACTCTCCCTGCACCTGGGCGTAGTCGTTGCTGGCATCTCTGTATTTTCCCAGGACGAATGCCGAGCGGTCGTCTATCTTCATCTCCTTGAAAGAACCATACGCGATGGTGATTTGGGAATTGGCTTTGATGGAACAGGTTCTGCTCTTTTCTCCATATACAATCATCCGCGCGCGGGTGCGGAAAAACACAAATGCCATGAGCAGCAGCAGCACCGCGCTGCTGATCAGTCCTGCCCATTTGGAGACGTAGATCAGCACAACCGCATATCCCGCCATGGTGATGCCATTTACCACGATTCCGATGCAGTCCACTATGATCTGGATGCAGCTGGTCGTGTCGTTGCGCACCATGTTCAGGGCCTGCATGGCGGTCTTTTTGTTGTGCTCCATCAGTTCCTCTTTGATCAGCATTTCATAGATTTTCATGGACAGCTTCTGGGCGCCATTGTAGATGAAGCGGTTGGCGATTTTACTCTTGTATAGTTCGAAGAGACATTTCAGCAATGAGAGAAGCACCATAAAAAGCGTAAATGCTATCAGTCTATCGGATACGTGATTTTCCTGCACCACCTTGTTGATGATATAAATGATTACGGAGAAGCTGAAGATATCCACGATTGGGCTTATGAGGCCGAAAAACGCGTACAGCTTCCAGATTCTCTGCTCCTTTTTCTCCAGCGTTCCTGTCAGATATTTGAACATTTCAATCATGGCTCTTTCCCTTTCATCTTTTCAATGCACTTCGCCATAATGTCCTGAAAGACATGATGCCGATAAAAACAAATCGGAATACCGAAAACGGCAGTGTCCTGTAAAAATGCATGAAACGCCTGCGTCCCCTGGCTGGCTTGGTTGGGCTTTTCAGCCTGGGCTGCAGTGCCGCTTCTTCCTCACAGGCAAACCAATACAGGCCGTCCTTCACCTGCTCCCAAATCTCCCGGGCCTTTTTCGTGTGCAGTATGACGACGGAGGTTCCCATTCCGTCCTCCAGATCCGGCCTGACTTTCTCGATGCCCCAGAAGTCCCCGATGGTGAAGTCGCTGTCCCTGTCCACGGTGCAGTATCTGCAGGCATGGCAGGAAGGCCGTATGATATAGTCCGCAAAATACATTCTGCAATACACATCCCCATACAGGGAGTGCGCCTGCTCCCTGCCGCCTGCCACATAGGAGCAGGTATGTCCGTTGTCTTTATTCCGTTTATCTCTGAAATAGAATTGCGTCATCTTTCCGCCGGATTTTCGCTCCAGATATTTCACATAGGATGCCCATATTCCCGGGGAAGGCGCTCCATAGCAGACCAGCGCCGCGACAATCAGCTTGGGATAAGGCTCTTTCAGGAAAAGCCGCAGGGCATGGGCCTGGCAGGGCGTCCCGCAGAACAGCACCCATCTGTCTTCTTTCAGATGTGTCCGTATGCTTCGGTAGATTCCCTCCGGATTGCTCTGCACATACTTCGTCTTCTTCAGCGCCTCCAGCTCTTCCGCATTCCAGGCCTCCCTGTGCACAGCCTCCATATCCTCATTGAACGCAGCCCCGCAGACCACCCCCCGGCGCCGGAATACATACTCTGCCAGAATCGGGAACATGCCTCCGGAGGAACTGCCATGCCGCAATGCATCGTCCTTTGCCTGCACTCCGAAATAAAGGTTTTCCGGTTTCCCCTGTTCTGCTCCTTTTATGGGACAGACCTGCGTGCATTGCTTACAGTCGACGCATTTTTCCTCGTCAACCCGAGGATACCGAAAGCCCTCCTCGTCCGAAACCATACGAACCGCGCCTGCAGGACAGATATCCGCGCAGGCGCTACAGCCGCAGCATGCCTCTTTTTTCTCGTACAAATTCATTTCCATACCCCTTGCGCGCTTTGGCGCATACTATCAACAGCTCCAAGAATCTGTCCCTCAGTCTCATACGGGGGCGCGTCACGAGGGCTGTCCTGACCGCTGCATCAGGACAGATTTCCCAGCAGGAACTTCCCTGACTCTTTAACGGCGTCCCTTGTCTTCTGCCGCACCTTTTCCCAGTCTACCGGCGCATCGATATCGCTATTGTCGCTGTCATGGCATATTTTATCTTCCAATCCGTGAACCTGCAATATATTCTGCAGCCTGGCGCTGAGGCTTCTGTGGGCAAAAGCCAGGAATTTCTTCTGATAAATGATGCTGAAGGCAACCGCATGGAAAGAGTTGGTCACCACATACTCCGCCTGGTGGATGTATCCCAGAAATTCCGCAGGCCCGGCCGTCACATCCAGCTCAAAGCCCTTGTCCGCCCCCTGCTGCCCTGCCCGCACCTCGATGACCGGCAGGTTTTTCTCCCGGGACAGCTTCCGGGCGTATTCCGCCATCTTCTCATTGCTTTCGGTGACATATACGAGGATATAGCCCTTTCTGCCAGGCGCTTTCTCCGCTTTCTGCCACACTTCCTTTCCCAGGAAGAACACGGGATCCAGAACCGCCCTCACATCTCCCTTATAGAATTTCTGCACGTAAGGGATTGCCTTGGCTTCCCTGACGGACAAGGCGTCCACATGGCTGACCAGCCGCGCGAACTTTTCGTCATGCCGCGCATTTATGGACGTCCCGCCGAAGCTTGCCGCGTAGGCGATGACTTTCTCTTTCTTTTTGCTCTCAAAAGCGCCGAAATATGCTTTCCGCAGCCCGCAGGTGATATCCGGATTCCAGATTTGGTCGCTTCCCACTATGTAATATCGGTAAGGCAGTCTCCGCAGACCGCCTGCGGACAATATCTTCGGCTGTCCTTTTTCCATGAGATATTCCCGCCGGAATCGGTTCATGTTCGCCCTCTGTCTGGAAAACTGCTCCCTTACGCGCATATGCGTCCAGAAGCCGTTCCACATATTGAACAGTCCCCATATGCGGCCCTTCAGACCCTGAATCGGGGCATAGGGAATCCACCAGTGCCGGCCTGTCATGTAGGGCGGCTCATAGCGCACGATTTCAGCCCCTATCCCGCTGTCGCACAGAAACCGTTTCAGGCCGTATGCCTGCAGCATGGCACCGTAATTGTTTGAGCAGTGGAAAGTTATGATTCCCACTTCCGCATTTCTTTCCTTCATAATCACCGGCTCCTTCTATTCGTCAAAAAAAGGACAATTTTATTCAAAACTACATACACCGGATAGCAGGCAAAGCAGCAGACGAACAGCACCCTGTCGCTGAAGCAGATGCGCCGGAACATGGGATGCCGTCTCTCCGCCGCGGCGATTCTCCTCAGTTCCCTCCGGGCTTTATCTGCGCCCCCGCTCTTCTGCGCGCCATAGTTGCGCCTGATTTGATCTGCCACCAGAATCTCCCACCGCATCGCATGATCCGCGTGTCCGCTATCATACTCGCCGTCCCTGATTCTCCTCGCGCTCTCAAAATACCGCATTCCCTTTGCCGTCCCGGCGGAATTGGTCACGCTCTCTCCATGCATCCTGTAATAATACCATTCCTCCGGGCAATACGCGCTCCTCACCTGCCCCCTGACCAGCTGATACAGGAAAAAAGTATCCTCCCCATTCTTCAGTTCCGTGTCAAACCGCAGATTTCCGATGGCCTCCCGCAGAATCAGCTTTCCGCCGATACCCGACAAAATATCCGTATATTTTACATGAAACCACTCTTCCGTCCCGGCTTCATCCGCCGTCAGCCAGCCGGTCTGCCCCTCATGGGAGGCTCCTTTTCCCGGCCTTTCGGCGGTTCCTGCCAAAACCGTCTCCATCCGGCTGCTGTCCAGCTTCCTGTACACGCAGAAAACCAGCTGGGCATGATTTGCCTCCGCCTGCCCGAGCATTTCCTCCAGCAGGCGCGGATGGATGGCGTCATCACTATCCAGGAAGAAGACATATTCTCCTGTGGAAACTTCGATTCCGTGATTCCTGGCCGCGGATACACCTCCGTTTTCCTGCCGGCACAGACGAATCCTTTCGTCCGTCCCCATCAGCTCCTCGCACACCGCAGCCCCATTATCCGTGGAGCCGTCATCCACTACGATGATTTCCAGATTCCGGTATGTCTGGCATGTCACGGACCGGACGCACTGGCCGATGAAAGCTTCTCCGTTGTACATGGGAATAACCACTGATATCCTCTTCATGCAATCCATTTCCTCCCCACGGTATATAGCACAGCCTCCTGATGACGGCTTTCCCCGCTGTCCTCCCATAAGTGAAAAATCTTACAATTTTCAATAGCCTTTCTGTACGGAATATGTTACAATAGTTGCCGATATTCAGCGCCATTTCACACCAGACTAAAAAAGATTGGAAACCTATTTATGAAACGTGTCATGAAGATTATCCTCCTGCTCCAGATGATAGCGGCTCCCTTAACCAAAGAGCCTACTTTGCCGTTAACAGAATTACGTTTTACCGATTACGCATCTTCCGCCTGTACGGAATCAGCCTGCGAATTGAGAAATCCCTATATTGGTTGGTATCAGCTTTACGGCTATTCCCTCTCTGATGACAGTTCTTACGACACATCCGCCATTTCAGAGCAGGAATATGGCCCCGGCCTGGCTCTGCTGCAGTTCAATCTGCGCAATTATGCCGACAGCCCTGTCAGCGAAGCGGGACTGCGGCAGCTGAATGATATCCTGGCCGCATGGCGCTCCACAGGAAGACAGCTGATTGTCCGTTTCCTCTATGACTGGGACGGAGACGCCCTGGAGCAGGAACCACAAAATCTCTCCCTGATTCTGAATCACATGTCGCAGACAGCGGATGTCATCAACGACTATTCCGACTGCGTTTATATCCTCCAGGGCATTTTTGTAGGCGCCTGGGGCGAAATGCACAGTTCCAATTATATGAACGCGGAGGATATGCGCACTCTCATCCGGCACCTGGCGGCAGCCACGGATCCTGACATTTTCCTGGCCGTGCGCACACCGGAACAATGGCGCACTGTTGTGCGGAATCCGGATCCACTGTCCCCGGAAGAGGCATTTGACGGCTCTCTGGCGGCAAGACTCGGCATCTATAACGACGGCATGATGGGCTCCGAAACAGATATGGGCACCTATGCCGACGCCGACGCTTTCTTTTCCCGGACAGGCTTTGAAAAGCGCTCCCGTCAGGCAGAGCTCCTCTTCCAGGAGGCTCTGTGCCATTATGTGCCAAATGGCGGAGAAGCGGTCATCGCCAATCCGTACAATGATTTCTCTCCCGCCGTGCAGAATCTGGCCCAGACCCATGTCTCTTACCTGAACAGCGCCTATGATGAAGCCGTGCTGTCCAAATGGAAAGAATCCGTCTATCAGGGCGGGAATCTGTTTGACGGCATGAATGGATACGACTATATATCCAGGCATATGGGCTACCGCTATGTCCTCCGCTCCTCGGATTTTTCTTACGCACGGCCCGCCTCTCTCTTTTTGGTTCTGGAGAATGTAGGCTTTTCCGGCAGCTATCGGGCTTTCGACGTAGCGCTGACCCTGAAACGCTCAGACAGCAGCCAGGAATATACCTTTCCGATTCAGACTGATACCCGCTTCTGGATACCCGGAGAGGATATCCGAATCGAGACATCCCTGGAGATTCAGGAACTTACCGCAGGAACCTATGAAATCTTCCTGTATATCAGCGATCCTGTCTCGGGTTTCCCCATCTTTCTGGCTAACGAAGAATCGGACGATGCAGGCGGCTGTTATGTAGGGGCCCTAACCATCAATAAATTCCCCTAACGGGACTTTGTCATCAGCGCCCTGATTGGCGAATTGGATGACGCGTCCGTCCGCTCTGCGTTTCAGCAATAGATACAACCTGTCGCCCAATCTGCGCTCCCGGGAAGACGGCACTGTCAGCACAGTCTCCTGTCCGCTTTTCCAGTCTCTGGCATCCGTGTCCAGGAGCTTATAGGAGGCCTGGCCCGACCTGCTCTCCGTCACCAGGAAGCATTCCGCCTCTTCACACAGATTTCCGAATCCGTTGTTCCGAATCGTAATCTGCAGTTCTCTCTTCTTCTCCGATACATTCAGGACGGTAAACCGATACCCCAGATGACATCCGATATAGTCATATCCGCTTACCCCCTGCCAGCAGCCCGGCTCTTCCACGGTTTCTTTCCTCCAGCAGTCCAGCTGCTCCGGATGGTAGATGCTGTTCAGATAACCGGCATGCATCTCCTCCAGGTCTTCCGCAGCCTGCCGGTAACCAGTAAGAGGCTGACAGGAAAGAATCTCCCCGCCATTAGGGACAGCGTCCAGAAATCTGCTCTGCCACTCCAGCTCTTCCTCACGGCTCCAGCTGCCTGTCTCTCCCGCCTGCTCTCTGGCCATGGTGCCATATGTCCCCAAATCCGTGTCCGAACCGAAGATACCGTCATTGAACAGCGCCAGTTTCTCCTCCACGCCCGGGCCCGTCATCGGACTGACGGTTATCCTGCGCCACTGTGCCGGTGTGCGCACTGCCAGAAAACAATTCCCTTCCGTAATCCTGTACATCTGGTCTATCAGCTGGCACATGGAATCATCGTCCAGAAATTTGGAGCCGTGCATCTCTCCCCAGCTTCCCACGAAGATGCCCTGCAGCACCAGAATGTCCCTGAGATATGGCCGGAGCACTTTACCGACCTGCTCCATATGGCGCTTGACCATAGCAAGCGTCAGCGGCTCCCGCTCCATGCCCTTTCCCTCCGTGTCATAGGCGAAGCGCAGCAGCAGCTGTTTTTGGTTCCTGCGGAAAAACTCCAGAATCTGCCTGATATGATTCAGCGCGGCCTCCGAAAGCGGGGCAGTCCGGAAATCTCCGATATCAATCAGCGCCAGGGCAAGCTGCTCCTGCCTGCAGCTTTCGTCCAGCCATGCCTCCTCTTCCACAGGCCTGCCGTCTGCCGGAGGCAGCGCTTTAAAGTTATAGACATGGTACCAGCCGCAGCCGGGATTCATCAGGTTCCCGCTGCTTTCCCGGAAATCCGCTTTCACGAAATTCAGTTTATCCCTAAATTTTATCAGCACTCCTCAATCCCACCTCCGCGTCCATCTTCAGGAATTTCACCTGGAATATAATGATGACCGTGCTGTACATGACCCGGAGCATGTACCAGAAAGGCTTCAGCCCTGAATGCATGCTCTTGCCCGCTTTCCTGGCATGCATCACCGCCGGGACCTCCACCACCTTGAATTTGGCCAGCAGCATCAATACCAGCATGTTGGCGTCCGGATACTTGTCGTCAAAATGATTGTATTTGGAATAATAGAGGAACGCTTTCCTGCTCAGTCCCTGCAGCCCTGTGGTGGGATCCGAAATCTTTTCCCCCGTGACCAGGCGAATCATCCCTCTGAACAGAGAATATACAATTTTCTTGGGCAGGGAAACCGGGAAGTCGGAGCTGTCTTTCCGAAACCTCGCCCCCAGCACGATGTCCGGGCATTCCCCGTCCTCATCCGCCTCTTTCAGCTTATTGTAAAGAATCGGGATATTGCATACATCATGCTGCCCGTCTCCGTCCATCTGGATGACATACCTGTATCCACGGCGAACCGCGTATTTATATCCGGTCTGCAGTGCACACCCATATCCCATATTGAACAGTTGGGAAATCATAGGGTACTGCATCTCTTTCACGATCCAGTTGGTGGAGTCCGTGGAGGCATCGTTTATGACAAGGATATCCGCCACAGACGCCAGATCCAGTTCCTCTATCTGCGTCAACACTCTCCGAATATTCTGCCCTTCATTATAGGCAGGTATGATAATCAATAACTCTTTCTTATTCATCACATATCCCCCTATTCCAATTCCATAAGAATCTCAACCCAGAAGTTCTGTCAATTTCTTCAGTTCATGCTTCTGTTCCATATTCTTCCTCCCTGCCGCCAGTCCCAGTTCTTTTCTCTTCTCTTCATCCCCAAGCAGAATCTGAACGCTTTCCGCAATGCCCTCCGGCGTCAGCCGGCAGAGAAGACCGTCCTTGCCATGCTCTATCTGCTCTCTGTTGCCATTACAGTCAGACGCTATGACAGCGCAGCCCAGGGTCTGCGCCTCCTGGATGGCGATGCTCTTTCCCTCGAATCTGGTGGCATGTATGTAAATATCTGTCTGGGCATAATAGGGATACGGGTTATCCACGGCCCCTAAGAGCACAAAATCTTCTTTCAGGCGAAGAGCCGCTATCTTTTTCTCCAGCTCCTTTCGCTGATCCCCCTCCCCCAGCACATACCATCTTACTTTGCAGCCCCTGTCTTTGAGAATCTTCATGGCATCTATGGCTATGTCGTAAGCTTTCTGGAAATTGAGCCTCCCCACGGTCAGCAGGCGCATTCCCTCATATCCGTCCGAGAAGCCCCCTCTCTCCTTACTTCGCCTGCGGATTCCCTCCTGATCCACCAGATTATGAAAGATTCCGGCCTTGTCCGCATATTCCGGATAGACCGCCAGGAAATGCTCTTTCACCTCCTGAGAGACCATGAAAATCCGGTCAAAGGCATCCCAGCAGTTCAAGTCCATCTCTCTGGTATAGCCCGCGCTCTCATAGTCGATATGGATAAAGGCGCATTTTTTATCTGCCTTCACGTGATCCGCCACATAGTACGCGGAGGCTCCCTCCAGCCACGCCACCGCCAAATCGAATTTCTCCTCAAAACGCTCGCTTCCGTCCGAAAGCATCCTCCACAGCAGCTTGTCTGGCTGCCGTCTTCCGCTCTTTTCCATGGACATGAAACTTTTTCTGATATTCCGCAGTTTTTTTATCTGCCCGCCGTTTTTGAAGAACGCTCCGCAGACAGTCCTCATCATCCCCCATTTCCCCTGCCTGGACAGGACGGAATGCTCGTCGAATTTTCTATTCCGCAGCCTCACGCAGGAGGGCAGCTTTCCGATCATCTCTCCCTGCCCCATGATGACATACAGGGAAATCTCATATTCCGGGCTTTCCAGATATTTAAGCAATTCCAGCAGCGCCGTCTCTGCGCCGGCCCGGCCCATGGTGTTAATCACGAACAGAATCTTTTTTCGCATAGGCTTCCTCTTGCTCTCTGGCCATCTCCTCAAGCTCGGTCATCATGCGCTCACTCTCCTGGTTGAGCATGGACACCTGCATGGCGAGCTCCCTGTTCTTCAGATTCAGCTGGGAGATCACGAGGCTGTTCTGTACCTCCGTGAACAATATCAAGGCGCCCACGCAGAAAAACGCAAGTCTCGTCCCCGGCGCCAGCATGGTCGTCCATTCCGACAATATGGGAATCGCTCCCACCAAAACCATCAGGATTCCCAGCAACCCCCAGATCACGGCATAGTTCACCGCCAGTTTCTTGATGGAATGTGTCCAGAATCCGAACACGAAAAGCATGACCCCTACCACAATGAGACCGATCCTTATGGTAACTCCATCCATTTTGAATTCCTCCTGTTCCAATTACTTGACTTTATTTTGCAGTTCCCTCTCCCGCGGACGGCTCGTTCTTCGAGTACACTTTTCCGGGCGGTTGGGTGCCCATGCCGGGCTTCAGCAGGGACCCTGCACAGAATATGTGGGCATCCAGGTTCCGCTCCATGTACCGGAGCCTGAAATATGCGAATGTCCAGCCGCAGAAAGACCCGATGACCACACCAGAGCCGTACCACAGCTCCGGCAGATGCGTGGCCACGACACTGCCCAGAAAAGTCACCAGACAGAAAATCAGCGATGTCAGCATGGCGCCTGTCAAATCGTTGAAATAATACAGGAAAATTATCTCCGAATACATCAAGAACAGGATGAAATATCCCGCCGCCAGGCAAGGGTATATCCGCATGGTCAGGCTGGAGATACCGAATCCGGGCAGGAATACCACCGCCAGCAGATAGACCACCGCCGTGATGATGAACTGAATCCGCACCTGGTTCATCAGCTCCGCGGTAAGCTGGCGGAACATCTCTTTCTTGGCGCTGTCGATATCCGCCCCCTTGCCGCCTATGACCGCCTCGGAATAGGCCTTGTATTTGTCATGGAAATGCATCTCCACCCTTGTGATGAAGATAATCGTGGCGGAAATATTGGTGAACATGGCAAGACAGGTGGCCATATCGTAGGGCTGGTTGCACACGAAAGTCTTCACTACCACCAGCTTCATATCCGTATTCCAGAATACGAAATTATGTATATAGAGCCCCAGGATGTAGAAGAAATTCGCTACCACCAGCTTCCAGTACTTTCCGAAATATCGGAGCACCGATTTATAGCGGTTGCTGTTTTTGACGAAATACCGTTTTATAATCGCCAATTGCAGGACCGCCGTCACGAAGAATCCCGTCATCAGCGCAAAAAGCATGCTTTCCCGGATGCCCCATTTCATGATGAACCGCAAAAACAGGGAGAACAGAAACGCCCAAGCCATCCCGATAAAGAAGAACAGCGAAATCTTCTGATAATCCTTTGAAATAGACAGATAAATCATGGAATAGAATACCAGCACCAGGCCGATATATCCGCAATATCCCGTAAAAGTATAGAACACATCCACCTTGCCCACGAAATGCTCCCACAGACAGAACGGAATCCCCAGCAGGCTGCTCAGGGAGATATTCAGGAACAGCCCAAAGAAAAAGCAGGGACGGATGTCCTCATAGCGCTCCTCATAAACCACATCTGACATGTACTTTGAAAGCACGGAATTAAAGGGCGCTGCCGTCAGCAGGGCAAAGATGAAGATATAGAGCACGGAGCAGGAAAAAAGCTCCCTCTCCACAAATCCCAGCTGACTGAAGCCCAGAAAATGACTCATCAGCAGGATATTCAGAATAACCACCAGCATGGGAGTCACCGTGGACATGGAACTGTACGCAAATCCGGCCAGATGTGTCGTGAGCGTATTTTTTTCAAATAAACGATTCAACTTAATGCCAATGCCTGCCATCTGTTTCGTCCTTTCTCCTTAAAGCGGTCCGTATAATCCTGCCCGGATATCCTATCCCTCATCCATGCATTCCAGCCAAACATCAAGGCTGTCCGCAAAATCTTCGTATATCCCGCGGTATTTAGCCCGCATATGCTCAATCCGGTAACCGGACATCACTCTTTTGTAGCCGCTCTCCCCCATCTGCAGCCGCACGGGCTCGTTCCGCGCCATGTCCACCATGGCCTGGGCAATCTCCTCCACATTCATGATATGGGTCAGAATCCCTCCCGCCCCGAAGTCGTCGCTCTCTCCGTAAATCAGGCCAAAGCAGTTGCCTACATCCGTGGCGATCACCGGCACACGGGCCGCGTAGCTCTCCAGAATCGTCAGAGGCTGCCCCTCGCTGATACTGGTCAGAATTGTCACGTCCATCCTGCCCAGGTAGTCCTTGATATCAATCCTGCCGGTAAAGACCACGTCCTCCAGTTCCAGGGCTTCCACCTGCTCGAAGCACTCGTTCGCGTATTCCTTCTCCTCGTCACAGGGCCCCATAATCCACAGTTTCAGCCTGGGCTCCCGCTCTTTCGCGAAGCTGAAAGCCTGTATCATGGTCTTCACGTCCTTGATGGGCGTCACCCGCAGGATGGCTCCGATATTGAACTTTCCCTCATCTTCCTTTGTCTTGCCGGGAAGATTCTGCAGATGATCCACTGAGACGCCATTGGGCGTGACCATGGTCTTCTCCACAGGACAGCCCAGCTCAATCTGCAGCTCCCTGGCATGTTCGTACAGGCTGGTGACCAGATCCGCCCTCTCATAAGCCAGGGTGGACATCTTGCGGAACTGATCGATCCATACATTCTTGTAAGCGCCCTTTATCCATTCCGCCCGGAGCAGTTCTTCCTCCCGCTCCCTGGTATAGATTCCATGCTCCGATATCAGCAACCGGCCGCCATAGAGAGATTTGCCCATGCTGCCCAGCACGCCCGCATAGCCAGTGGCCACACAATGATACAGATCCGCTTTCGGCAGTTTCATTTTCAAAGTGAACAGCAGCGGCAGATACACGGAACGCATGGTCCAGAGGAAATCCGAGAAGACCAGCTGGCTGTAATGCAAGTCATAATATTCCCTGACAATCTTCAGGAAATCCTCCCCCATCAGCAGCTTATCCAGAGAAACCCTTTTGTTCTGGAACAGCTCGAACAGGGTATCCCAGTCCACCTGCCGGTTCAGCACCAGGCTGCGCAGCGCGGCGCATTCCTGTCTGTTCAGCTCATACTTATGCCAGCCTTTCCTGTTCCTGTCCCAGTCCACATCCTGGAGATACAATTCATGTACCTCCGTCACATTCTCCGGCAGCTTATACACGAATTTCCCGCTCTGCTCCCTGGCGCTGATAATCGTCTGGAGAACGAACTCCACTTTCGGAAAAGACTGAATGAGCCCGTGCACCCAGCTGGACACGCCGCCGGTCACATACGGATAACAGCCTTCCACTATTATACAGACCCTCATCTGATCTCTCCTATCCAATCGTCGCCTGCGGCAATCTGTTCCGCAGCCATCTATCTGTAAAGCCTCTCGTCCGCCGGCTCCAGCGTCAGCGTGACTTCGCTCTGTGCCGCCTCAATCAGGTAAGCTCCTTCTTCCAGCTCCTGCCAGCTGCCGCCCTCCATCTCCCGGATGGCTTCATTGTGCGTGCGCAGAATGAACCAGGCCGGTCCGTCAATTCCCTCTGTCCGCAGACGAATCCGATCGTCCGTCCGGCTGTCGCTGTAATCCAGCGCCAGGAACTGCCGGATGCGCATATCGCATTCCGCCGCGGTGGTTCTTGCAAACCCCCGAAACAGCCGTCCATAGGTGTCGATTGTAGTCGCCAGGCTCCGGGACAGCTGCTCCCACGCGCTTTTATCGTCATCCGGATACGCCACCCGGGACATGTCGAATGACACACTGAAATATCCCAGCGCGGTTTCCATACATTTATAGCGGAAATCGTTCTTATACGTATACTCCAAGCCGTCACCTAATATACTCTGGGCCGTCACATTCTCCGACAGGAATCCTACCGGACCGCTCTCCGTCTCATCGTAATCCCTGACAACGGTTTTGGCAGACGCCAGCAGCTGTGCCTCCAGCGCCTCCGCCATCTGCTCATCTTCCAGTCCTCCCGCATAAAAGGACGCTATATCGTATCCTCCCAGCACATCCTGGAAAAACCTGTAATCCTCCTCCAGCTTCTCTGTCGGGGAGATACCTGACATGTTCCGGGCCGACCATCCCGTCTCCACCGCCCGCTCATTGAATACTTTGAGATAATATTCCAGCTGCCTGCCGTCAGGCGGATTATCGTCCGAATAATCGTACTGCGGCGTCAGCATACAGGTGGCCTTATAGTTCTGCTTCTGCAGGGCCATCAGGATATTGGGCCAGAGGATTTCCTGGAACACCTGCTTTACAGAGCGACTGTAAAGCCGTTCCATCTCAGCCGCGTTTTCGTCCGCCAGGCTGGGATAGCCCGTCAGAATCATATTCTGGGCATTCAGCACCGGATAGATTTCATAGGAATGCATCTCCGCCGACATGGCAGACAGGATGCCTATTCCCTCCGGTCCCTCCATCAGTCCGCCGTTCACAGCGAACACGTAAGCCGTCCCGAAACTTTTCCTCCATAAGACAATCGGACATTGCTCCTCGTCCATGTCCATCCCCTCCGGGGCTCCTTTCATATAGACCTTTGTCCCCGAAGCCGGAATATACCAGGGAAAGGTCCTATCCCCCGGAAAGGCCCCGCTGCCCGGCAGCATCGTATCCGCGTCCGAACCCGCCTTTTCCCGGTAAAAAGTCTGTCCTCCCAGCAAAAAGCCCTCCCGAAGATACAGATTGGTCACAGTAATCTCATCCTCCAGCACTTTCTGTATGCCGAAAAGCTCCCTCGCCTGTCCGTTCTCTTTTATGACGGACACATCCGGAAGATTGCAGAATACCAGATGAACCCCTTTCTCCAGGCATGTATTCAGAAAATCGATTTCTTCCCCGGCTTCCCAGTCCACACAGGCGGAATCCAGCACCAGCATCTCCGGAAGATCCTCTTCGTTCCAGACGCTCTCATAGGCGGGCAGCGCGGGATATCCGGCGATGTCCCGCTTCGTATAAGTGACCCAGGCCTCCGCCGCGCTCATGGATAACTGATTCATGTCGCCGATGCAGACCACCCTGTCCCGGTCAGAAACAGTCTCCCCCCTGTCGGTCTCTGCCGCCTGCTCCTTTGGGTCTTTCTCCCGGGAGCCATCCGGCACATAGACATTGATATTTGAAGGATAATTCTCCGCCGTCTCCGTATACCTGTTCACCGCGTAATCATTCCAGCTGTCCTTCAGGTTATTGAGGCACATGCACAAAAACAGCATTGTAACCATCAGTATGGTAATCGAAAAAAAATTCCGGCGTGATATCATGTCATACTCTCCATTTTCGTTCCGTTCCTGCCAATTTCCGCAGTTCTTATTGGTTATAGCCGTAATCTATCGCAAAATTATATAAATTGTATACGTCCTGGCGTATGCGGTAGCAGATGAACTCGTCCGACTCATAATACACTTCCATCTCATTGGGATACAGTTCCCGGAATGCCTGCGCCCAGTAATACATATGGGACATGGTCACCAGCCTTTCACCTTTTATATATGGTTCGATTCCTCCCTCCGTGGATAAAGGCTTCCTGGCGTCCGCCGGGGAAACCTCCCATCCAGGTCTTATGGCGCTCATGATATCCTGGTAATAGACCGGCTTCTTCTCAACGAAAAAGTACACCACATCCGTGGGAATCGTCAGGCTCGTATCCTCGTCCATCTCCTCCAGCACCCGCAGGAACTCAATCATCTCATAATGGTATCCGCTTTCTCCCATCATCTGGCGTTCGTCATTTGCCGAACATATCGTCCAGGAGGCGTCCCTGTTTTCTCTCATGATATTCGTCAGGCAGATTATCGCCCCATTGGTCTCACAGGCGCTGAGACGGACAGGCGTCCTCACGCCCGTCATCACTACCGCAGAGCAGGCAGCTGCCAGCGCCGCCAGGCCGCCGAAATTGATTCCCCGCCGCTCCAGAAACAGCAGATACACCACTCCGTCCAGGCACAGGCTCCACACAATTGCCATTCCGTACCCGATATAAATGGAGTACCGCGAAACGTCCATCACCTGCGGCAGACCCAGCTTTATGGAAGCCTGAAGAAGACAGAGAATCCCCATGGGCACGCTCACGGCCACCATTACCGCCCCATAATCCGGCCTGCGCAGGATATACCACAGAAGCCCCAGAACAAACAGCGCTCCCACACTGCCCAGCATAAATCCAGCCGCGGTTATGCTGTCGTTCGTCACATAATAGCGCAGTTCTCCCAGGACCGTGTCCACGATACCAAGCGGTTTTCCCTCCGATCCGGCCTTTCCTTCCGTATCCTGCGCCTTCTCACCTTTCTGCGCGTCTGCCCTTTCTTTCTCAGTATCTATCTCACTTTCAGAAGAGGCCATGTTCATTCCCCAGTACAGGGAGCCCTCAAGAGGCGTCCCCGTCGCATAAGCCGCCGCCATGGGCAGCACAGCAATCAGTACACCTGTGGCCCCCGCCAGCAGGAGCCATTTCAGATACCGCCAGCGCAGGCAGCGAAAGCAGAATCCAACCGCGATTCCGGCACAGAACAGCCCCGCTATCATGGTATCGTAGAAGTGGACGGCCAGCGTCAGGGAAATGCTGGCTGTGAACAGAATCAAAGAGTGTTTGGACAGATACTCTTTCTCCTGAAGAAAAGCGATTGCGAACCAGACAGAAGGAAGAATAAAAATCAAGCCGTACTCCTGTGGCAGCGGCGCGAAATACCTTAAATAGGTATATTGGTAGAATATATTCGATGTTATGTAAACCACCACCCCGGCATAAGGCGTATATTTCGACTTACAGACCATCTTCAGAAACGCCAGCAGCACCAGATGAATCATGAGGACCTGTACCAGGGCAAATACCCGCAGCAGCACATAGACAGGAATCGCGAACACCTCATGCAGATAGTATATCAGGCAGTGGAAGCCAAAGGGATATACGCCGTTTACAAAAATACGGTTATCCGTCATGGAGTTGATCCAGTAATTGTGTACTGTCATGTCGGATGTACAGTACCCATAGATACTGACCGTGTTCGTTCCGTACATATACAGTACCAGTCCCGCCACCCCCAGCGTCAGCAGCGCGTCCATCCAGCGAGGCGCCAGCCATTTCCCCAGCCAGCCGGAAGACAGCTTTCCGATTCTGTTCCCCAGGCGCAGCATGAAAGTTTTCGCGCCCATCTTGCCCTCCAAGACAATCCTGAGCCCATCCGTCCTGCGCTCCAGCGCCGACAAAAATGAATTCCTGTACTTCCCTGCCGCTGCAGCGAAAAAAGGAATCAATGTCCCGATGACCAGAGTCGCCCTGTTCGATAAATGCAGAAGCTGGAGCAAAAGCACCAGGTTCATACAGTAGAAATTGCCTGCTATGCTATATGCCATGAACCTTGCAGGCGTCCTCATATGCCCGAATTTCCTGCGCAGCAACAGCCATGGCAGCCCCAGCGTCACCCCCAGGTATGCCGCCGATACACCCAATATCTGAAAAATGGTAAGCATTGTCATTGACATATCGTTTCCCATGCCCTTCCGTAACCTCAGCTGAAAATCCGAACCAGTTCCAATGTCTCATTGTCAATCACCACAGCGGACTTTTTCAAAGATTCCAGCGTATCAAAGAAGGCCTTTCTGTCCTGCCTCGCGAAATGCAGCTTCAGCCTGCAGGTATAGGCCGGAAGCTCCTCCGGGAACTGCTCCGCCAGCCGCCCGCACCACTTTGCGCAGGACTCAAAGTCCTTTACCTCCAGCGTCCGCAGGCATACTTCCTCATACCACCCCAGCGTGAACCTGGCGGAATCCTTCCCATAGAGGGATTCTGCCGCGCCTGTGAGGATGCTCACGAATTTTCGCTGCTCATTAGCCGAAAATATGTGCTGTTTCAGGATGCCGTCCATATAATCCAACAGCATCTCCTCGCATTCCGTCTGCCCGGCGTCCTCCTCCTGAATCTGCTTCCACAGCCTCTGCACATAGATACGGAATTTATTCAGTTCATCGGACAGAACCGCCGCCGCGTAATGGGACGCCTCGGAGTCCTCGCTGTCCAGCGCCAGCGTGATGGAAGCCAGACAGTTGCTGAAGTCCTCCTTGATCACGTTCATCATCACCATGCGCAGATTCTTCTTCTCATTTACCAGAATCGCCTCCTCCAGCGGGATGATATCCCTCTCCCTCTCCTCGTCCGCTTTCATATGCGTCCGCACCCGGTCCTTGCTGAATATCACATCCGCCAGATCCACATCTTTCCAGAATACCACCAGATAAAACAGGTGCCCTGAAAAAAAGAACGCCGGCCCTATGACCGGGCACAATATCATAACGATGAACCGAAGCAGATATGTCCTCCTGTTGTCATACAGGACTTCGGCGCCGTCCTTATCCTCCACCGCGGCGTGCGCAGGCACAAGGAATAAAATTCCCGCCAGCAGATAGACCAGCGACACGATCAGGTTCACGATGAGGATTATCACAAAAATCCGCTCGTCTAACGCCAACGTCATAGCACTGCCTCCTCTACCCTGCACTCATAGCCCGCGTTCCGGAAACGCTCCATGATGCCGCCCACATTCTCCGTATTCGTGTTGGACAGCAAGGCGCAGAGCCTGCCCCCTTTCAGGATGCCGAGATAATCGGTCTGCCGTATAAATCCGCCCAGCATAGCGGCCGCTTTCTCGTAGTGCTCTCCCTCTGTCAGGATTTCAAGCAGCACATACTCTGTCAGCCCTTTCTCCCTGGCATTGAAAAAAGCCCTCTCCAAAAGCGTGAACGCACTTTCGTCCAGCACGTTCGTCCCCTCCACATAGCGGCGGTTCCGCAGCGCTTCCAGATAGCGGTTCGCCCGCACCACTGCGTTCTGAATCAGAGAGCCCACGATTGTCAGGCGGTTCGCCTCCCCCAGCGTCATGCGCTCCCAGGGAATGCCCCACAGCATCAGGATCAGCTGCATTTTGTCCTCCGAATAGACGGCGCTGGCCATCATGGGCATTTTATCCTCCATCTTCCGGTTGATGTAGACCCGCCCCTCTTTCAGTTCTCCGTACAGCTCTTCCATGGCCGTATATTTGATGGAGTTGCCCAGCTTGCGGGCATCCGGAGACGTAGAGGAGAACAGCCTCGCGTAGTCGCCATTGGCCACCGTGTAGACAGCCACGTCCCCGCATTCCATCACCCTCGCCAGCACCTGTGCCGCGTAGAACAGCACTTCTTCCGGTTCATACTGCTCCAGCGTGGAGGTAATCTCATGAATCTTCCCCAGGCTGTCCTTGTGGTTGACCACCTGGGCCTCGAAATTATGCTTCATTCTGACATTACTGTCATTAATTTCCTCAATATCCGACAACTGCCCGTGGAGATACTGCATCCTTGACCTGTTCTCATTCTGGATGAACCGCAGCTGGTCCTTCAGATAGCCCACCACCAGTCCCACGATGAACAGCTGGGCCATCCACACATAGGTATTGTAATCCACCAGCACCTCAAAACCGGACTCTGTCCGCATCTGTCCCGCAATATAGCCTATCACCGCCAGGAAACCGGAAAAAATCGCCTGCTGCTGCCCATAGACCACCGCGAACAGCAGCACATACAGCAGAAAGAAATCCAGCCTGGCAAAAAAGTCGCTGTCTGCCGTCATCCGGCTCAGCAGAAAGAAAGGGATAAAGCAAATGAGATTCTCGATGAACGGAAATACCACCCTGAAGATTCTGCGGCTGTTGTTCCAGGCCTTTACGGCCAGACCTCCCCCCGCGTCCTCCTCCGTGATGAACGACGCGCTGTGGCGTTTCATGAAACCGGCAATCCTTTTCGCCGTCGTGTCATAATGATTGAATATTTTCTGATTAAATTCCCCCGCATACCGGCTGCCGTCTAAGACGAGACGGTTTCCCGCACCCACCGTGCTGTCCGCCACCTGGACGCCGGAGCCCAGCTCCTCCTGAATCAGCTTCGCCAGTTCCGCCTCCCCTATCTCCTCCGCGGATGAAATATGATAGCAGGAATGGTTCGGCGCTTCCGCGCAAATCAGCCCGTAAATGTGCTCCACCGCATCGTTGAGATAAATCATGGAAAAGACTCTTCTTTCATTGGCGGAAATCTTCCCGGTCTTGAGTCCCTCCAGGCACATCCGAAAGCACGGGTTATCTTCCGTCTCTCCCTTGCCCGGAACCCAATACAGACGGTCAAAACGCAGTATCACCGTGTCCGTGCCCTGGGTCTTCCGGAAATTCGCGCAGATTTCCTCCCCCTGGGCCAGAGCCATGGCCCGGAACCCTTTGGGAGCCGCGGGCTCATCTTCTTTGATGTCGTCTATATAGGAGCCGCCGAACACCTCCTGGGAGGAAAAGTACAGAAAGCGCCCTTTTTTCAGCACGCTGTATGCGGAAAGGATATTCATGAGCCCCGCCATATAGCGCACTCCGTCCTGTCTGGGCGTCTCCCAGTCAAAATTCGTGTCATAAGCACCTGTGAACACTGTCACATCCGGCTTCACGCTCTCCAGAATGTCCTTGACGCTCCCGCTGTCATAGGGGAAATTATATTTTTCAAATACATGCCGGTAGGAGGAGCGGTTCTCCCTCTGTCCTGTCAGCAGATAGACCCGGTGGCCGTTTTTATTCAGTTTGTCAATCAGCGCGTTCATCAGCGCGCTGCCGCCTCCTACCAACAATACAACCATTTTCCTGTCCCTCTTTATGTATCCTGATTTCCTGTATTCTTATTTTAGCACTTATTTACATGTCCATGCTCTTCCAAAACGCAGACAAGTCTACCTCTCATTCAATTCTGCTACATTTTAAATTATACCGCTTTGTGATCAAAAGTCAAGATTTTCGTCAGCTCCGCTCCTCTCATCATTGGACGAGCATGGCATCCCCTATGATGCACAGTATCATTAAATTCGCACCTTTGTAAGGTATAGCTTAATTTCATTTTAACATCAGCCCTGGATGGATGCAATCATTTTTTCTGGCATTCCTTTTTCTTCTCCAGGTCTCGGAGGAGCCGGGATTCTGGGAGGCCCGGATGTTGTTCTTTTACGTCCTTTCCCAGCATCGCAGGGGGCGTCCTTCCGGCTGCACCATCCGCACGGTGTAATATACGGACATTCTTCACCTAATCGCACGTTTTTCCTCCTGCCTTTCCTTTTTCCTCCAGTGCCAGGGATAACGCCTCCACTATGGTATCCAGTCTCTTTGCCCCGATGCCCTTCACTGGCTGCAAGGCATCCCTTATCTCCTGGCTGGTAAGCCCTGGCGTTGCCTCCTGGCCGTCCTTGAATCCGGATTTATATACACTCTCCGCCCATAATGTCATCTGACAGTGATCCATTTTCCGGATGCGGTCATACTGCTTGCGGTTCAGCAGGAACCCTTTGATTTTCCCCATTGTCACTCCTCCTCACTTTTCCAGACTGTTCCATCGCGCTTATAGATTGCATCGGTGGGTACCAGGTTCTTTTCATTCAGATATTCGCAATATGCAAGGCACTCCTCCCTAGTGGAGAACAAAAGGTCCCTCTGGTTCTCTCGTTTCTCCAGCACATCATAACTTGTGCCAGGCTCCACCAAATTTCCCTTTGCGCATACGGTATACACATAATCCAGTTTATAGTATCTCTCCCCTTCTTTGCCACAAGCGCAGTACCAGGCATAGACTCCGCTATCCCGATCTGCCAGCTCGTATCGCACCATTTTTTCTGGAACCATGACTTGTACTCTGCCTTTTTCACATTCGCACTCGTCTTTGACCGTATTCCCGGACGGAAGGGTTATCTCGATTCTCCGGTCTTTATCGCACTTATCGCACTTCGGCCCATATAGGTATTCCCAATCCACCCTCCAGAAGATTGTCTTGAACTGCTCCAGCATCTCCTCTACCTTCATACGCTTTGCTTTGTTCTCTGCCTCGCGCATCACCCTCTCACATTCCTGCTTTTTGCGTTCATAGTCCCTCTTTACCTGCTCGAAATTCTCCTTGATTCCCTGGAGTTTCCGGTTCTCGGCTTTCAGCCGCTCCATTTCCTCCAGGAAGTCACTCTTTATCGACTTTGCCAGGCTCTCCTTGAACTCCTCCACCTGCATATCAAATTCAGACGGCTCATTATAAAAATCATCCGGATAATACATATCACTCCTCCTCTTTCTGCTTATCAAATACTTCCGCCTCTTCACATTCCGCGCATCTGCTTACTTCTTTCACTTCGCCACGTCCATTCACGCCGATGTCCAATATCCGGGAAAATGCCCTGCACAAGTAGAATATCTTTTCATCCGGTCCTACACTTGCGTTTGCCTTTATGAAACACGGACACTTCCGGCAGTCATCCCGAACTTCAATCGCTATCTTTGCCATAATATACCTCCAATCAATCTATCCATACTATTTCCAGTGTCTTTGCGTCTATATATCCCACTATCTTCTGATGCGGAGCTTTTCCCTTTGAGAAATAGCACTTACTGAAATCATTACCGCACCCTTGTATGGAATACCCCTCTGCCCTTAGCTTATCGCATACGGCATTGTGGGCTATTGCCTTCTGCAATATATGTTCCGGAACCACTCTCTTTCCCTCCTTCCTTAATCAGCACGGCCCGCCCTCTGCCCCATGAAAAGCTCCGGCAGGGTACATCCATTTTCCCTTTACATACACATCATCAACCGTAAATTCTCCAGTCACCAGGCTATGTATTGCCTCCAGGTCTCCGTGATACACGCATGATTCCGCGTCTCCCACGAACGTATCCAGATCGCATTTATTGTCCAGGGTAAATCCCAGAATCCTCTCGTCCTGCCTTAACAGCGCATAGTCCTCCGGGTACAGCTCCCGGATGCCTGCAAACAGTTTGGGAGTAGAGAAGATGCACATCGCGCAACTGCACCGGTTCCATCCTGCCCGGTAACAAGGGTGAGGATTTACGTTGTGCCTCTTCAGCAATTCCCAGACATCCTTCTCCGAATAATCAATGACCGGCCTCCACTGGTGGACTAACCGGTGAGCCTTCGCCTCCGCATTAGTCCGGTGTATCTCCATCTCGTTATACTTCGCCCTTCCGGAAGATTCCCCACGCCTTTCCCCAGACACCACCAGAACCTTCACATTTGCCCTGGTCTTTTCCAGGTTTGACGTCACGCTGTCCTGCACGGCAGCTTTCAGATTTCCGCTGCACCATCTTCCCTGGTGGGTCCCTCCTTTGGCCGGGAACATGTGGCGCTTGCCTCCCAGCTCCTCCAGCTGTTTCAACCTTGACAGATTGGACATCACAGTATCGGCCACCATGATTTTCAGATATGCGCTGCACCACCGGCGGCTCAAATCTCCGGTCTTTGCCGGGAACTTCATTCTGTACCCCAGCTTTTTCAGCTCCTCCTCCATATCGTCCGTTGCCTTTTCCTTGATTTCCTGGCACTTGATATAGTTCTGTGACAGCTTGCAGCGTATGACCTCCCCGGTCTCCGGCTCCAGCCATTCCACCGGCTCGCTCGCCCCTACTCTATACAGCTCCCCGAAAAATCCGTTTACCCTCCATGATAACCGGAGCGGCACTCCTTCCGCCTCTGCGAATGATCGGACGTAATTGTGGGTGCATCTCCAGTCCATACGCCTGCATGGATGCCCTCCGTCTATATCGTGGTGCCAGAACTCTATCTTTCCCTTCGGCACTCCCAGCTCCAACAATTTGTAATAGCATGCGATACTGTCTTTCCCTCCGGATAAGAGGACCGCCACCAGGTCATATTCCTCCAGCGGCAGCAATTCTTCCAGATATATCCGCTTGAAATGGTCTGAATCCTGCCGCCCTGGAACCGCCGGCCTTATTCCGATGCCTTGACCGTAAATAGGCACATCCGGCTTTCCTTTGACAACCGGCGTATCCTTTGTACAGTCTGCATCCTTTATGAACGTTCCCTCAAATAGGCTCATTTGCCCCTTCATACTACATCAGCTCCCATAAACTTTGATACCTTCTCGATATGAAACCGGAAATATTCCTTGCCAGGAGCCGCGCCCCACTCCTCCTTGCCGGTACCGATGGAAAGCGTACACATGACTTCTACCTCCGGTGCATCAGCTCCGTACCCATTTTGCAGGATGACCGGCAGCTCCTTTTCTGTCCGCTTTTCCCTTAACAGCTCCATCACCACATCCGTCTCACTGTCCGGGAACCCCAGCCAGTGGACAATCCGGACCGTACAGTAGGACTTTATCTGCCGGTACTCCTCTTTCTTTTCCCCGGTCAGAATCATGTCAAGCCATTTTTTCTTTATAGGCAATATCAGCATTACGTCTCCTCCTTCCGCGTTTCCGCATCTTCACAGAGCATTTTCTGGAGCAGTAGACTTTATCCGTCAGCTCCGTCACGAATACCTTCTGGCACTCCGGGCATACCTTTTTCATTCTGCCTCCTCCCTCTGCTTTATCAGCTTATCCAGCGCGTTCTCCCCCATTTTGAGGGCGTTGAACAGAGAATACATCATTTTGCTTTCTTCCGCTCCAGTCACCCCCAGCATCGTCATACAGACATGATCTCTATACCGGTTCAAAATATCCCTGGCTCCTGCCATCGTGAATGCCAGGTTTTCATTACACGCGCACTCCTCTATGAGCTTATTTATTGTTTCATCCTCCAGGAAACATATATCATCAGCCACCGGCATAACAACGGTTCCGTCCGGCAGCTCTACGATAGCCACAGAATAATTACCTGCGCCATTCTCAAACTCCTCATAGTTGCTGCCCCACTGGTGGAATTTCCCAATTTGAAAATCATGGTAAGCACCAGCCTTATAATATCTCCCCTTGCAGTATCTCTTTCTCATTCCTCCATCTCCTCTCCACTGAATGTCTTTTCCCAGCACTCCGGACACATTCCGCTTATGAACATTTCCCGGACTTCCGCCGGGAGGTCATGCAGCATTTCCTCCGCATGACCTTCTCCTTCCAGGAACCTATCCAGCCGATAATACAAATCGCTGTTCATATCGATTCTGTATGCCTGGTGGCAAAACTGGCACTTCACAACATACTCATACTCCGCTTTGCCCGGCGGCATCGTAAAAATCTTTTTCATGTCATCAGTTCTTCCCATGCCTTTTCCACATCCTCCTTGAACCTATTTAATTTTTCATACTGCGGATGGTTATACAGCATCCCTTTAATCTCCATCCGCTTATCATCGCCATAATAGTAAAACGTGATGCTATCATCATGCAGGGCATCCTCCTGGATTCTTACCGGAAGATTTCCGTACCCTGCATCTACCACGTTGCGTAGAAGGTTGTATAGCTTTTCAACCGTCATTTCCGAATTGTCAGTGTTGTTCACGATGCAGGCTCCCCCTTCTTGGCATAGCACTCATGGGAGCCTTCCATCACCTTGTTTTGCTCCTCCTCCGCATAAGAAAACCCATATTTGGCCAGGATTTCCGTAAACCGCGTGATGACCTCTCCGGTTTCTGCTTTGTACGCTCCATCCCACTCCACAAAATCACTGCCACTGGTGGCACAGAACGCGCCAATCATCAGCTGATGCACAATGCTCAATTTCTGGAATTTATCCCGGCACTTCTCCTTATCCTCGTCTGTCATGCTCCACCAGTCCTTTGCATCAGACAGAAACGCCATGAGAGTAGTCTTATTCATGTAGCCGCAGGCATCCACAACCACGCCCCATAATTCCTTGATAACCTCCTCCGTATCTTTCAGCGGCTCAATCTTCCCGGCTATGGCATTGAGGATGAAACTTTTCCTCTGGGCTGTCATCTCCTTTGCAATCGCCTTGATGGTTTTCTTGTTTTTCTCCTTCTCCTTCTGGACGCGCTCCTGCTCGGTCATCGGCTCACTGGATTTATCCCTTTTCCGGATAATGTCCACTGTACGGTAGGACTTATGGTAAAAGCATCCCTCAAACTTCTTTTTGCTGATTCTCTTAGGAGCCGCCTTTTCGGTACTGATATACTCCACAGTCACCCACTTGCCGGAATACCGGTCCTTCTCGTACTCCTTCGGTTCCGCTCCGATGCCGGCTGCCTCCAGCAGCTCTATAATCTGCGCCGCCACCTTATCCCGGTGGATTTCCTCCGCCGCGTTCTTCGCCTTCCAGACTAAATCCCTGGAGCTGGATGCCTCTTTCAGAATCTTATCTCTAATCTTGATGTCCTCAATCTGCTCCAGGGCATAGAGGTCAGACAAGGAAAGCTGGAAAGCCTCGTCCTTCTCCTTTTTCATTAAAATGTCCTGGTTCAGCTTTGCGATGTTCAGCCGATGCCGTACCGTTGTTTTGGAGAATCCGGTCTTTTCCGCGATGCTTTCCTCTGTCTCCCCCAGGTTTAACATCATCTGGAAACCATTTGCCTGCTCCCAGATAGTGAGGTCTGCCCTCTGCATATTCTCCTCCAGCATGATAGACATTTGCTCACGCTCCGAAAGCCCCTTTGCTATCTTGCAGGGGAACTCCGTCACCCCGGCCTGGGAACCTGCAGCAAACCGGCGATGCCCTATAAGGGTGACATACTTCTCCTCTTCCTGGCCTATGGCAGCGTCCGGGTCTACATCCTCCAGAGGAATCACCGTGAGATTCTGCATGATTCCATGAATCTTGATAGACTCCACCAGCTCCGACAAATCCCCCAGGTTCTTCCGTGGATTGTTCGGGTGCGCCATGATCCGCTCCGCCTTGATATTTACAATGTTACCGTTTTCCATGATTTCCCTCCTCGCTTTTTAGTTGAACGGCAATTCGTCATCATCAACACCGTCCGGAATACTCATAAAGCCGTCCCCTGCCTGGGAAGGCTGTTGCCGCCCCTGGCTCTGTCCCTGGCTCTGGATATTGCCCTCGCTTGCGGCCTTGCTTTCCGCAAACTCCTGCTCCTCGATGATAACGTCCGTTGTGTAGACCTTCTGCCCTTCGTTGTTGGTGTAGCTGCCGGTCTGGATGCGGCCGGTAATGGCAATCTTAATCCCCTTCCGCAGCCACTTTTCCGCCCACTCCCCAGCTTTCCCAAACGCCTTGCAGGAGATAAAATCTGCTGACTGTTCACCTTCTCTCCTGCCTCTGCGGTCTACTGCCAGCGTGTACCTGGCAATCGCCATACTGGTCTCGCCTTGCGAATACCTAACCTCTGGGTCGCGTGTGAGGCGCCCAATCAAAATAACCTTATTCATTTCCTTCTCCTTCCTGGACGATAGAAAACGTCCTGCATACTTTTCTCACAACCGGCTGCACTATCAGAAACTTCCCATAATCATTGAACCCCCGGATAAACTCCCAGGCTCTCTCCTCCGTCTCAAATCTCCTGGCTTTGCTTAACTTGACTGTGTACTGGAACACACGCGGAAAATCCTTGCTGACATACTTTCTTACATGGTTCCTTCCGGCCTCGATGACGTAAAAGAAATGGCTGGATTCCTTTTGAATCTCCTGCGGCTCCCCCGCCTTTCCCCTGGCCTTTTCATTCTCATAGGCAGTTATCAGAAACTCCACGCATCGGGAGAAATCCTGCTTTGGCCCATCGCACCATCCACTGTAACTCGGACACTCATTCTTGTACCTGCAACTCATTACCTGCCTCCTTCTCTGAATCTTAATAATTCATCCATATTGCCTCTACCCTCTTTGCGCCGTATGCGGTCTTAGAAGGGAACGTAACCTTTTTCCACCCTGCCAGGAACTCCTCATACAAGACGTTCTCATATCCGCTTATCATTACCTTTGCCCTGGTACTGCATATCGTCTCCAGGAGCTTTGCATGGTCGGCATCCGTCATCTCAAACGCATACTGCTTTCCATTCCTGGTATTCAGAACATACGGTGGGTCCAGGTACATAAACACATTCTCGCTGTTAAACCGCCCGATGACTTCCAGGGCCGGCCGGTTCTCTATCTGAACCTGGCGCAGGCGCTCCGCTACCGCGATGATTTTCTCCGGAAGGTTGTACCAGCTCCAGAGCGCGTACATCCTCTCCCTCCCTTGCACATCATTCTTCCATCCAACTCTATACTTGTTTACCCGGAATCCATGTGTCTGCCAGCATGAAACAAGGAAATCCGCCGCCCTCTGGCAACTGTCTTGGCTGTCATCCATGAGTGCATTAAATGTACGGTCGTACATTTCCCGGCTGTATGGCGTTGCCATGACCGTTGCCGCCAGACGCTCCGGTTCCCTTCGGATGCAGTCGAACAGATTTACCACGTTGCTGTCCAGGTCATTTATTGTTTCTATCCGACTTGGCTCTTTGCTGAAAAACACCGCACCGGAGCCGAAAAACGGCTCCAGGTACGAATGATGATCGGGTATGTATGGAATGATTTTCTCTGCCAGGCTCCACTTTGCCCCCGGATAGTTTAGAACCTTATCCATAAAGTCCTCCGTGTACCTCGATGACTACCTTCAACAGCTCCACCGGCACATACGGATATGCTGTTTTCAGCAGATTGTCCTTATCCTCTGCATAGGGTACCAGCAGCTCCTCCAGTCCGGAAGGATTCCCCAGCTCGACAGATTCATAATCACCGTCCGGCCTATGCTCCCTGGGAGCGCACTGGAAATCTTCCCCTGCCTGGACGGACACTGAAAATCCGTCCTTGCAGACAAGGCGCGGCCTGCATATCCTCTGGCTCCCTTCTATGCGGTAGGTGACTTTCAGAAATCCCTCCAGGGAGCTGCTTGCAGCATCTGCATCCCAGGTCATTCCTGCAAAACAGTTACCACAGTACATCCAGATTCCCTTCTCCACCCTGCGGAATGTCGCGTAGGTGGCCTGCCACTTCCTGGTTATTATGTTCGCCTGGTGGCTGTGCGGCTCCCCTACCTGGAGATAGCCCCTCTCCATGCTCCGGGGAGGCAAGACATCCAGGAAGTAATCGTATACATCCTCGCCTACCAGGTCTCCAGGTTTGCAGTATTTATCCCAGCTGCCGTTGCTGTTCTTTTCAGCAAACTCATGCCATCCGGCCATTGTCTTAATTTCCATGATTACTCTGCCTCCTCTAATTTCTCCAGCTCTTCCAGTACCCTTTTAAGCGCATACTGCGCGTTGCTGGTGAGCTGCCTCTGCCATGCGCCCTGCGATGGCGCCCATTTGAATCCGTTACTTCTCAGAATAGCCCTTACATCCGCCTCCGGCTTGCCATCGAATACCAGCTGGAGCCTCATAATCTCCGTATTCTCCACCACCTTGCAGAACTTATTCTCCGCCTCTTTGGTTCCGGCCTCCTTTACCTTTTTCAAGCCCTCCAGCCGGTCCCTTGTCCGTTTGATGTTGGCGTTGTTGTTGGAAAGCTCATAAGGAAGATATGGAACGTCTCCCCAATGCCAGGAGGAGGCCATCTCTGCTTTCAGCTTTTCGACCTCCTCCTGGGTGAGGTTCGGGCACCCATCCAGGGTCTTTTCCTTCCGGTAATACGCATTGACCGCTTTCATCATCTCCTGGGTCTCCACCAGGCTGTCCAGCTTTTCCTGCAGCAGCTCCACCGCCCGCTCGTCTCCGGAAAGTATCGGCTGTTCCATCGTCAGAAGATGCTTAATCTTCTCCGCATAGGATTCCAGATACTGCCATTCGTGGAAAAGGGTCTCCCTGCGGCTGTTCTGCCGCTCCTTTTTCCTCACCGGGAAGTTTCCGCCGCCGGAAATCATAATGCTAGGGCAGGATGCCTCGTTGCGGTAGTAGTCGTTGTAGTAGATAGACAGTTTCCGGCTGTAACGCTCCGCCATGCGCTGTGCCTTTTCCAGAAGGTGGGGCTTTTCTTCCGCGATCCGCTCCACTACTTCATACACCTTATCAACATAGTGCCGGTGCTCCGCTGTCGCGCTCCCTTCCTTGTATTCGCTGAAAGAATTGATATGCTTTGCCGTCCTCGCTGTCTGTTCATTGATTGAATAATAGGTTTTCTCCATGTGTCTTGCCCTCCATAATAAAATTTATGCTGATGCCGGTTCTCCGGCAGTAGCGGCCTTCTTTTTCAGCCGAACGCTGTCAACTATCCCCTGCAATTCCCTGGCTGTCAGCCCTGCGTAGTTATCCATGTTCAGCATCTCTTTGGTGATGCCCTTCGCCGCAAGCTGTTTCTGGTAAAATTCCATATCGCCAGAATAATCATATTCATACATCTTCCATCACCTCCTCGTATGCTTTCAAAATCACACCCCGAAACTCCCGGAGCCGCCGGTTTTCTTTCTTCACATCCGACAGCTCGCGTTTCAACTCCCCGACCTCCTCTATCAGTCTGCCACGCTCCATCACCAGGGAATAAAGAATATCAATCCCCTTTTCGCCCCACACCAGGTAGATAAACGACATTTGGAGCGGCGTCACAATCGCCTCCGTGTTCATATACACCAGCTGAACCTTCCGGAAATCCTCGTCAGAAAGCGGACGCTCTATCAAGCGTCCAAACTCCAGCTTTGTCATGCAGCCTCCCCTCTGGAGAGGATGCCAGCGATAATCGAATACGGACACTCGCAGACCTCCCGGCCTTCCGGGAAATCAAACTCCAGCTCCGCGTTGCCTTTACCAGCGGCCAGAACCTTCGCCGGTATTCCGATGTCTGCCACCTTTACAATCCATCCAACCTTTACTCTCATAACCGATGCCTCCTTGTGAGTTTTCTTTGTATCATCCTTTTGTATATTAGTATTATAACTCACTTTTCGGCGTTTGTCAATAAAAAGGCCGACATCCAACGCCTAAATGTGAATTTTAATATTAAAGAAAAAGCAGCCCCACAGCTGCTACTTTTTCTCTATCATAATTCTATACCCCAGCTTATCCAGCATCTCCTCAAATTTGCTGTACTTGATGTCCTGGCATTTCCGGAGCGTCTGGTAAATCGCCCTGCGGTCGGTATCCATCATCTCTGCCAGATCGGACTGGCTCACTCCATCCCTTTCCAGAATCTCCTCTATAATTTCCCCGGCGGTTCTCATTCCATTTCCTCCTTCTGTGGTCTGCTCCCATAGATGCCGCACTCCACAAGCTCCTCCGGCTTGATGCCAGTGTTGCACATTAGATAATCGGCAAACTCATAATCATACACCCTCTGCTGGCTGGAGCGCATCAGCTCCACCAGGTTCCTAATCAGTTCTTTTGCCCTTTCGTCCATATCCATCCTCCTATAATTCAGTCTCATGCTTTGAGTAGTACCGAATCAAAGCTCTCAAACCGCCTGCGTCAATAGTGAGCGCTTTGGTGTCTCCGTACCAGTGAGTCAGACGCGCCCCATAATGCTCCTCCGTCTTGCTGGTTTCATGTGCCAGCATCTTCTCCAGTTGTTGCACCTTGTAAGAATCCATGTTTCCCTCCTTTACATCATCGCCATCTCCGCCGTCATCATCCGGATATTTTCATCCTCCAGGCAGGCGCGGCTTGTCACTACGAAATATGTTATGTTTCTCCCCTCTGTCGGCAGGCTGTACGTCAATTCATGCCCGGATTCCTCCATACAGGAAATGAAAGCGTCCGTAATGTCTGCCAGCCCCAGCTCCACATCCGGAAAATCATTCAGAATATCTATCGCCTGCTCTTCCGCATCCATCTCCCGGAACCGCGCATTGACCGCCTGGAGAACCTCCCAGGCTTTCCCGGTTTCCTCCGTGTAGTCCTCGATGACCGTGATCCAGCCGGCATAGATGCAGGAATACCGGTTATCCTTCAATTCCTTAAGCTCTTCCTTTGAGAGTACGCGCAGACCATCCGCATCAGAGAACGCATCGTACTCCCTGGTGAGCAGTTTCTTCTCCTGGACAGCCAGCCTCCTTGCCTCCACAATCTGTTCTGGCCAAAACCTTCTATCCTTCACCGCGCTGCCTCCTTCATGTCCTCAACATTCACTCCCAGAGCCTCCAGCTCTTCAAAATCCGTTCCCAGCTCTCCCAGGAGCATCTCCCAGAATTCCGCGCCGGTGTTGTAGCTGTCGGAGTGCCTCTCCGCATACAGCCCCACCGCATTTGCCAGCAGGACCGCAAGCCGATTTTCCGCGGATTCCCCAGGCTCCTCACCGTCCACCAGAATCCGCTCCATTTTCTCCCTATAATTGTAAAGTTCATCATGGGGATGCCATAGGTATCCGGCAATAAAAGAGGAATCCGGCTTTTTGCTGCCCCACCCTCCAATATTCTCCCCATAGCACCGCTCGCCTTCCCCAATCATCTCTATCTTGTCTCCGAAGGTTATGACCTTCTGGCCGTTCACATACACATCCACCGTGCCCTGGGTAACGCTCATTCTCCGGCGCTTTACCTCGATTACAAGTTTCATGCGTTCCTTGCCTCCTCCACATATTTCTCTGCCTGCTCCAGGGAAGGGAACCAGTCCTGGTAAATATCCCTGCGGCTCGTGCTGGTTGATGAATTTTCCGGCTTGCATACCGCCTCTATTACATTGGTGATGTTTGCTGCCACCTGGCCGCGGTCATTTACCGATGTGGTGACGCACCAGAATTTCTTCATCCCTCCCGGCACCAGCTCATACGCCTCCAGCTGTGCTGCAGACAGCGGCTCCTCATACTCGATGTATCCCCAGGCATCGCGCCCTATCTCCTCACAAAACTGCTTATTGTCAAAATTCACGATTTGCCCGGCTCCCTGCCTGGGAAACGTCCCAGGGGAAACCGGCCTCTGTGTGCTGTAATACTTCATGCTAATACCTCCTTATTTACCAGATTGAACCCTACCAGGTGATTCACCGTCTCCGCATCCATAGCAAAGAACCGGCCTTTCCGCGTCATGCCTGCCTGCCTATAAATCACCGTGCCATACACCCTTTTCTGGGCGACACTGTAAAAAAGCTGGTAGATACATCCGTATGTGACAATGTACTTTCCCTCCTGGTAGTACCGCTCCGCCTCCTCCGGCGTCAGCTCTACCTTGCCTATTCTTACAATCCCCATACCATCCTCCTTATCTCTCCATGTACCTGGTAAAGTTCATATCATCAAACCTGGCTCCTGCAATCGCCTCCGGATTGTCAAAATCGTCATATTCAATCTCCGCATAGGTTCTGGGGAGGCCGTAACCGTCCTCTTCGTCCTCTTCGTCATCTTCATCACAGAAACAATCTGCATTCATAATCATAGCATCATAAACTTCTCCGCTTACCTGTCCGCTATCATATAGCTCCAATGCTCTTTTGAAATATTCATTCCTTTTCATGTTCTACCTCCTGCTTTTTTGATCGGGCGCAGCCCTTTTACAAAGATTGTCTATTCGGGTATGAATTTATAGAGCGGCTTTCATACGTTCCGCCGGTTCACGCGAATGTCGGGGAGAACCGCCCCTTATCTGGTTTCACACTAAAGCCAGAAAACTTGCTGGACACCATGAGCATTTTCCGGCGTTCCCTGCTCAAACCGCCTCCCCATTTTCACATTAAAAACCGGGCGAAAACCTGTCAGACAGCACCAAATAGACAATGTTTGTAAAAAGACTGCTCCTCCGTCACTCTGCATTTTCACGGGCTTGTGACCGTCCACGGCTGCATTACGGCGGGCCTTGCGGCCCTTTAATCTACAAATGTGTGGCGTTCAAAGTCATATATACCGATTATAAAATGACCGTCATATATAACTTTGCTCCTGCTGTTATCCAGCTCTTCCAGCTCAATGTATTCCGTTTTTGGATAACCCAGGGCAACCATAGCTTTCTTGACTTCTTGAACCTTTGCCATATCAATACCTCCCGCACATACATCTGCTGCATTTTGACTTTGTGTGTTCCTGCGCCTGCTCCAGGACTTCCTCCAGTGTGTAATGCTCATTGTGTGGAGACTGGAAGATTTCAAAGTGGCCGCAGCTTTGCTTTGTGATGTAAACCATATTGAATGTGAATCCTACAAATTCTCCGCGTCCCTTGCTTATCCATCTCTCGTCCTGGGCGATGATCCTGTCGATGTACTCCTTCTCCTCCTCGCAGGAGGCTCCAGCTTTCAGAGCCTCCCAATCCGGAACGTATCTCCCATATTCATTTTTCTGGTTCTCTGTCATTACCTGGAAATTGATTGCCATATCCTTATTCCTCCCTCTCTGTTCTGCCACAAACGACATCCTCAATTTTCTTCCGAATCTCTTTCAGCTTGTTCTCCGCCTCAAATTTCTCTGCATCCAGCTCCTCCATGAGCTTTGCTGTCGGCTCCATGTCCTTAATGAGACACATTCCGCCCATCTTATACAGCGTTGCTATCTGCTCTTTCCCTTCGGTGTTACTGATTGCCGGATGCCATGTGTAGACATGCTCGATAATAGCATAGTCGCTCTGCCTTACCTCTCCGCCGATTCTCTCCTCAAATTCCTGCTTCATCATAGCTTTATACCTCCCTATAACAGTCAACATTCCATGCTCCGAAAATTTCTATCATCTTATCTGCATATTTAACAGCATCATCGAAATTGTCAAAGCACTCTTTTTCAACGAAATCTTCATCCGCTGCCCTTACTATCCATCTTTCTGCCATTGTGAACGCCTCCTTGTGAGTTTTCTTTGTATCATCCTTTTGTATATTAGTATTATAACTCACTTTTCGGCGTTTGTCAATAAAAATAATGACAAAAACTCACAAATAGGCGTTTTCTTTTGATTTACATTTCCTCTCTGCACTCTTATAATGGAATTGGAGGTGGTTATATGTGGTTAGATTTTTTCTTGTGCTTATTCCTGGGATTCTTCGGCGTCCATAAGTTCAGACAGCACAAAATAGGCATAGGAATCCTTTACCTATGCACATTCGGTCTCTTTGGCATCGGATGGTTTATTGACAGCGTTTCACTCCTGCTCAAGGCGATAAAGGGAGTGCCGCCGGAAGGGGAATCTTCCGGAAGTATCCTACTCCCGGATGGAACGCTGCCTATCGTTGTTTCAACCTCGCTCATTACCGCTCCTGGGGAAACGTGCCATTATTCCAGGCCAGCAACTTCCATCATTGTCAAGAATAAGGTGATCGGATATGCTGGAGGAAACGCAGGCATCAGCCTCCGGATAGCAAAGGGAGTGACGTACCGTGTCGGAGCCAGCAAAGGCGCACCGGTCCGCCGGAATGTAGAAGAATCCTATCCGGGTACATTGTCCATTACAAATCAGCGTATTGTGTTTGTGGCAGCAAAAGGGGGATTCGATAAAAAGATAGCGGCTCTTTCTTCGATGACTCCTTGTGAAGATGGTGTGGTATTCCAATTTTCCACCCAAAGCTACATTCTGGAGACTAAAGATGTGGATAGGATATGCCAGATAATTTCCCATATCGTGAATAGTGAGGATTAAGCACCTTCCTGGTGCTTTTTCTTTTTGGACATATATGTTTCTATATAATATTGGTTTGGTTATGGTTATGGTTACGCTGGACTGTCCACGGATGCGTCCGCGGACAGTCCATAGGACGGTCTAAAATTCCAGGCACATTATAATAAGAAGAAACAGCTCCCAAAAATTCTGCCTGGATGTGCTGGAGATAATCAGAATTGATGCGTCCACGGACAATCCACGGACAGTCCATAGGACAAAACGCTTTAGACTTCTGGACATTCTTTGGACGTTTCCACGGACAGTCCATAGGACAATCCGCGGACGGTCTAAAACGGCAATAAAAAAGAGCCTCCCTGCCTGGAAATGACAGAGAGGCCCTTCGCCTTATTGAGATGCAGATGCGGTGTTACGCTTTCTTGTTGATGAAATCTTCGCAGTCAAGTATTCTGTACGCTTTTTCAAAGACATCCTTCGGAGACCATGACACATAGCCATCCGGATATACTACCTTATATCCGGGCCTGCCATCCTTCTCCTGCGGCTCCGCCTTTACGATTTTAACGCCGATGTAATTTTTCATACGCTGTATGCCCTCCTATGATCTGGAAACTTTGTCGGCATCCACCCAGCCATACACGGTGCATCCGCTCCCGGTATGCTTCAAGTGGTACGGATGCGCCCCGGTCTTGTTGATGGCCGTCACCTTCGCGGTACCGCCTTTGCAGCTGGAGGATTTCGCCCCCTTGTAGCTGCTGGTGTAATGGACGTTCCCGGAATAGTTCACGGTATCGCCCACCTTGATTGCCACGGTTCCCCCGGAAGGACCGGAGCCGGATGCCGCGCCCTGGATGTCAGCAGCATCCACCCAGCCGTATACATTGGAGCCTTTCCCGGGAACCGCCACCAGATGGTACGGATGCGCTCCCTTTGCATTTATGGCCGTCACCTTCGCCTGGCCGCTCATGCAGGAGACCTTTTTGGCGCTTGCATAGGAGCTGGCGTAATGGTTCTTTCCGGTGAATGTCACAATATCACCCACTTTCAGATTTCCGGAAGTGTTCGGCTCGTCCGGCTTGTCTGCCTTGCCTGCGTACTTCGGAAGGATATACCCTCTGATATACCGGCCGTTGACCTGGAGGTTCCTGCGGCCCACAACGCCGCCGCTCATATTGCCCTCCAGGACGGTAATGGTGCTGCCTGCCACCTTCTCCGCCATGCCGACATGATCGGGCCAGCCGGTGTTGTTCCCGATGCCGTTATCATCCCAATCATAGAGGATGATGTCCGCCGGTTCCGGTACATAGGCGTCGTTTTCTTCCCAGATTCCCATCTTCTTTGCCAGCTCTATCATCTGGCCGCATCCGCACTCCAGGGGGATGATGTCATCGAACCCTGCCTCGATTGCTGCTGCAGATATAGTGGTGGCGCAGTATGCGTCCGTGTACTTCACGGAATAGTTCCGCGCCAGCGGCTTATGTCCGTTGTAGGTATCAATAATTACCTTGTGGGAGCCGTCCGACCTTTTCAAGCCTACCCAGCCCTGCATGATGCTCAATATGTGCTGCCTCGCCTGCGTCTCTGTCATAGTTGCCTTACCTCCTTCTGGTTTGGTGCTTGTGCCTGCCGTATTGACCGATGCAGGCTTTACAAACTCGTCATAATACTTTTGTCCATATCCAGCCCTTTTCTTCTTTACAGCCTCTCCCTGGTTCTTCGGACGCTCAAAATCAATGAGGACGGCATCAGACGCCGCCCTCACAGAAGTTGCAGATTTCAGAATCTCCAGGACATTTCTGTAGCTGGTGGAAAGTTCCTGCATGAGGAAATCCAGCTGCATCTCCAGATCACCGATTGACACGCCCCTGGACTTTGCCAGGTCATAAAGGCCGGCTTTCCTTCCGGGTGATGTCCATTGTGCCAGCCCGTACCCGTACTGTTTATTCGGGAGAGGATGCAGGAACTCCTCTTGGCTGATTTCCCCGCTGTCCACCGCCACTGTGTACGTTTCATCCGTACAGTACAGCTTTCCGGCCTCTTTGAGCCGCGCCTCACAGAGATCCTCCAGGTTCTTAGGATTGAGCCTGGACTCTGCGGACAGATTCCCCATGAGGCCAGCCACTCCATGATTGCTTAGTCCTGCGGATGCCAGATAGTTCCATACCTGCTCCCGGACCGTACTTCCTTTCAGTGCCATAGCGTTTCCCTCCTCCTACATCATTTTGCAGTCTTTTCTCCCGGAGCTTCACCGGCAGAGTTATTGATAGTGACACCGGAGCCTGCTTCAATTTTCATCTGCTTCACTGCTGCTTCAATCAGAATGTCCAGCTGTTCATCCGAAAGGGCAATGTTCTTCTCAATAAGCAGCTCTTTCAGAAACTCCGTAACGTATGCCTTGCGTTCCGGCCCATCATCAGACCACATGACCTGCTGGGCTTTCAGTACCGCGTACCGAACCCACTTCTCTGCCAGGGCCAGCTTATCCGCCCCGATGCGCTCCCTTACCCAGGGAATGACGTACCGCGTGATAAGCATGACTGCCACCATGATAACTACCTTCAAAAGCTCAAATAAAATCTCATTCATTCAGATTTGCCTCCATTTCTTTCTGTCTTTGTTCCTCGTGTTCCCTGTCCTCCAGCTCGAATGACCGCTCCCTCTGCCGCTCCTTCGTGGTCTTTATCCAGCCCATGACACCGCACTCCCCTCCGCAGACAGCAAATACGCATGTGCAAAGTGTGTCCGGGATTGCCCCGGTCTGGTAGTAAAGCCATATCATCACCACGATAAAGAGAAGCAGGAAAACGGCAATCACCGCCAGGATGATGTCCATTGTCCGGACGCTTTTCTTTTCCTTCATGCCTCGCCTCCTCTACAGCCCAATCTTGGCAAATACAATAGCCAGGACAGCTCCCAGTATCGCGGTTCCGATGTATGCCATCGCTTTCCGCCACTTCTCGCCGTCCCGGTTCTCGATTTGCTCCAGGCGCTTGCTCTGCTCCTCCTGGACCTTCAACATGTTCTGCATGTTCACCGCCAGCTTTTCTGTGGACGCTGCCAGGTCGGTCATCTTCTGGATGCTGTTCTCCAGGACTCCGATGCGGTGATTCTGGCGGTCGTTTTCTTCCTTCAACCGCTCATTCTCCGACTCCATCAGCTGCCGGAACTGCTCCAGCTCCCTATGTGTCACCGGGTTATCCATAGCCTTTTCACCTCCTTCCACTGAAAAACCGCCCTCTCCAGGCGGTCTTAAATCTATTCTTAAATTCGCACATGCCAGACAAGGCTCCTGCCCTGCCGGTATGTGGAAATTCAAGCAATGCTCACACTTACCATACCAGCTGCAAGTCGTTTCGCATTTCCCATTCCCCATAGGACATACGCATTTCCTGCTGTATGGGGAGCATGTAAAGAAGTTCTTCCTCTCCATCCTCCAGCTTTCCTCCTTCCGCGGTTGTGAGAACCATCTCTTGATATATCTTATCTAAAAGAGCCTGGCTGTCTGTATGGCCCAACATCCCTATGTAGCTGTTGAACCGCTGCGTCACTTCCTGGAGCGTCAGTTTCCCTTCGGCATACTTCACACAGACACCGGCCAGGTTCCGTTTTATTCGTAATGATGTGCTTTTCCGCACGTTCACTTCGTCCGCCCACACTCTGTATCCTACAAATTCGATTCCCTGCGCTATCGGACGGATGCAGGTCTTTTGATTCAGATTAAGCTCCAGCTCCACTTCCAGGAAGGTGCCTATCCGGTCTTTCCATTCCCGGAGCTGCAATTTGCTGTTGCTCAATATAATCACATCATCCATATAGCGTATATAGTAACGGATTCCCAGGACGCGCTTGCAGAACTGGTCCAGGGCATCCAGGTAAATGTTCGCAAAGAGCTGGCTCAAAAGGTTCCCTATCGGCATCCCGACATCATAAAGCCGTTCCTCCAGCGGCACGTCCTCCGGATTCTTGCCAGGTGGCAAGCCGAATGGCGTATGTTTGCAGTCGATAATCCCGTACAGAATCTCCAGCACTCTTTCATCCTTGATTTTCTTTGCCAGGATTTCTTTCAGTATCCGGTGTGATACACGGTAGAAATATTTGCTTATATCCAGTTTTAGGAAATACCAGGTTTCCCCTTCCTTCCGGGAGACAAGCTCCAGCCAGTATTTCAGCCGATTCATAGCTCCCAGGCTGCCCCTGCCGGGAATACATCCGTATGTGTCCTTGATGTATCCCGGAACCAGGAGCGGATTCACCACCCGGTAAATCGCCCATTGGACGATGCGATGACGGAAGGATATTGACATAATCATCCGCAGCTTTGGCTCATGGATATAGAAAATGTAATACCGTTCTATACAATAGCCGCCACTTAGGATTTCCTCTCTCAACAAAGTGAGCTTTTCCCAGGCGTCCAGATTGTACGCCAGGACATCCTTCTGGTACCGCCTTCCGCTGGAGGCATCCTCCAGGGCGGCGTGTAGGTTTTCCATAGAGAAGATTAGGTCAAACACTCGTTTTATCTTCATCGCGTCATCCTCTCTAAAAATCTCTGTGTCGCGGCGTTCACATTTTGTGTTACTTGCAGTTTCCAGAGTTGCCTTCTGCTTTGTTTGTCTCCACAGAGGCGGCACCACATACGCACACATGGCACCATTTTTCTCCTGCCTTGCGGCCCGGAGCGGAAACAGGCTCCTTTAATCTCTCGCACTGCCGGGCAGACCGTAATCTGACCGGTTCTGGCATATGAGAGTAGAGCGGAGCGAAAACCAACGTTGTGGTTCGAGTTCGAGCGCGGGTTGTTCAAATTCACGTTGAACACGCCAGCGTTCGCGGCGTTGTTCCAGTTGCCCCCACAGATCGGCAAACGTAGTGTATAGCCTGCTCCCAAAAGGAAAGCACCCGGTATTCCCGGATGCCTCCCTACCTCTTGCCCTTTGCTGCAGGCGTCTCCTCGTATATGTACTTTTTATACCCTCCAATCATCGCGCCGATTTCTTTTGACCGGCGCGTCCATTCATCATAGGACGATGAACCTTTCAGATATTTCAGCGCATATGCCAGGGTGATAAAATCCTGCAAGGCTTTATTCTTCATATCCAGATTTTTGCACGGAGTTTTCTTATTCTGCTCGAACTGGAGAGCTGCCGCAAGCTCTACCATTTCATTCATGCAGTGGGCGATGTCATCTCCCAGGAGTTTCTGGTGCGCCACGCTCCACCGTTCTATGAGCGGCATCGCATACGCGGCCATGTCTAATACTTTCTGCCTTATCTGGAGATTTTCCGCCTCCTGCTTGCTTATGCCGCCGGTAGTGGCAGCTCTCTTTTCAGACATATTGCCTCCGTAAAGTTATAGCCCTGCTACCGCAGGGCGGTCAGTGATTCAGTGGGCAGTTTTACAGTTCTACATAAGCGGAGCGAAAACCAACGCTGCGGTTCGAGAGCGAGCGCGGGTCGTGCAAATTCACGTCGAACACGCCAGCGTTCGCGGCGTTGCTCCAGCTGCCCCCACAGATCGGCAAACGTTCTCCGGCGTTGTTCATCCAATGACCGTCCCCAGCGTAATCTCCTCCGGGTTCATCCGGATAAATCAGAAGGACTTTCGCCAGCTCCGGAGCCGTCAGGCCGCTTGCCAGCGACATATCCTTGTACTCGCAGTAACGCCCGGCATCCGCCGCGACAGTAATTCCGGTTGTCAGCTGAATCTTGCCGGACACCCAGTCATATTTCAGAGTTGCAGCCGTCCCAGGCTCCACCAGGGAACCATCATTCTTGATAGCTTTCCAGAGAGTAGAGGAAGGCCCCTGGTCGCAGTCCGCTCCGAGTGCTGCATTGTTGTACGGAATCACCTGGATTTCTCCTTCTTTCAGACGCATGCCGCCTACCCACTCCCAGACGTTGCCGTTCATGTCCTGGATGCCAAACTGTGTCCAGTCATGCCCCCAGGTTGCCGGACCGGAACCGGTAAATGTACGTCCGTCATACTGTTTTCCGCTGTCTGTGTACTGGTAGCTTACCTGGCCTTTCTCATAGCTGTGGCCGTGATCGCATCCGTAGCTGTTGTTGCCACGCGGCATCGTTCCATTCTTCCGGCACCAGAGGGCAATGCAGGCCCATTCTGCCATCGTCCCCAAGTGGAATCCAGGCCCCTTTGCATCGCAGGCTATCTTTGCCTGGTCGAAATTGATGTACACATTGGGGTCTCTGTGTGCCAGGGAGTAGGCTCTGCCGTTGATAATCACGTTCTGATACTTAGAATAATAGAATACAGAACGTTCCACCTGGGCGCCGTTCTCTGCCACACTGAAAGCAGGATGGATATTCTGGCTCAATCCAGTAACCAGGTCACTATTTTTCATCTTGTAGATAGGCACATAAATGGACGGCATATCCATGTCATCCAGAAGAACCACATTCTTGCCTCCCGAAATCTCTTTTACAGCTGCTGCAAACTGGTCGTAATTTCCCATGATATAAAATCCTCCTTCTTAGATTGCGTAAAGTTTAAGTGTGACATTTGCCATGTTGAAAGGTACCGGCTCCTTCTTGATGGTTGTTTTCTGGCTCTGGGGGTCCTCCGGGTCATAATCCGGATTGTCAATGACTTCCTCCGTGTACTGGCGCTCCGGAATCTCAATCTGGGCAGCATACCTCACTCCCAGGCCGGTAGTCACCATGCCGAACTTGTCAATGCAGATGTCGATGGAGACCGGATAGTCCCTCTCGCGTTTCTCCAGGTTCAGCATCAGCTCGTCAGCGAACGTGATTTTGTTCTTACTGACGGAATACTCCATTTTCGGTCCTTCATTCACATTGATTACATTCATTACCTCTTACCTCCTATTCTGTGCGCCTCATGGTAGGCTCTGTTGGTTTCCATAGCGATGCAGTCCGCCATATCCTTCTGATGTGCGGATGCTCTGGAAGGGTCGATTCCATACTCCCTTAGCGCCTGGTCGCGCTGGTGGTTCCTCTCGTCACTCCGGATGATAACATTTGCACTCATGCCGCATTACCTCCGTGGACATACAGCTTCAGCGTTACTTCCGGGGCGCTCCCGGTGTATTTGACCTTGAAACCGTTCAGCTGCTTGTCATAGATGACTACATCGCCAACATTGGTTACATCACCCTGGATTTCTGCATCCACCCGGTAGTCCAGGGTATCCCTTGCCACAGACAGCGCCACCGTCTGGGCGGAATTATTGTTGTAGAAATCCTCGTTGGTGTTCTTGAGCGTCCTGGTGATGACTTCGCCGCCCACGTTGCTGATCTGGCGCTCGTGCTTATACACGACTTCCGCCAGGAACTCCCCCAGGAGGTTTCCGCTGTCCACCCCATCCTCGATGTTGTTGAAATGGAACTCGTCCTGCGGCGTCCCCTCCTGGATGCCCGGCACGTCATCCACCCACGGCGTCTTGACGTATGTGCCGGTCGCGTTTTTGTGTAGATATGGCTGCTCTCTACCGTACATTACTGCTCAACCTCCTTCTCATAGATTGGGAACTCAAATTTTACGAGTACCCCCTGGTTCGTGGCCCTCACCACCTTCGTCTCCTGGTAGCCGCACTGTTTCCCCTTCACGTCGATTATCCTGACCGCCGTGATAGTCTGTGATCCGGTGGAAACCCTGGGAAGGCTCACGATGACTTCCACCGTGTTCCCGACTATGCGCTTGGTATTGATTTTAGCCTTATACCAGGCGTCACCCACACGGTACTCAAACAGCACCAGGGCTTTCAGCCAGTCGTTCCTCCGGTCATTCATAAATTCAGTTGACCAAAAAGACATTTTCCTGCACCTCCTTCATTTATTTTCCACAAACGCCGGTACCGCATCTCCGCGATGTTGCCGCCGTGATGTAGACAGATGGTTTTTCTCCGGAGACTCCTGCCGATATGGAAAGGACTGTCTCCTCTTTAGCTCCGCATTTTTTAGCGTCTGCCGCTGCGATAGACACTGACGGACTGCTGGATATTCCGGAAGAAATAACCAGCATTTCCTCTCCGCCGGTACCGCACTTTTTGGCATCCGCCGCCGCGATCCGGACAGACGGCTCTTTGCTGGAGACGCCTGCCGATACGATTAGCGATTTCCCCGGCTTCTGCCCTCCAGTTATCATGGTACCGGAGAGCGGCACGTCATCGGCCACATTGCTGATGGTTTTCCCGGCCTCAATGCAGCTGCCTATCATAACGCTTTCTGTTGATTGCCCTGGCACTGTGCCGGACAATGGAACGAAAGCGGATGCACTCGTCACGTTTCCGCCGACTACTGCATCCGCTCCTATGAATACTCCATTTACCGCCTGGTGCGGATGCGTCCCACAGACAATCTGGCCTGCCAGGATGACGTTCTGCACCTCATACGATGAATTGATTTCTATTTGCACATCCTCTGTAATTACCTCGCCTATGGTGGAATCGTACAGCTTTCCTCCCACCCGGATTGTGCCGGTCTTTTTTAGCTCAAATACACGCTGAATCTCTTTTATACCTATCTCTGTCTGGAGCAGATAAATCCTCCCCAGGGAACCCCGGCGCGGATGCGTTCCGCATACCAGCTGGTTTGTGAGAGGCACATTGTAGACGCTGTATATCCATCTCACAAGCGTCTCCACCACTACCTTGATGCGGTACTCAAATTCTATCCGTACACCAGCGGCTTTTACCATCGGAACCTCTCCCAGCGTCACTACCTCCCCTCCAGGCTTTAGGAATGGCATGGTGAGGATGATTGTTGCCGGCATATCCGGGTCTTCAATGTAGTAGATGGGGGAAACATCCCAGAGGAGCGCAAGCCCATCCATAAGGTCATAGTAGGTACATTCATTGGTATTTACCAGGAGCTTATACCTCAAAAACTGCCGGTACCTTTCATCCGAAATGACTGGCTCCTCTACATTAAGGCCAGCCAGCTCTCCTGCCTCCTTCCTGGTAAGTGGGATGATGGTTCCGACATAATCCAGATTCTGCCCCATAGCAGTATCGAGGTCGGTCTTGCTGTTCAGCTCGTCAAATACCGTGTCAAGCTCCTGCATCTGCCTGGCAAATGCTTTTATGAGGACTTCTATATTCTTTTTTCCCAGGAACTGCATAGGCAGGTCCCGCAGCCAGTCTTTCAGTATATCCGTTGTCACTTGCGGACCACCTCGATTCTGTTCTCGTCAATGAGAACTTTCTGCCTGGATGTAGCCATAATGTTCTCGTCCCTCTGATAGTCCCCATCACCAGGAATAACCGTACTGTCCGTGGTGTATGCAGTATAGATGATGATTTTTGTAAGGCCGGCCACCCGGTCATAAATGCCCTCATTCAGCAGCTGCGTAAGGAGGCTTGTGCCTGCTGTCATCTGGGCGCCATCCTCCATGAGGGACTGCTTCGTAAGTGAAGAATAATTGACCGGGATTTTCGCTTCATCACCCTCCAGCTGCACTTTCAGCCAGGCGTACAGATACTCCGGACGGTTGAACCGGACCGGGATTGTGTCTCCGTATTCCCCGGGTACGTTCACCACTACGCTGCCGTGGGTCTGGATGCCGCCTGCTTTCCTCCGGAAGATCGCCTTTGCAATCGCCGTGTTATCACCGCCCTCTACGATGATTTCTATGCTATGCGGCGGCAGGCCCCTCTCGTCTGTCACGTCCATGTCGTTCTCGTACCCGGATGCGGATTCCACATCCTCCACATTGTTCAGAAGCTCCGCGATGATGCTCTCTATCATGGTGTTTGACCGGAGAGCCGACTTCGCTATGTAGGACTGCCGCAATTCAATATCCGTCTCCCTCTTTCGCCCATAGGTAGGCTCCAGAAGGTTTGTCACCGCCGTAAAGCCGGTGATGTTGTTTACCATCCTGGTAACGATGTTATAAGGCAGGGTGATTTTCCCATAGTCATTTGTGAGGAAATTTGCCAGGGATGTCACGCTGGAAGTAGTGAGATTATCCGTGAGTGTCAGCACATTCTCCCTGGTCTTTGTCTTATCATTGATGATAAGAACATCGTCCTCCACTTTAACCTCGTAACCTTCATCCTTTATGGCGGCTGCAAGTCCGGCCAGGATTGCTGAAGATTTTCCGCCTTGCGGATTGGAATAGCTGTACTGATTGCCGTTGATGGAAACGGTATACACTCCGGTATCTTCGGATGCCACAATGACAGAAACCTTATTGAACCGCTCCCTGGCAATCTGAAATTCCTCCGCTGAAAAAAGCCGGATTTCCGGAGTTGTGTTAGTTGCCACAACAGCATTTTCACGAACATACGTCCCATCATCACCGGTACAGTGGAGGATGTAGCTGGTTCTCTTGTCTCCGGCCCTCTTGATGCCGCCATACTGTACAGCATGATCCAGGTTCAGCTCCGTAGCCGTTGCCGGGTACTTCGCATAATAGCTGTCCTGCGCTGTCTCCCATAGGTTTGCTATCTGGTTCCCAAAAGTCGTTATGAGCGTATTGAGGAAAGAAGTGCCTGCAAGCCTTGTATCTACCTTCCATCCGTCCGTCAAATCCGTATGGATTTCTTCCAGGATGGTATCCAGCCTTTTCAGCACAAATCCTTTGTCTGTTATTCCGTAATCTGGCAATTTATATCCACCTCCTCCTTTATGGTCTCATAGTCCGTACTGGCTACAAACCGTATTTTCGCTTTTCTGGTGGCTGCATCGAATGTGACAGACACCTCCCCCACATCCGTTACCTCGTCAACCTCAAAAATCTTCTCACGGACGACTCCCTCAAAATAATCGGTGTCCGGGTTCTTTACCAGCAGGCTCTCCGTGTAGGGAAGCCCTTCGTCACGGTTCCACCTCCATTCAGCCTCGAACCATTTCAGCCGAATCTTGATTTTCTGTGCTACAGAATCAGAGAGCGTTATATCGCCATTTCCGCCAACGAATAAATCCCCGGACCGGTCAAGTAATATATCCATACAGCATCTCCTTATCCTGTCTCAATGACCTGCTTGCAGGTTATCTTCCCATCAACCTCCATGTCTCCTTTTGCCTTGATGCCCTTCCCGGTGATTTTCAATTCTGTTTCCCCGGATGCAATCTCAACGCCTGCATCATACACCATCAGCTCCGTTTCCCCGGCCTGGATGACTACCGCATCTTTGCTGCAGGCTTTTTCCACGATGGCACCGCCTCCGTTCAGAAGGCCCGGTATCACCATCGCACTTGTGAGGTCAAACCGCAGGGAGCTTTCCGATTCTGCGCCGCTCCTCCAGGCATCCAGTTCCACTTCGGAGATGATGATTAGGCAGTCATCCTTCGGCTTGACCGGAAAAGCTATCCCTATCCCTGCCGACTGGCAGAATGGGAAAGCCACAGGCGCGTCCGTGATGGGTGGATATGCCAGCTCCACTCCGTCCGATGTGACAAACTTCCCGGACGGCTTTACTACCGCTGTCCCTGCCCCAGGATTGAACGACACGATTTCTCCAGGGAGCGCGGTGTGTATCTGGTTTACTGCCGCCCTGGCCGTATCCTCCACTTGCTGGGAAAACTCTTGTAACATATATAAACACCTCCTATGCTTTGGCAAGGTCAGCAGCTTTCACCGCCGCCGTGACCGTACTTCCGATTCCGATAACTACCCTATCGCCTTTTACCTGGATGACATCGTAAACAGAATAATAGCAGACGAATGTCCCTCCGGAATATTGATATCCTTTGGTCTTATTCCCCTGCTGAATAGTCCGTATCACTTTAACCTTATCACCTTTTTTAAGCGCTCCGGAAGAATCGCCTCCGGAGCCAGAACCGGAGTCTCCGCCGGAAGTGACTGCTTTCTTGTCAAGTTTCGGCTGCGCCCTGATTACTAACAGCTGGGCTGTGCAGAGCCAGTCACCTTCCATGTTGTCACCGTCTATGGTTACTTTGTGTACCAGGAAGAATCCGCTTATCTCGTCACTCTGGAGCCTCACGATGTCATTCACTCCGATTGCCCCATTGAGTAGGTACTGCACTTCCCACCCGGTCTGTGATTCGTTGTTGTCTCCGCCGGAGGAAATCGTGATCCGCTTCGGCCGGCCGATAAGGCCGGAACTGCTGTCCAGAAGATAGCCCCTGGTATTTACTGCGCGGCCGGGCCATGTAATCTGTATAACCTGGTTCTGGATTGTCCATCTGTGGCCGCAGCATCCAGCTATCTTTTGCAGGGCGTTCTTCGCTTTTCCTACATAGCTGAATCCGTTGGGCAGCGTCTTATAGGATAAATCCTTTGCAAATACGATGGAACATCCCATCTGCCCTGCGATGTACTTATAGACATCCTGGCAGTTTACGGAACCATTGAGGGAAACGGTTATATTCGTATCCCTCAATTCCACCCTGCCGTCCATGACCTCTATTTCCGTCAGCCGGTCCGCATTGTCCGGGATTGTGGTAACGCTTGTGATGTTCCCCACCAGGATAAGCGCCATTGAATCCTCATACCCTGCTTTCAGCTCCAGGGCGCAGTCTTTCGTGTCCAGGATTTTTAGATTCTTGTCGGAGAGGTTCCATACCTGGACTTTCGCCGTATTTGGCGATTCGGCGTTTGACTTCTCCACACTGAAAGAAACATGCAGGGCATCCTCCCTGGCACTGTGGATATTGCCTATTTCAAAACCTCTCCCTCCCATCTTTCCGCACCGCATGATATAGCGGCGCATAAAGTTCTCATTTGCCATTATTCGTCCTCCAATTCCACGTTTGGTATGTAGATGAACTCCGCCGTCCTTTCATTGAACGCCTGCCTCCCTACCTTCTCCTTCGTGGACACGCACCCGAAAATCCCGTCCGGGATGGCGCGGTCGGAGTAGAAAAAGAAGATAGGGAAGTTAGGCACAATCCGCGTCATGGCGATGATCGGGTTTTCGTCCTCGTCATAAAGGCCGAAGCTCCAATAATCATACTTCTCGTTATAGGTGAACCGGAGTATATATTCAGTGCCGTCTATGGACAGATTTGATACGCTATCATTCATGTCCGGAACCTTGATATACAACATTTCCTGCCTCCTTAGATGAATCCTAACCCACTTGCCACTCCATAAAGGATTGACTGGTTTTTCTTTGCACTGGAGCCTCCGGAACCGCCAGAGCTGCCAGAACCCCCGGAACCGCCCCCAGAGCTGCTGGAGGAGCCAGAGGAGCCGCCGGTACTTCCGCTGGCCGTCCCTGCGCTGCTTGATGTCGTGGATGTTGATGCGGTACCGGCGTTTGCCATCGTTTCCCCAGCTTTAAGAATATAGCTGGGGATGCTGGCGGTCTTTCGGCTCGTCACCCTTACTTTCTGCGCCGTGATGGAGATTTCCCTGGCATACCCTATCTCCTTTGAGTGCTTGATGGATATGCTGGTGATCCCCATGTTCTTATATACCGTATCTGTAGTTACAATTTTCACCAGCTGCTTTGAAAGCCACAGGTTCTCTATCCGGTTGCAGATATTGTTTACCCTGCTGTTGGAAGTGCCATGTCTGTACAGCCATGTTACCGGCGTGTTGGTGACATACAGCGTCATGCTGATGCTGATAGGCTCCAGGATGATTGTATCTGATACCGGGAACCCCTCCTCCACCGGATAGACCGGGATAGTGGCAGACAAGGTTTTCTGTTCATCTATCAGAGCATCAAACTCAATGCCTGCCACCGATACCGGCTTTAGATTGCTTCTTGCCATGTCTGCCTACCCCCTTGCGTATGCTAATCCTCTTGCCATGTATGCGGTCGCGTCACTGGCAGATTTATTCATCGCCTTAGAGACGTTTTTCTGCACTTCTGGCGTTCCTCCGGTGTAGCTGTTCGCTATGTTCACATTCTGTGTCACACTGGAGGATGAATTGTTGTTTACAGTTGATGCGGTCGCTGTCGCTGCGTCCGCCGTTGCCGCCCGCGTCAGAGTGGAAATCCCTTCCGCAAGGCTTCTCACCTTATCGAGTACCACCTCCTCATTGCTGGAGATGCCCTCCGCCAGGCCGCTCATAAAGTCTGGCATCCAGCTCTCATATTCGGTCAAAGGCCCTTCATCCGGAACAGAGAAGTGCAGGAAGGATTTTATCTTTTCTCCGATTCCCTTCACCGCGTCTACGATGCCCTGAACTCCGGAAAGAATCCCGTCCTTCAATCCTCCTATGAAATCTTTGCCCCACTGTATAGCCTGGGATGGCAGTCCCTTGATGAAATCTACCGCCGCATTTATGCCGTTCACGATGGTGTCCTTGATGTTCCCTATCGTGTTTGAGATGGCGGACAGGATATTTGAGAATATCCCGGTAACCGTGGATGATATGGTGTTGAAAATGTTACTGAAAAAGTCCCGTATAGCCCCCAGCACCGATTGAATGACCGAATAGGCATTATTTATCGCGTTAGAGATTGTGCCGGTAATTGCGGCCCAAATTCCGCTTAGGAATGAGCTTATGCCATTCCAGATTCCTTGAAAGAAGCCGCTTATGGCTCCCCATACAGTCTCCCAAACACTCTGTATCGCGCTGAGGTTCTGCTGTGCCATGTTGACGATCCAGTCCCAGATACCCTGGAAGAATGATACAATCCCATTCCAAATGCCCTGGAAGAAACCGCTGATAGCGCCCCAGACGGTTTCCCATACCGCCTTAATTGCCCCAAGCGCCATATCGAACAGCATTTTGATTGTCTCCCATACCGCCGTGATGAAACTGACGATGGCGTCCCATATCCCGGTGAATATCTGCTTGATGGCGTCCCACGCCCCCTGCCAATCGCCGGTGAATACCGATGAAATGAAATTTGCCACTCCTTTGATGATTTCCAGGAAACCATCCAGAATCCCGCCAATGGAATCCCACAGCACCTTGAACCATGAGAGAATCTCCGAACCCCAGTTATCCCAGAATGTCTGTATCCACCCGAACACTGTCTCAATCACCGTTGCGATGGCGTTGAATATGGCGCTCCCGGCTTCGTACAGCGCATCCCAGACAGCTGATAACGCCTCTAGGATTGCTCCCCATACCTCCAGCAATTTATCCTTCGTGCTTTGTGTACTTCCGTCTATATTATCCTCTGTAGAACCGAACAGAGTAGCGGCCAGCTGTGAGATGAACGTCCACACCCCTTGCAGGAAAGTCTTGATAATGCCCCAGGCCCTCTCAAAATTCTTCCGGATGCTTTCACTGTGCCGCTCGAAAAAGCCCTTCACGGTGTCCACCCACATCATTGCCGCCTGCTTGATGAAATCCCATATTCCCAGAAGGAACTCTTTAACCTTTGTCCATGCCGCCAGGATTTTCTCCCTGGCGTTGTCCGCGCCGATACCGGCCTTGTCAAACAGCGTCCCGATAACCGAATCGTTCCCCTGCATGAAATTGATAAAATCCTCAATAATCAGTGCCAGTATCACAATCACTGCTATAATCGCCATCACCTTTAGGTTTGCCAGGCTGAAAGCCTTTGCTACCTTGCTGATGATGCCTGCAAGCCCACCAGCGGCTTTTATAAAGCTCATTACCTTTGAAACCGCAAGTACAGCCATGAATGCGCCTGCGGCAATCGCCGCGACCTTCAAGACGTTCTCGATGCCGCCGAACTTATCCACGATGTTCTTCACCAGGTCAATGCCACGAGACACCCCCCTGGATAGCGTCTGTGTCATCCGATCTATTGCAGGCTGGAGCCTTTTCACAAGCGCATGGAGCCGGTCAAACAGCATCAGCACACGGTTCTGCCCATCTGCTGTCGTAAGTAGTTTCCTGGTGAACTCCGTGAGCCACCTAACGCCGGTAGTGAGCCACCCAATAAAGATAGCGAATACAGGCAGCAACTGTCCGCCGATGAACTCTTTCAGCTCGGCAATGGCGGAATTCAGCTGAATCTGCCTCCCTTTGTATGAGTCAAGGCTCCTCGCGCAGTCTCCGATTGCATCTTGTGACTGCATCATAATGGCCGTGTAGTTTACCTGCATCTTCGTAGCTTCGTCCAACGCCTGGAATGTGCCAGACAGCCCCATCTGCTGCATCGCCATTGCCCTGGTATTGTCATTCAAAACCGCCCCCAGGGTCTTTGCAGATTCGGATTCTCCCATGATTGCCTTTGACATGGCATTTATGGCCTGGTCTTCCTGCAAGTTATTGAAGGATGCCAGATCGAGGGCTGCGGCCACAAGGTCTTGTGACAGACCGGCCGCCTGGTCCCTCGTCATCCCCATGCCGACAAACATGTTCTGGTTGTCGGCCAGATACCCTTTGATGTCATTCTTATTTCTGCCTATGGACTTTGCAAACGAATCAGCCCACTCCTCGACCTCCTCTGTCATGCCTTGAAACACTACATCGAATTTGTTCTGCATCTCTTGGACATTGGACGCCACCTCTGAACAGTCTTTCAGAAATCCAGAAATTTTTGTAACAGAGAACACAACTGCAACGCTGCCTAGTAGCTTTGTAGCGAGATTCTTCAAGCCCTTGATGGAGCCTTCCGCCTTTTTCTCGCTCTGCGAATCTACCTCAAACCCAAATGCCACAGCTATGTCCCTTATGGTCAAGTCTGTCTACTCCTCCTTTCCAGCTCGTCAGCCCGCCCTTTTTCCACATCACGCTCCATGAGGTAGAGCGCGTACAGCTTCAGTGCCTCGTCCAGGGTATAGTATTCCTTCAACTCCTGCATGGACGCGATGCCTGCCTTTATCAGGATGTAGCAGCGTAATTCCAACTCGCTAAATTGTCCATAATCAAACTTGCCATATTTCAGATAACCTTGCGCGGCTTCTTCGGAATCGCCGATCCTGCTTTCCCAGATAGGCCGGCGATTTTCTTGAAAAAACCGTTGAAATTCAGTTTGATTACATGGAAACAAAGGATGAACATATCCTGGACTTCCCCGCAGAAAATCTCATTTGCAATGTCCATGTCCAGACGCTCCGGCTTAAACTCACCCTCCTCGTCCGGCAGCTCCACAACGATATGCCCTCCCAGGAGTAATTTCTGCATGAGCTTTTCCATCTTGTCACCGGAGATATTGGTGCAGTTGGACAGCGCCTCCGCCGCCTGCGCCGCATCAACGTCCATGAGGCTCCCTTCTTTCTGATCTGATACCAGGGGTGCTAATGCTCCCAAAAGGGGAGCCAGCACGGATGCCAGCTCCCCGGTAAGGTTCGCTGCCTTAAAAGCAGCAAAAGGTTTGATATAAAAATTGTAACCGCCGACCGTCTCCTTTGTCGGCTCCATCTGTTTGAGTGCCATGTGTTTATCCTCCTATACTCTTATTTGAATTCTCCCTCTGCCACCACAATCTCCCATTCCCGGTTCTGCTGCGTCTTTCCGCGAACCCACGATGCCGGTTTTGTCACCCAGGCGATAGCTCCCACGAACTTCTCCGCCCCCAGGATGTCTGCGATATTCACAGAGAATGTTCCCTGGCCGTTCTTCTGGTCCTGCCGGTATTTCTTCTCCAGGAAGGAATTGCTTCTGGACGCCTGCAGCAGAGCGATTTTTACAGTGTAGATTTTGGACGGGTCAATGCTCCTGGCAATCTCGCCGTCCGCGCCGCTCACATAGCTGGTTCCATCACCGGCAGGCTCCACGGTAATGAAACTGTCATCCGCGAATCCGGACATAATGTGATTCCCCAGGGCGCAGGTCACTTCTTTGGGATTGTAGGTTGTTACTCTCATAGCTTTTCATCCTCCTCTCTTAGAATCTCAACGTGCCGCCAATTTCCACCAGATGGATGGCGCCTGCAAGCCGCGCCCGCCATCTACAGTTAGGCAGCTTGCGCGATTTCCTCTGGTCCTCCGTCAGATCGCTTGCCAGGGGGACGGTAGTAACGTACCCTGGAATCTCGTTATCGTCAGCATCGAATGATGTCTGTGCGATTCCTCCATGCGTCTGCCCTTCCGAAAGGGCTTTTTCCATCGCCCCCTGGATTGCCCCGATGCCGCTGTCCTCGAACGGAACCTTCGTGTTGGCTTTCAGAACGCCGAACACAAGGAACTGCATCCTGTTTTTCAGCCAGTCACGGAAACGGATGACGTCAATCCACTCACCAGAGAGCATCTTCCCACCCATGTTGCAGTTGCAGCTTGCATACCGGAGGTTCACATTCATATTGTTTGCCTCCAGCGTCTTTTTCTGGTCGGACGTGAGCCGGGAGGGGACGATGGTTGCCTCCTCTTTAAGGTTCCAGGTCTCGGAGCCGGGCTGGTACCCGAAACACTTTGCCATAATAGCAAGCGCAGCGTACTCATTCTCCGCAGGCTTTTCCCCATTTTCGTATCCGTCCGCCAGTCCGGAGAACTTCCCGAAACTCCGGTAATAGGAAAAATTCTTGATCGGGCAGCTGTCAATGTCCGTGTACTCGAACCCAAAAATCTTCTCCTGCGTCTCTGTCCAGCTCACCACATTGCGGACATCATCCGGGTCTTTGAAATCCGTAATATGGATGCCATAGAAAGACGCCTCCCGGTTTGCCCTGGCAAGCGTCTCCCGGATGTCCTCATACACCGGTGCAGGCTCCGTGGTTTCGCCCTCTCCCTCCACCACTTCCGGAATGGTTGATTTCCGCACCGCCACATATACATCCCCCGGTGATGGAGACTGCGAAAACGCCACCGATGCCGCCAGGTATGCGCCATCCTCCACGGTGTATCCGTAGTTGAGCAGTTCATCGGCCTTTGAAATGGCCGTGGTCTTCGTGAGCTTTGCGATGCCTTCCGCCTCCGGAGCAGGCACCACCAGCAAAATGCTGTCAAACGTGGCGTCATCTGATCCCGGATTTGCAATCTCAATGTCACATTTTACAATGTCATCCAATGGATTGTTCTGCATTGTCTTTACCTCCTTCTGATTCTTCTATCAATTCTACATTTTCTATGGCATCTGTCGTTGCAGCTGCCATATCGCTTGTGCCGCCTCCGGAGCTGTTCGGAACCATCGGCATACCGCTGATGCCATACTGTCCGTCTGCCTCCTCGACATAGGAAACCGTAAACTCCGCCATCGCCCGGTACCGGTACTGTGTGCTGTTCTGCAAGCCGGTAAGGTTCCGCACCGGGGGCATGAGAAGAATCCCCATGCCTCTCTTGCTGAAAAAGTCCGTCATCCTCTCTGAATCCAGAAAGATGGCGAACTCTGATAAATCGGATGTTGCGGTATCAATGAAATTGCCAGTCTGATTCTTCCCGGATGGCATCGGCTTTCCATTCGTGTATAGGTTCACTTCCAGGGTGGTACCACACTGGTATACGCTGCGCCCCTCCTCGTCAATAATCGGGAAAGCATCCCTCCGGATGCCGCCGGTTTTAAGGGTGACATACGGCACTGGCGGCTTCGTGTTTATCTGTTCTGTCCAGAGGATAGCTGCCCCGGCGAAAAACCGCGCTGTGGCATCGTAAAGTGATTCCTTAACTTCCACCAGATTCATCCGCCGTCTCCTCCTCTCCCTTTTCCTCCTCTCCAGGCCCCGGCCCCTGGTCTTGCTTTAGGCACTGGACGAAAGTGGCCGTGTAGTGCCTTAGGGGTGTGTTCTCACTTAACCGGCTGGATTTACAGTCAAACCACTTGCCCTGGTACCAGAGCCGGTCCGACTTCTGCTGTTTCCCTTCATCCTCAACCTTGATTTCATAATCGCAGAAAACCTTTAGCCTCTGGACTGATTCCGTGCCGTCCGGCGTTGTCACAGTCGCGTCCTCTAATGTCTGTACGTCCATAGGGAGCGTTATATCTTCATAGGGTATAGTAGAATACCCCCGCACATAAACCGGCGCAGAATACCGCCTTATCGTGTATGGCCTTTTCAGAAATTTCAATCATCACCACTTCCTTTCTTCTGGATGACGTAATTCACAGACTGCCGCATCCGCCCGGTGTCAACCAGCGGCTTGCTGCTGCCTTTCTTCTTGATTGTGGATTCCGCATTTGGTGCAAAGCTCCCGGAAGTGATTTTGTCCTGCATGAGGTCCTTCTGGAAGATTCCTATCTCTTTCAGTATTTGCTCCGCAGATTTCCCCTGTGCAAAATCCTTTACCTCCTCTTTCAAGAATGAATTTATCTTGCTTTCGTTGTCATCCACACTCTGTCTGATGAATGGCCTGGCCGGTATGTGGTCCGTCCCCAGCTCATTAAAAGCCGCCACATCGCACATGTCCGTCCCGTCCTCTTCCTGGGACTTTCCTCTCTGGAATCCGACACGAACCTCCAGTTCCTTAAGCTCCGCCAGCTCCCAGAAGAAACGCTGTCCCTCCGGAGTGAGCCGGTCTCTGAACCTAACGCCCATAGCTTTTCGCCTCCCCTGCACTGATAATCGGGATGATGGCATTTCTCCGGAGCGTAAGGAACTCCAGGCCGTATACGGTGAGTGCATACTCCGCATCGACCTGGAGGTTCGTCTGCTGTCCGGTGGCATAGGTGATGGAGGTCTCTCCTTCCGAATAGGAACTCACTCGCAGGGAATCCCCGATGGTTCCGTTTTCCGTGTTCCCGTAGCCGTTCATCTTTAATTTGTGGGCGGTCAGATATGCAAGGGCTTTCTGGTATGTTTTGCCAAACCTCTTTTCTGAAATCTGATCGGAATACAGTTCCAGGAACGTCTTGACGCCATAGGTCTTTTTTCCGGTCTCTGGGTCTACCACATCATCATCCGGCACATCCGCGAACTCTGCCGCTACAATGCGGAAAATATCGAGTGCGTCCATATCGTCAGTGCCTCCCTCCTATTTTTTCTTTGTCAGCGCCGCCTTGACCTTTTTCAGTACATCGGCCTTGTCCTTGCACTCTGCCGGATTGATTCCCAGCTCATTCGCCAGGGATGCCAGGCCCTCCTCGCTGATTCCCTCCAGGGATGCCAGACGCGCTTTCCGCAGCTCCTCCGCATCTGCAGCAGCCTTTTCAGCCTCCGCCTTTTTCTCTGCCTCTATCTCCTCCTGGGTTTTCGCAGGCGCGGACGCCTTGCCGGTGATCCGGGCGAACCCCATCTTTTTATAGACCTCCAGGATGGGGCTGGCCTCGTATGCCGCAGGAATCTCCTTTGCCTCTCCGGGGAGGATTGTAACCTCCCCGATGCCGATAACCTTTCCGGTAGAAATATTCTCCATCTTCATAGCCATGTGCTTTCCTCCTTCCTTAGACACCGACCGCGATAAGCGCGGACAGCGGATAATACAAGATGATGCCAGCAATCCTCTCCTCGCAAGGGATGATTACCTCCAGGTTGCGGTTCTGGAGAGGGTACTGGTAGAACGACATCGGAATCTCCAGGGAGAACTTCTCCGCGCTGTTGGTGTAGAGCATCATCACATTCTTGCCGTAAGGGTTCGTGGACTTGCTCTTACCGGACATTTCCGGAGCGGAAATGATGTTCTTCAAATACGGCGCGTTATCCAGCAGGAATTTCTTCACCGTAAAGCCGGTATTCGGAATCTGCCTGGTGGAAATGTCGATGTAGACATCAGAGGACAGCATCAGGGTATCAGCCCTCTCTACATCCTGGGTAATATCCGCCATGTAGCCAAACATGCCATTGATGTCATCCAAAATCTGCTGTGCGCTCTTGTACTTGAACTCCGTATGCTGCGCCCCATCCACTTCCACGGTAGAAAGCGTGTACAGAGGGATATTGTTGTCAGCGGACAGCATACCCATGAGCTTATGTTCTTTATCACCAGCAAATGCGATGGTGTTGGCCGTCCGGTCGATAGCATAACGCGCCGCCTCTGCCTTTCTGGTGTCCAGGCTCTTTCCTGCGTGTCGGCTGGCCCTCATTTCCTGGATGGAGTAACCGTAGCTGTCACCAATGGACTTCACGGATGCCGTGGTCGGCTCTCCCTTCACGTCAGCCCTGGGGAGGTCGGTGGCATAGTTGCTGATGATAGCGGCAAATCCGGTCTTCTCATAGCTGTAATACGTCATGGTTTCCGCGCCTTCCGGAACCTCATGGGTGATCGGGAAATTGTTCAGAGCGGTAAACTCCGGATAAATCTTGTCATAGGACTTGGACTTTACATAGTCCAGCTCCCTTGCAAAGAAAATACTCGCATCCTCCGCGCTGTCAAAGTGCATCCCCTTTACGGTTACCAGGGTAGGCATAATGTTGGATGCCTTCAATGCCTCATAGTCCGCCTGGTCGTAACCTTCGGACGGCATATCGGGATTGTACCTCTTGTTTTCGTTCATTGTTCAGTCTCCTCCTAGTATAATGATGATATAGCCACAAGAGCTATACAGTTAATAAGTTACAAAGTCATATCTGATGAATAGC
>NZ_CALPDH010000019.1:0-129130 GCF_943193215.1 Acetatifactor aquisgranensis | reverse complement strand
AGCTATACACTTCCTCGTTGCCCAGGCGTGTTCGGGACTTTCACCCGTTAGAGCGCGCCCATGGCGCGCAAACCAAAAAAGCCGCAGCGGGCTGGCTGCGGCCTTCCATGCATCTTCCTGTCTCTTATCCATCTTTCCGTACATTTCCCTGTCTGTACGAAAAGGACTTCATCTCATTCCAGCTCTGCCCATGCCGCTTTGCAGCAATACTATTGAATTTATCCTGATATGCAGACCTGTCATCGTCTTACCTCTTTCCCTACCGTTCCTTCGGCCGCTTTCTGTCTCGCTCCCTTGCTTTCAGATCGAGCTATTTCTTCATTCTGCACAGATTATACTATAATCCTGTATTTTATAGCAATACCCAAACAGATATTCAAGGCGAAAAAACGCCGGGAGCATCGGCTCCCGGCGGCACACATCAGTTTTTCTTCTGAGGATAGGGCAGCCGGCAGGTTTTGCAATAATCCATCCTGCCGTCCACCATCGAAATCCTCACGGCAATCTCTCCCGACGCAGTGCGGCGCACATAGGCCAGCAGCCTCCCCCGGAAAGTCGCCCGGCTGCTTTCCCGGTAAGGCGTCACATCCGCCAGATTCCCGTTCTCCAGCCCGGCAAGCACGCCTGCGCCGTCTACTTCCACCGCCAGAGTCCGCTCCTGCCAGCTGACAGTTCTTCCCTGCTCATCCTGCAGGTTTATTTCCAGCTGATAGAGATAGCCCGGCTCCGATGAAGCCTCCTCCCAGCTTTGACCTGTCAGCGCGTCCGGCTGCCGCCAGATACGGCATTCCAGCCCTGCGGCCTGCCCCACTGCCGCCAGGCTGCAGACAGCTGCGGGAGCCTGGCTGTTCCCCTCTGTCCCAAGGGCCCGGGCAGCCGCCGGCGCACCATAGCCCTCCGCAACCAATGTGCCCGGCCTGTAGCTCACACGATAGCAATATGCCCCGTCCCCATTATACTCATCCAGGATACCGAAATCCTGGCGCTCCCGCGCCTCGGTTCCCTCCCGCTGCCGGAATTCAGGCGTATCCTGTCCATCAGACCGCACACCTTTCTCCCCATCGGTCTTCCAGCCCTCCAGAACCAGTCTGACCCGAGGAAGATTGGAGTAGACTTTAACCAGTATCTCCTCCCCCTCCTCATAATTCCAGTGGCTCTCCATAGGCAGCCAGTCCTCATCCCCATCCGAGATGCGCCTTGTGGCGATGGCAATCGCAGGCTCCCCCCGCCAGAAAGACTTTCTGCGGTAGAATTCCGGCTTCCTGTCCCCGGCACAGGTCAATATGCCCGCAGGCGACCCATGTACCGGCCATCCCCTGGCCTCCCCCAGATAGTCGATGCCCGTCCAGAGGAACTGCCCGCTGATAAAAGCATTGTCCCTCACCGCAAGCCATGCCCCGTAACTGTGCCCATTCTCGCTGCCCAGCAGAGGCTTGCCCGGAAACCTGCCGTGATCCGCCTCATACAAATGCTCTTTATAATTATACCCCACTACATCCAACCCCTCGAACAGCCCGGTCTCCGCGGACAGTTCGGGGAATGCCGCAGCCAGCGTCACCGGCCGCGTCGCATCCTCTTGGCGGACCTCACGCTCCAATCCGGCGGCAATGGTCACCAGCCGCACGGCATTCGGTTTATTGACATCATATTGACGTTCAGCCGCAGGCTTGTTGGCGTCATTATTTCCCGTCATGGAATCGAAAGAGGGATGGCAGTAAGGATCGTTGGGATAATCTATCTCATTGCCGATGCTCCAGAGAATCACGCTGGGATGATTCCTGTCCCGGCGCACCATAGCCTGCAGATCCGCCTTATGCCACTGGGGGAACTCCTCGAAATACCCCTCGTGCACAGGGGGGTATACATTGTGCCCTGTGGACCACTTATTCTTGGCGTTCTCCCACTCGTCAAAAGCCTCGTCCATCACCAGGAAGCCCATTCTGTCGCAGAGCTCATACAGCTCCGGCATATGGGGATTGTGGCTGCACCGTATGGCATTGCAGCCGCACTCCTTTAAGGCCTCCAGACGCCTCTGCCAGATCTCCGGCTCCATGGCCGCTCCCAGCACGCCTCCGTCGTGGTGCACGCAGACCCCTTTCAGCTTCGTCTCCGCTCCGTTTAAGAAAAAGCCTTTCTGCGCGTCAAACACTATCCCGCGAATGCCCACAGGGGTCTCATCCACCAGATAATACTCCGGACAGGGCTCCGTATCCTCCCCGTCTGCCAGGGCGTACCAGGTACGCATAGTATACAGATACGGGTGCTCCGGGGACCAGAGCCCGGCCTGCTCCAGCGTGCCGGTCAGGACGCACTCCCCGCCTGCCGCCGTCTGCCCCTCAAGCGTCAGCGCCGCTCTGCCGTCCTCTTCCAGCAGCGCGGTGCGGATGCGGACCATGGCACTCTCCGCGGGACATCCCTGCCTGTCCGCGTTTCCTGCCTTATCCGCCGTCCCATTCCCTGTCCCGTGCCGGCAGTCCTCCGTCCAGTGCCTGATGACAATCCGGGCCCTGCCCCTGCCCGCGTCCTTTTCATCCGCCTCCACCTGCTCCGCCGAGAAGAACACCCCGTATTCCGCAGGATGCACCGGCTCTTCCGCCACCACGGTGACTTTCCTGGTGATGCCGCTCCCCGTGAACCATCTGGAATCCGCCAGATCCGTATGCACTACCTTGACGCAGAGCACGTTCTCTTCCTCCCCGAACACCGCCGCGTGGGTGATATCGTAGGAAAAAGTGCTGTATCCATAAGGCCTCCGCCCCAGATAGTAACTGTTGCACCAGACCTGGCTGTTCTTATAGATGCCGTCGAAGACCACTTTCACGGACTTCCCCCGGTACGCCTCCGGCAGCCCGAAGCGCACCCTGTACCAGCCGGTTCCTCCTGCCAGATACCCTGTGCCGCTGGAATATCTTTTTGAAAAAGGCTGCTCCACCGACCAGTCGTGGGGTACCCTGACGCTGCGCCAGCCGCTATCGTCAAAGCCCTTGTACCAGGCCCCCGACGCGGCAGTGCGCGGATACCCCTCCCCTGTGCCGGGAACGCACTCCCCGGGCTCCTCCAGATGAAATTTCCAATTCTCGCTCAACACTGTCTGCTCTCTGTCCATACGCCCCTCCATGATGCCCCGTCCCAGACCGGATTTATCCGCCCGCTTCTCTGGCGGCACGGTTCTGAAACCGATTTCTTCTCCTGTTTCCATCATACGAGATTCCCCGCGACATGTCAAGCAGAGCCTCAAAAATACTGTTCACACGCCGTCGGTACAACGAACCGATGACAGCCGTCCGCAAAACCGTTTTATCCGATATAAAGCTCTCCCGCTAAATCAGGACTATATCCCTTGACGCAGAGTGCGGGATTGTATATAATTTATACTAGAAATCAAGGAAACCTGCCACTTTACCCGGCTCACGGGCAGAATCCGGCGCAGATGGGGCGGCGGGTTTTGTTGCCCCGTGAGCATAGTACAAAAGCATCGTTCCGAGACGGGAGGGACGCAAATGGACAGATATCAGATAATGGCATATGCAAAAATCAATCTGGGGCTGGATGTGGTGCGGCGGCTGCCAGACGGCTATCATCAGGTAAAGATGGTCATGCAGAGCGTAGGACTTCGGGATGAGCTGACCTTTGAGGAAGCAGGAAGCGGCATCACCATCACCGCCGACACGGCAGAACTGCCCACAGGGGAGGACAATCTCATCCACAAAGCCGCCAGGCTCATGCTGGACAAGTACGGCATTTCCTCGGGTCTGCGCGTCCATCTGCGGAAAAACATCCCCATCGCCGCCGGCATGGCAGGCGGAAGCACCGACGCCGCCGCTGTCATGAAAGGCATCAACCATATCTTCCATCTGGGACTTACCCCCGCGCAGCTGATGGAGGACGGCCTGTCCATCGGCGCGGATGTGCCCTACTGCATCCTGGGCGGCACGGCGCTGGCGGAGGGCATCGGGGAAAATCTGACCCCTCTCCCGCCCATGCCCCCCTGCCACATCCTGATCGACAAGCCGGATATCAGCGTGTCCACCAAATATGTCTATACCCATCTGGACGCACAGGGCATCCGGAATCACCCGGATATCGACGGTATGACCGAAGCAATCCGGGCAGGCAGTCTTCCCGGCATCACCGAGCGCATGGAAAACGTGCTGGAGACCGTGACCGTCCCGGCCCATCCGGTCATAGATACGATCAAGCAGCAGATGATGCGCCTTGGCGCGGCAGGCAGCCTGATGAGCGGCAGCGGCCCTACCGTATTCGGCATCTTTCGGGATATGGCGCAGGCACAGACAGCGCTGGAACGGCTCCTCCGGGAGAATCCCTCCCACCAGGTATTTTTGACTACGCCCGTATAGCATTTTGGGAAACCAGACAGTCCTACTGACAACTTTCAGAATGGAGGATTACTATGCAAAGCGATTTTCAAGCCGATCTACCGCTCCGGGATGTGGTTTTCAATACATTGCGCCAGGCCATCCTCACCGGGGAGCTAAAGCCCGGCGAGCGCCTGATGGAGCTCCATCTGGCAGACAGGCTGGGCGTCAGCCGCACGCCTGTCCGGGAGGCCATCCGCCGCCTGGAGCTGGAGGGGCTTGTCACCATGATTCCCAGGCGGGGCGCGGAGGTGGCGCAGATCACGGAAAAGGGCATGAGCGACGTCCTGGAAGTCCGCCGGACTCTGGACGCCCTCTGCGCGGAGCTTGCCTGCGACCGCATCACGGAGGAGAGCCTCGCCAGGCTGCAGAAAGCCTGCGGTCATTTCGAGCAGTGCGTGGCCACGAAAAACGCCAAGAAAATCGCCCAGGCCGATGTGGCCCTCCACGACATCATCGTACAGGCCACGGGAAACCAGCGCCTGATTCAGATGGTGAATAATCTCTCGGAGCAGATGTACCGCTACCGTTTTGAATATATCAAGGACAGCAGCCAGCATGAAACCCTGGTGAAAGAGCATAAAATTATCTATGAGAGCATCGTGAACAAGGACAGGGATACAGCGGCAGCGGCGGCAAAGCTCCACATCGACAACCAGAAAAAAGCCATCATCCGCCAGATCCGCCTGGAAAACGACAAAAAACAGGACTCCATTCCCTGAATACTTAGGGAAAAACCGGCAATACTCCTCAAAAAGCGAAAAGAGGATATTGCATGAAAAAGAAATGGCTTGAAATCCGCGTGGCGATAGGTCTGTGCGCCGCGCTGGGCTGGTGGGGTCTGCTCTACCCGGAGCTTGCGCTGACTCCCGATACGGTAAGAGTCAGCGCGGAAGACAGTGCAGGAGAGCCTTCCGACCAGAGTCCCCAGTGGAGCTTCGACAGCAGCCTGTACCTGGACCTCCTGAACGCAGACCGGGAAAATATCACGTTCCGCAGCAGACTGCTCACGGAAATAAAGGAATTGTTCCAAAGCTTCAACAATTCCTTTATAAACGGCATTTAATTCCTGCCGACCGTTAAACACAGCAAGTCATGCCGTTTATCCGGTTTGTGCGCAAGATTCAATCACCGAATATATCGTTTATTTTGGGAGGCTTTTCATGACAGAGACGCAACCGAATCAAAACAGGACGCTTCCAGACAGGGACGCCCCCATCGGGGTATTTGACTCCGGTGTGGGCGGCCTTACTGTGGTGCGGGAAATCATACGGCAGATACCAAACGAAAAAATCATTTATTTCGGAGACACGGCCCGGGTCCCCTACGGGAATAAATCCCAGGAGACTGTTACCCGTTTTTCGGAACAGATTGTACGGTTTTTAAGAACCTTTCAGGTAAAGACCATCGTCGCCGCCTGCAACACCGTCAGCGCCTACGCCATGGAGGCCCTGGAGCGGGATATCGACATCCCCATTTTGGGCGTGGTAAAGCCGGGGGCGAAGACCGCCGTGTCCGCCACCAGGAACGGCCGGATCGGGGTCATCGCCACTGAGGCCACCATCGGCAGCCAGATCTACACGAAATACATAACGGAACTGAATCAGAATGTATCCATCTACGGCAAAGCCTGCCCCCTTTTCGTCCCCCTGGTGGAGGAGGGGCTTTTGGAGGATCCCGTCACCGATGAGATCGCCCGCAGGTATCTGACGGAACTGATCGACATAGACATCGATACCCTTATCTTAGGCTGCACCCATTATCCCCTGATCCGCTCCACTCTGGGCAGAATCATGGGGGAGAGAGTGACCCTGGTGAACCCGGCTTATGAGACCGCCAGGAAGCTGCGGGAGCTGCTCACCGGGAGAAATCTCCTCTGCGAGACGCCCCCGGGACTTGGCAGCAACCGCTATCAGTTCTATGTCAGCGACAAAGCGGATAAATTTGTACGGTTCGCCAATTCCATCATCAAATACGGCATCCTGTCGGCCAAGACCGTCAATATCGAAACCTATTGACGGCAGGGCCCCAGGCGGCACGCGGCCCGGATACGGACAGAGAGGCAGGAGCATCACATGGGAACAAAGGCACAGCTTACGCTGACCGGACGGCAGCGGGACGAAGCGGGTCAGGAAACTGTGATAAAAAGCAGCTTCCCGGCAGACTATTACGAAAGAGACGGCAGCAGCTGTATTTTATATGAAGAGCAATCTGAGGATTCCGGCTCCGTCACCAGAAACGCCATCAAGCTGAAAGGTTCCGTCCTGGAGATGACCAGGCGGGGAGAAATCCATTCCCGCATGGTCTTCGAGGCGGGGCAGAGCCACCTGACCGATTATGTCACCCCTTACGGAACTTTGCGGCTGGAAGTCCTGACGGAGACTCTGGAACTTTCCCGCCGCAGCGGCGGCCTGGATGCCGCCCTGAAATATACCCTGCGGCTGGACGGACAGTTCCTCTCGGACTGCACGCTCACGCTTTCCATAAATCTGCTTCCATAAATCTCTAAAATAAGCTAAACATTTCCAGCGCGTCTGCCGAAATAATTAACAGAACATAGATACAATGAAATCCACGCCGTGCGCGGATTTTGTTGTCATAAATCATGGATGATGCAAGAATTCGTCAGAAGGAGGATACTATGAGTGTAAATGGAGTTACATCAAGTCAGGCGGCTGCCTATAGCTATTCTGTCACAGATAATGCGAAGACGGAAAATACTTCCGCTGCAGGAGCTGCCGCGTCAAAGGAATCTGCCAAAGCGGAATCATCCGCTGCCGATAAGGGTGTCGTATATGAGCCTTCAAGCACAAAGGATACTGCCGGGAAGACTACCTACACGCCCGACACCAACCTGATCAACAAGATGAAGGCGGATGCGGACGCGCGTACGGCACAGCTGCGCAGCCTGGTAGAGAAGATGATGGCCGGACAGGCCAACGCTTACGGCAAGGCCAACGATATCTGGTCATTCCTGCGGAGCGGCAATTATACCGTTGATGCCGCCACAAAGGCACAGGCTCAGGCCGATATCGCCGAGGACGGCTACTGGGGCGTGAACCAGACCTCCGACAGAATCATCGACTTCGCAAAAGCGCTGACCGGCGGCGATCCCGACAAGATTGAAGAGATGCGTTCTGCGTTTGAAAAGGGCTTCAAGAAAGCCGGCAAGACCTGGGGCGGCAATCTTCCCGATATCTCCCAGCGCACCTATGACGCTGTCATGGAGAAATTCGACAAGATGGCCGAGGAAGCCAAGAAGACCAGCTCCACTCCCGTGGATACCGAGGGCTGAGCTTCCGCTGCATCAAAATAAGGAAAAAGGGCTGTCCCACTGTGGACCGCCCTTTCTTTTTATGCTTTATCATTTTATACTTTTTCATTTTGCACTTCCCGGTCATGTGCCCTTTCCGTCCTGCCACGACTGCTCCGGGACACCGTCTTCCTGACCGCTGACGGTATCCAGGGCGCTGGCTACCAGCTTGATCATCTCCCAGATAGAGCGGAAGTAAAGCGTCTTGTTCTTTTCCATCCAGGTAATCCGCCCCTGCCAGCTGCTGTTCTGCCTGTGCTGGACACGGATGATGAATGTCCCCAAGTCGCCGTGCCTGCTCAGCAATTCTTCGTCCTTCATGACTCTAGTCCTCTCTTTCCTGGATTCTGTGTGTCCCCCCTGCTTCTGAAACGTGCGGTCATTGGTGGTAGGATGGGGAAAATTCAGGGAATCATACAGCCCCTCCAGCCGGAAAATCGCCTCTTCCATATTCGCAAAAGAAGTTCCCTCCTGTGCATAGGCATGGTAGAACCTGCCTTCCGGCTGCCCTTCCCCTATCCGGTCCACGCACAGCACCACACTGTTCGGCCCTCCCAAATACCACTCTGTCTTTTCCATATGCCTGCCCTTTATCCCTGTTCCGGACAACCTTTCCCTTTCGGTGCGCAGACGACGCTGTTTACGTAATACTGGATGCCTGTGCGCTGCCGCCTGACAATGAAATGATAATTGATACGCCGCTGGATGACGCCGCAGTTCTCCCTGGTGGTATTCACCAGCAGCACCAGATACTGGCCCTTGCCGTATCTGCAGACGGAATCGCTGTGCCGCACGGACTGCTGAATCGCCTCCCCCAGCCTCTGGGTCAGCTCCTCCAGCGCGTTCCCCTCCCTCATAGGATTCCCCTTGCTGTCCACCACCATGCAGAGCATCAGATACACGGACTGGCCGCCCCTCTCCATCATCCGCTCCACCATGCGGTAGACCCCCTGGAACACGGGATATGTGCACATATATCCGCCGCACACGTTTCCCGCCCCCTCAGAGAGCTTCTTCTGGATATCATCCAGGGCATCGTACTGATGTTCCATCTGTGTCCCCAGCTTGTCGAACAGCTCCATCATCCGGGCGGAAGGCCGAAGCCCCTGCTCCCGGAAGTAAAGGTCTACGGTATCGTCATACAGCCTGCGGGCATCCTCATATCGCCCCATGGCCACCAGGGCCTCCATGGTGACAGTCTCCCAGTCCGACAGCGGATTGATTGCAGCGGCATATGCGCCCAGCTCTTCCATCTGTGGAAAATCCTGCGCGATGCGCAGCTGCCGGACAGCGCGCTCCACGCAGGCACAGAACAGGGCACGGTAACGCCTGGCCTCCTGCGCCACCCATACCACCCCTGTCTGCTGAGGCAGGAACTCGCCCGTATAGAGGCGGCATGCCTCCATATACAGCCGAATCTTCTCCTGCCGGTCTTCGGCTCCCTCCGCCTGCCGGTAAAGGCGCTCGAACTCCGCCGCATCCTCTTTCACCGGCACCTGCGGATTCCAGTAGCAGATGCCTTTCCTCTGTTCGATATAGTTCACATCCGGCAGGCCGGCTGCCCTGAGCTTCCTCTTGGCATTGTAGATCACGCTGCGGGCCGCGTGGTGAATGTCCTGTATATCCCTGTCCCCGAACAGGATCCGCTCCAGCGTGTCCCGGCTGACTCCTTCCTGCCTGTGGTGCAGCAGAAGCTGCATCAGATAATTGAACTGGGACTCACTGGACTTCATGCTGCCGGCCACCAGCTTTCCCTCCCAGGATAAGGAGAATCCCCCGAACATCTGCACATGCAGACAAGGCTCCTCCGGATATGTTTTCATCTTTTCCAATACTCCCCCATCTCTTACGCCTGTCCTGTTTCATCCGCCCTTTTTTCTGCTCCCGTATGCGCCCTGCCATGGCCGGCGCTGCGGTTCCCGCATGGTTCCGATTTCTTTGTCCCCTCATGCTTTCTGCAGTTTGGAGCTCTCTATCTGCAGGGCCATCAGGGCGGCAATATCCCCGTACAGCGCTTCTCCTGCTTCCTGCCCGGCACGGGCCGCCTGTGCCGGGCCGCCGTACCTTTTCAGAAACTCCTCGAAGACCTGCTCGGCCTTCGCCCTGGCTTCCGCCGCCTCTTTCAGGCTGTCGAAACTGCCCAGATACCGGGTCTTTCCCTGAAAGGTAATCTGCGCCGCCCATCGGCCCGTCCTCTTATTCTGATAGACGCCCCTTATGCCGCTCTTGTTGCTGGCGGAAACCTTGCGGCTGCGGATGCTCTCGATGCAGGTGCCCTCCACAAAGTGCCTGGTTCCTGCAGGATTCGACAGACAGCCGCAGCTTCTGGTATGGCCGTCCTGGAGATTCGACTGGTTGACCACCGCCTCCCCGCCGCACCGGCAGCGGCAGCGCCAGTAGTGTTTCCCGCCCCGCTTGCCGTCGTATGCCACCACAGTCAGGCTGCCGAAAGTGCGCCCTATCCAGTCTTTCACCTGTGGCCGCCCGCGGCCGTTCTTCCCTCTGATATCGTCTGTTCCTGCTCCCATTCCGGCGCACCCCTTTCCATTCCAATCATGCCTCAGCACCCGGGCGATTCCGCAGCCGCCCGGCCAGCATGTTCAGCATGGCCCCGCAGGCCGCGAAACAGATCAGATAGACCTTGCCGATGCTGCTGGTGCATACCTCCAGGAACGCGCCCACCAACGGATAATGCAGGCATACCCTGCCGATCAGCTCCTGATACCCCACCGGATTCATGTCATTCTCCGCATTGGCATCGCCCTTGGTGATGAACTCCCCCTCGCCTACCCGGTTCTTCACCACCCGGTGGGCAATGACGGAATTCCCTCCGTGGAAAGCAATCACATCTCCCTCTGCCACATCCTCCGCCCGCAGGGTCTCCACGTAGATCACGCTGCCCACGGGAATCGCCGGCTCCATGCTGCCGCTGACTACATTGTAGACTTCATATCCGTTCGCATGGGCCAGTGTGATTGGCAGATATAGCCCGATCACGCTCAGCAGAATCAGGATGCCGAATATGTTGCAAAGGGCGGGAACCAGCTTCCCGCCCCTTTTTTCTCCATGCCGCCTTTCCGGACTACTGCTCATCTTTTTTCCTCTTTCTGCAGGCTATTATCAGCAGCCAGACAGCCGCCCCGGCCAGGGCTATCAGAAGCGCCGCCAAAGCCGCTTTCACCGGCGCCGGGAACATTGCCAGGGGCGTAGCGATGTCGTCCAGGATACTGATTCCCGCATCATTCCCGCCTTTCTGGTCTCCGTCTCCCTCAAAGTTCCCAAGGGGCGTATCTTCGTTGTCCAAATCCTCGTACTCTTCCGGCGGCGCCAAAGGCGTCTCACCGTCCTCCACCTCGTCCACCACGGGCTCTACAGGAGCTTCCTGGCCTTCCGTCTCTCCCTCAGGCCCTACTACCGTGACTCCGCCCTCCGGCTGCGCGGCGGGCGTCTGGGGCGCTGCCGGCTGTCCCGGCACCACCACTGTTTCCGTAGTCGTCACCGTAGGTATCCGGGTATATATGAAACTGAATACATTCTGGGACGCGTCCTCCACAAGGGTCTTGCCAAGATTGTAAGCCTGGGGCTGCCAGCCCTCGATAAACTGGTAGGCCACCACCGGCTTATCGCCTACATTTCCGTAATAGGTTGCCGGGGGATACAGTTCATTGCCCGCAGTATCCAAATAGTTTACGGTATAGGGCACAGTCTCGCCCCGGATGCCGTACGCCACCACATAGTCTGTGTCGCCTTTCACCGTAACGGAAGGACTTGCCAGCCTGCTGCTGTTGTTGTCCTCACCGCTGACCCGGAAACCCTTGCAGTAATATTTGCTGCTGTTGTCCAGAACCACGCCGTTCTGGACATCAAATGTAATCTCTGTCCCATAGTGGAGTCCGCTGACCACGCAGACTTCTCCGCCCTGGATGCTCACCCGGGCTCCCGTGTCCGTAAGACGCTGAATCACCGACGCGTCAATGGTTCCCTGGGCTCCTGCGTAGAGACGCAGCGTATAGGTATAATCCTCTGCCGCCTGCGACGGGCAGGATGCGCTCCATGCCAGGCACAGGGCCAGCCCCAGGGCTGCAGCCTTTGCGCCGCTCTTTGCTTTCTTCCTCTCCTTTACGCCGAAGATGGCCAGCAAAAGGAGCAGTATTCCGCTGACCCCTGCGGCTGCGATATAGGGCAGCAGATTGTTATCATCACTTGTCCGCACAATCTGTGTCCGCGCGGAACTACTGTCCTCTGTCGCCACAAGATTGCCATTTTCGTCCACCAGCACCGGATTGCCGTTTTCATCCACCACATGGGTCACCGTCTGATTGTTGACGGTGGTGGTGTCCACCGCGAAATTCATCTGCAGGCTTGCCAGCGTGTTCTGATAGGCATTGCCCTCCGTCTCGCCGTCCAGGGCCACCCGCAGCGTCAGGATGCCCTGCTGTCCCGGGGACAGCGTATCCAGGTAGAGGAAATCCTCCAGTCCGCTGGTAGCCGCTTTCAGGCCTACCCGGCTCCCGCTGTTCTCTCCGCCCACCGTATCGCTGGTGAACAGAACCTCTCTGGCGCCGCCAGGATCCGTATAAGCCAGTTCATATTCATAGGCGCCGCCTGTGGCTTCGCTCCCTGTAGTCTCCTCCAGGGACTGCAGCACCTCATTGGTCATGTACCAGTTCGCCGCCATGGCGTTTTCATTCTTCAGGTTCAGCGTAATCGTGATATCGTCTCCCGGCTGCAGATTGTAGACCGCATTGTTCATATCCGCGCTGGTATAGTCCGCCGCCAGTTTGTTCTCACTGGTGAAAGATACATTTGACTCCGCGGTCAACGACTCCGCACGGGCCGTAGCCGGGGCGGTGACGAACAGCCCCGCGAGAAGAATGAATGTCATTATCTTTTTTCTCATAACCCCTCCTACTTCAGGCCAAGTACGCCGTTGTCAATGGTCACCCTGCGTCCCCATGAGCTCCAGATGGCATCCTGGGCATTGTGCTCCTGGACTGCGTCCACCTTGGCCTCAATGCAGAACTGAGCCCCGTCGTACTCATAGACTGTGGTAATCGTCGTATACTTTCCGGATGTCTCCCTGGTCTCCTTTACCCTGGAGGCCACATCGCCGCTGATGGTGAGCTTATCCGCAAAAAGCGGCGTCTCGCTCTGGGAAGCCAGCAGCTTATTGTAGTACAGAACCGTACGCTCATTGGTAGATGCCTCCTCGTCCACAAGCCAGTCCGTTCCCAGGTTCACCAGGTTCAGTTCTATCAGTTCCGGGGACAGATTGCAGATTTTCTCCCCATCCTGGTCTATCCAGTATTTGTGGATGTTCACGCGGACATATTCATTGATCACGCCGCTGTTATATACGCTCAGGTTCTCCCTGTATGCCGTCCCCAGCTTCAGGCTCTCGCCCTCCTGCAGCAGACCCGACAGGAGCTCCCCCTCTACCTGCCTCTCATTCTCCACCAGCATCACATCGATTTCATGGAGCTGGATATTGGATACATAGTCCTCGGAAAAATAAGTCAGCGCGGCCCTGGCGCCGCCCACGGAACTGAACAGCAAAAGCCCCGCCGCGAGGGCAAAGGCGGCTATGGTGGTGATGGGGGAAGCGATTATCTTCCTTATCTTTTTCATCATTCCGTCCCTCCTTCCACACTGCCGGCAACTAACGGCGCCGACCAGTCAGCAGCCTGAGGGGCCAGCGTGTTCCCGTCCGCGTCGTACTGCACCGGAAGGGACTCGCAGACGACTACAACATTGCATTCATCCCCTGCCTGCGCATCCGCCGGAAACTCTATCTGCACCAGCAGCTCGCTGGTCTTCGCCGTGCTCACCGCGCCGTCCTCCGTCGTCACCGCTCCGGCCAAAGGCTGGCTGAAATAATAATATCCGTCATTTCCCGCCTGCCATCCGCCGTCCTCGCTGCTGTAGGTGAGGACGCACTGGCTGCCGCTGAAAGCCCTGGCCCGCACATACACCGGCTGGGTGCTGTCATTGGACACTGCCAGGCGCTTGGTATGGTTGGAATACTCCTCCACAATCTGTGTCTCATGGCCCAAATCGATGGCATAGCCTCCCGAAGCGCTGGTGTAGGTGGTGAAGTACGCCCAGGCCTGCCCTGTTCCGGCAGTCAGGACAAGGCCTGCCGCAAGGGCGGCAACGGCAAAACCTGCAGCCGGAAGAATGTTCTTTCTTTTCATCTCGTCCCACCCCCTCAGTTAGCTTCGTCCGGCGTCCTGCCGGGATTCTGCGTCCAGTTCCAAATCAGACCTGCACCGTCGTCCATGTATTCAAAATGGTTCGTGATCGCCGCGCCCTTTCTGCCTGAGCCGTCGTAGGTGTTCCGGAAAGAAGCGATGTTGGCAAAGTCCGCGCTCTCCGAATCCGCGTTTGTCATGTTCACGGTCTGTACCCGAGCGCTTCCCGCCGCCACCTGGTAAGTGGCCCCGGAATAGACCTCCGTGACAGTCACCACAGACCCTGCCGGAATCTTATCCGCTATCAGCTCACTCTGGATTCCCGGGCCGTCAAATGTCAGGGACACCGCGTTGCTGTACACCACCTTGTCGCGGAGCATGGCTTCCACGGTGAAGACGAAAGTGGCCGGACTGCCTGCCAGGTACTCTGTCAGCTCTTTGTCAATCCGCAGATCCGCGAACCGCTCGCTGAGCGCCGGCTTGGATTCAACGGCATTCGTTCCTGTAAGTTCGTAAATCCATTCCCCCGGATTAGAGGTGGCGACTGTGCCGTCCACGCTCTCCTTGGCGGGCAGCGCCATCAGCTGGGGACTGTAAGTAAAGGTATAGGAATCTGAATAGGCGATCGTCCGGATTGTCCCGGTACTGTCTCCCTCATCCGTCTCACGGACGAGATAATCCTCCGCTTCCAGATCCGCCCCTCTGGGAACCATCAGGTAGAGGCCCGGCTCCAGACCGGTGAACTCCACCAGGCCGGCTGTCGGCGCTTTCACAGCAGTGGCTGTCGGCTCCACATCATTTCCCTCTGCAAAGGTGATGTCCGCAGCCTGTCTCGCCTGGTCTATCCATGCCTGCGCGCCGTCTGTCTCACCGACGACAATGTCCACATCCAGACCGGCAAAGATATCTATTGTCTCAAAACGGTATGCGTCATAGCCATCCTGCTTCACAGCGCCTGCCACCTTATACAAGTCAATGGCCACATCCGGGGATTCTTCCGCCCCGCCTTCCTCCATCGCCTTTGGCTCCACTTTCACCTGCAGGGCGCATTTTCTGTCCAGATCCAAGGCTTCAGCCGCGCGGGCTGTCCCGCCAGGCGCCGCGATGATGCATCCGGCCGCCATTATCGATGCCAGCGCAAGACCCATCAGACGGCCCCTGAACCGCTCGCGGCTCTTCCATTTCGTTTTCATGGGCGTTTCCTCCTTTAATATCGACTCTTATCTATCTCCATTGTTCTTCTTGAATTCCTTCAGCAGCTCCTCGCCTGTCTTCTTTGACCGCCTCCTGCCGGAGACTGTCAGCATGATTATCAGCGACACGAACAGGAGCGGTATCCCCACGGCAGGTATGACATAGTAGGCAGGAATCTTCCGGGCCTCCGCGGCCACTGCCAGGGCCTCCTCCCCTTCGATATTGTCGATCCGGAATCCCCGCACCAGCATCCGGTGGGAATTGATTCCATAGGGCGTACAGGTGAGGAGGGTACAGTAATCCTCTCCGCCGGTCACATTCAGCGCTTCCATCTGGGCAGGCTCCACAATCAATATCTGGTCTACCTCATAGGTGAATGTCCGGTTCAGCACGGTAATGGTAAAGATATCCCCTTTCTCCATCCGGTCTAAATCCGTGAACAGCTTCGCAGACGGCAGTCCCCTGTGGGCCGACAATACACTGTGCCTGCCTTCTCCGCCTATGGGGAGGCTGGAGCCTTCCAGGTGCCCTACAGCCACGTTCAGGACAGAATCGCTGGTTCCGTGGTAGATGGGCAGATTCACTCCTATCTTTTCAATGGAAACATACCCTATGATGCCATTTCCGGCTACATCCAGGACGCTGTAGTATAAACCCTCAAGCTGCCCGTGTTCCGAGAACGGTGCGCCCAGAGCCCGCAGCTGCTCGTTGTACTCCTCTGCCGCAGCAAAGAGGGACTCGTAGTCAGTCTCGTCCAGTTCCGCCACCACCGCGTCATAATTGGCAATGGCCCGGGTCTGGTGGAAAGAATTCCAGTAGTCGCTGACCGTGGGATAGAGCATCACGCTCAGCCCCACCAGCAGAATCACCATCAGCAGGATGGTGGAGAGGGTGCCTTTCCTCTTCGCCTTCCGAATCTTTTCTTTCTTCTTCATCGGTTTCCCCGTCAGTTGCATTTGAATCTCTGCCCCGGAAGGGAATCTTCCATGGGCTCTGCTGAACTTGGCCGGAGACCATGCGCAAGCGCATCTGCTCCGTTGCTCGCCGCACACCACGGGAAGGTGTCAGCTGTGTGCGGCATCCTCCGGGGCGGGGAGGCCGGACTTCTTCCCGCCCCGGAGGTTTTGGTTCTTATTTGGTACTCGTCTGGTTCTGCTTCATTAGCTTTTATCTTTCGCAGCTTATCGCTTGCGCTTCTGTAACCTGATTAGTCACGCCCGCTCATGCGCTTCTTGGTGATGAGGAGAACGCCTGCAGCTGCTACAAGCACGCCGCCTACCACGTAGAAGATTGTGGTGCCGATGCCGCCGGTGGAGGGAAGAAGGGTACCCGCCACATTTTCAATCTTTATACTTACACTGTCATCCGGAACCGTATTCCCCGTCACAGAGGTAACGCTATTTTCCTCTGTATCTACTTTATTACCATTCGCATCAAACCAAATTGTTGTTTCCGTTGTAGTCGTCACAGTTGATGTCTTCTGAGCAGTTACCTCTGTTTCACCAACAAGCAAGTTATATCCATCGGGAGCGCTTTTTTCAGTAATGGAGTACTTCTGAGGAACATCAGTGCCATCACCATTCTGAGCCAAACCGATGATGACAAGCTTTCCATCTTCATCACATGACATTACACTGGATTCTCCCTCCTTCGTACCTGTAATCTTGTACTGACCAACAACCTCATTCTCTCCCTCCTTAACCGGAGTTACTTCATAACCATTAATGACAAATGTCGCACCTGCCAGATTCAATCCATTTCCGTCAACTTTCTGAATAATCATTGCATATGTGGAAATTGTTTCTGTATTAGTATATTTATCGCTTCCGCCTCCCTCAGAATCGTCATCATATTTCCATGATAAGGTTACAGTATTTGCGTTTTCTGTAGATGTCAGTGAAATATTCCCATTCACAGTAGCTGTATAAGTAATCTCTAATACAGCGCCATTATCATATAAGCTTGCTTTTGTTTCCTCATTACGCCAGGGAATCGTTATAGTACCAGGGCCAGCCCCATCAGTTCTAGCAAACTGCTGTACATCCAAGGGTGTCGTTGTAGCGCTGTCCCCGCTTCCTACAATGACATTAATTGCGGTAACATTCACATCAGAAAGAAAATCAGGCAAAGTATCTGTTATAATATAGCTGACAATCTGCTTTGGCTCTGTCTCCTGTGTAGCGTTCTCCGGCACTACATAGTTTGTCGTGTTGAACTTCAAGGTATATTCTACTTGCTGTCCAATATAAACATCATCATCTTTAACTTTCTTAGCATCCTCAGGCACTTCCGGTCCAGTAGGATTCTTGTCAACTATCATTGCATCTGGGTTAGTATCGTCAATACTAACTACCGCCCCTGTGCTAGAAGCAACCAGGTAATAGCCATATTCCAAATTGATGAATTCCAGTGTGGAGCCATCTGACGATGTAGCACTGGCAACAGGAGTAACCGTTCCTTTTCCTACATACTCCTCTAATGCCACAATATCAGCCGGTGACAATGATTCTGGAGCTGCTGTGACATATTTACTAGTTGCATTTACCGTGAATCCAGCAGGAAGGCCCTCTGCCGTTTTTCCATCCATCAATTTAAATGCGATGGAACCATTCTCACTCCTTGTTGCATCAAAAATTTTGTAGATTTCGTATGTTTCGCCTTTGGCAGTATTTTTAATCGTGATAGTTGCCGTATCAGGGCGTTTCTCTGCTCCCGCAGGTACAGTCTGTGCCGATGCCGTGATGCCCATAGCCAGAACCATGATAGCTGCCAAGGCAAAAGCAAATAGCTTTCTCATCTTACCTTTCATAGTAAAACCTTCCTTTCTTTCCTAAAAAATGTTTTTGGTTTCTTTTATTTATCTGGTCTTGCAGTCGGCGCACATAAGCGTCGAATGGAGGCTTCTTCTCAGAATCAGTGCTGACCTCCTTTCTCTTTTTTACGCCTCATGCTCAGACCGTACATAAGACTGGTTGCGATTACCGCAAGCCCGCCCAATGTATACATTACAGTACCGGGGCCGCCGGTTTCGGGAAGTGTGATTCCCTTTGAGTTATAAATTTTTAGGACACAGATTACTTTCCCTGTAGACTCATCTGTTGTCTTGTCTTGCTCAATAGTTGTACCATTGTCTAATCGCCAGGCTTTGACCTCGGCAGGTGTGACCGTAATTTTTACAGGCTTTGTCGGTTGGATATAACCCCCCTCAGGCACTTTGTCTTCGAACAGATAATAATTTCCAGGATTCAATTCCCCGATTATACTATCTTCATCCAAAGAAGACTGGATTACATTGACTTTATCTTCACTTGGAAGATTACTTCCATTATTTATCGCCTCAAGAACCCTATCCGTTTCACGATAAAGGCTAAATTCCGCTCCGCCTAACTGTTTTGCACCGTCAACATCAAGCTTTCTCAAAGCTACACTATATGCCTCGGGCTTATTCTTGATTGTCAGTGTATATTGATACCCATCTCCGATACTTCTTTCTGTAACCACATAGTCTTTGGAATCAAAGTTTTCTACTTCCTCACCTTCCACTTCCACTTTCGTGACCACCATTCCCGTTTCATGTCCGCTATCTGCTTCAACGGGGTCATTGATTTCAAAGTATACACAGACTTTCTTATAGCCCTCTGGAGCTTCTGTTTCTTCCAGCCTGTACTCGCCGTAGGGCAGCGTTGATGCTCCTGCAAATTCGATTACACCTGAATCCTTAGATTCTGCTTCGGCTACATCTTTAATAGTGCTTCCATCCTTTACTTTGACAGCTTCATACGCACCGCTCTCCGCATTCTTCTTTGTCAGGCTGAATTTTGCACCAGACATCGCGTCTCCGTTCTCATCTGTTTTCATAAAGATAACATTCTGGAACTTTGTCTCATCCTGAATCTTAAATTCAATGCTGGCAAGCCCTCCGTTTCCGGATGTCCCTGCGGCCTTATATTCTGTACTCAGCCACTCAGGTGTCGTAGCAAGCGCCTCGCCATGTACATCCTTGATACTGATGTCCATGACCTTACTCTTGTCTTCCGAAACTTGAACTTTGAAATATATCTTTTCTCTCTGTTCATATCCGTTAGTTGCATAACTCTCTTCCAGGCAGTAAATGGTATCGTTCTCCAAATCGTAGATTGTCAGTATGCCTTTTTCATTGACGGCACTGCCACCTGACGCTGTCAATTCCCTGCCTTCATACAGCGTTTTATCCGCCTCATTCAAAGTACATTCGTATAGCTTGAACTTAGTACCTTTTAATACATTTCCTGCTTCGTCTGTCTTTGTTACTTTTAAGAGGTTCGTGCCCTTTGCCCATTGCGGGTATAGAATTACTTCATATACACCATTGGAATTTTTTGTAGCATACAGGCCTTCTACCGGTTCACCATTTTTATAAACCTGACCTTTTTCCTCGTCTGTTCCCGGATTGATTATCTCTACAGTAATGGTATCGTTATCGCCGAAATCCGCATCCCCAGTACCATTTCCTGGCTCGTTGTATGTCCCTGCCGTAAAACTGATTCCTCCGCCGTTCGGACTAGTATTCCATCCAACAAACTTATATCCGGTTTTTTCCAGAGGAATATCGCTTTGCAGAAGCTCACCTCCACTAGCAATCAGGCTATTGTGCACCATCGCTGAATCACCTTCATTACCGCGATATGCATACTGTGCGCCCGGGATGACTGTACCTCCTGTTACGCCATTATCAGCATAGACCAAATTCCATTGTTCGGTTCTCTTCAACAGTACGCCGTCAATATGCCAGCAGTCGTCCTCCCGTCCGTCTTTGCACACATACCAGGCGACATAATAGTCCTTCTTAAAATCCTCCACTGATATATCGCTAAAATCAACGATTTGTCCCGCTACCTTTATGGAGCCGTTCTTTTCCTTTATTCTTGCCAGCAAATCCTCGTCTTTGGGAAAGTATTCCAAATTGGCTTCAACCGCATCACCATTTTGGACACCATATATGTGCATCCAGTATTTGAGGGGATTTCTCACTTTATTGCCTGCGTCATCTTTCGCAAATACATATTCCGTATAATTGGCTCTATTCAGTATCCCACCTGCGCTAGTGTCGCCAACGTTTCCAGGCTCATTGGGAATTTGTCCGTCCAGCCTCACGAAGAACATTACCCCTCTTCCTGTCCGCGCCTGATCATTGTACTCATTATCCTCTGGCCCATTCAATTCTTTATAATTAGTACCATAATATACGACACTGCCAGAACCCCTGACATTACTCGGTGCCGCCCATATCGCATATAAATTAATTTCATATTTCCCCTCGGAGATTTGCTTTATATGCGAATCAGTCACTTCCAGGGTAATCACGCCATCCGACACATATGTTGGTACAGTGAACTGATTAATCGTGATATCCGGGTCTCCACAGTATATCAAATGGCCGATATCTGGCTGATAATTAGAATTACTGTTCAGGGACCAACCATAGAATTTATAGGTTTTTCCGTCTTCTGTATAATCATCCAGTTTTCCAATCTCATTTTTCCCAGCCGTTCCCATAATTGGTATCCGTATTACCGTTTTTCCATCCGCCGTTTCTTCAGCATCCAAATATCTCCGGCCCAGTAATGTTCCCCGCTCAACCTCGGATACTTCGTCTTGAAATTTGGAAACGCTTAATTCGTTCTTATAATAGTTGATTCTATATTGTCCGGATTCGGTCGATGGAGCCGCAAACTTCCATTTGGTATATTGTGCTTTATACCCAGCCGCGATCTGGCCATTTTCATAATTCAAATAACTCGAGGCTACCGTACTATAAATTCCAATTTCATCAACGCCATTCCCCAAAAAGTCTAAAGACGTGAATGCATACTGATTCGTCATAGTCCAGCCGGGGCCTACATCACTCAAATAATATCCATCCTCACTTTTCAGCGCATTCCCGTATCTATTGCTCTCACAAATCCAGATAAAGCCATCCTCCGTGTATTCACTCCCGGCTACTATCGCTCCCTGTGCATCCACCGTAACCTCTACAGCCTGCAGCGCATGGCTCTCATCGTGATACAGCGCATATGTCTTCCCACCGCTCTGGCAATAAATCTGGTAGGAACTTCCATCTTCCAAGCGGGAGTCTCCACTGCTCCTACCAAGAGCAAAAGTGGTAATGCCATCCATCCCGGGGTCATCGCCTCTATCCTCACTACAATAGACCAGCTGATTCTCTCCATTTCTCGGGCCGACCCCGAAATCCGAAAAGCTGTCCGTCTCGAAGCTGGTAGCCTTGTTCCCCTCTTCATCCGTCCTGATTTCAGAGGCATTCAGCTCCTCAGTAGCCTCATTTCCAAAGTGGACTACCTTAATCTGTTCGCCGTCCTCGTACTGGTCATCCAGCAGCTGTACGGTAATGGACACAGGAGTCTCAGGCTCAATCTCCGCGCCGTCCGCATCATAGAAGCCGATGCTCAGAAGCATATCCATCCGGGCGCTTTCGCCTACCTGCTCCAGGTACTCCGCCTCACGCCGGGCATAGTACTCAGGGTTGCTTTCCGGCGTAATCGCTTCTACTTTAAGCTCCGCTTCCTCCGGAATCTCCGCATCCAGATTGTACTCGGCAATCACGATAATGTTCAGGGCATCGTTCCTGCACTCTTTCCTGACGCTGAAAGTCCTGACTTCTGTCCTCCCAACCGCATAGGTTGACAGGCTGTTCTCCTGGAATCTTACAGACTGATTACCTGCTTCGTCTGCCAGGACATCGGCATCCAGTTCCTCTGTCTGCGCTTCGCCAAAGCGGATTGCCTGAATCCCTTCGCCCTCTTCTGCAAGGCCGTCCGGTATCTGAACCGTGATGGTCACAGGCGCTTCCGGCTCTATCCTGGTCTCTTCCACATAGAATCCGATTTCAAAAAGCATATCCATCATGGCATTTTCTGTCGTCTGTCCGATAAATTCGGCCTCAAGCTGCGCATATTGCTCAGAATCGCTTTCTGCCGTAATCTGCCTTACCCGAAGCTCCGCTTCCCCCGGAATGTTGGCGAGGGCATCGTATTCCACAGCCACGCTCACATTGCCGTCCCGGGCTTCTTTGCGGAACTCATGCGCCGCCTCTGCCGCAGTCTCTCTGACCAGAGTCGCTACCATTGCGTCCAGTCCGTCACCGGCGTTATATACCAGCACTGCGGGTTCCCCTGCGTCACTGCCATTCTCATCCAGCCCCTGCACCGTAAAGGTCACTGTTCCCCCGGGCTGAACCTCTTCCTCATTTACAAGGAACCGGAGCCTGTAGGATACCTCTTCTGTAATGCTTTCCCGGGTTTCCTGCACTCCGTCGGCCTCGTCCGCTTCCGGCTCTGTCGTTTCCGAACCATCCTGCGTGCCGCCCTCAGCCTCGGCCTCAATCCGCTCCGCCACCAGCCGCGCTTCCTCAGGGATGTTCGCGGACTCGTCATATTCCGCCACTACCCTGATTTCCGCATCTTCATATGTCTTCTGGAACAGTTGTGCCTCGCCGCTTTCCTCATCGGCCGCCTCGGCCTCTATGATTTCAAAGCAGCCGTCGGCATGTACATGCTCCAGCAGCTCTGTCTGCCCGCAGATAAGGTTCCCATCCTTGTCACAGCAGCTGTCCTCATGGGTATGCAGCTCCAGTTCTCCGCAGACATTGACCGTCTCGGTCACATAGCACTCATCGGTATGCTCATGCGCGTCATATCCTTCTTCAATTTCGCAAATCAGCTCTTCTGTCCAGGCGTAGCACTCATCGGTATGTTCGTGCACTTCTTCTGTCTGCCCGCAGGTCAGCTCCTCGCTCCAGGCATAGCATCCATCAGTATGCTCATGGCCCTCTTCTGTATCAGTGCAGGTCAGCTCACCCTGAACCAATGTGCGGCATTCTGCGCTGTGCTGATGCCCTGCTCCCTCCGTGCCGCAGGTCAGCCCGCCCCGGACTTTGGTATAGCAGTCTTCATCGTGCTGATGGCCCGCGGACTCCTCCCTGGTGCATATGAGGCGTTTCTCTTCCGCAAAGCATGAGTCTTCGTGCACATGGGGCTCTATTTCATCCAACCGGCATACCAGCTGGCCGTCCTGCCCCTTGCAGTCATCATTGTGGACATGGACGACATAATCCGCCTGCCCGCAGACCAGCTCACCTTCGCTGTCCCGGCACTGTTCGGTATGCTGATGCACCTCTATTCCGCAGATGAGCACTTTCTCCTTATGGCTCAGCGCCTGGCCGCTCATCTTCAGTGCAGTCACTGTCCCCGCTGTGACCACCACAGCCATGCACAGGAATGCCGTCAGCCAGAGTTTATGTTTTTTCTTCTCCCGCAAGATTCTTGCAGCCTGTTTCCTCAAAGCTTCCATTGTGCCGTCTCCTTCCTCGTATCCAGATCTGTTAATCTATCAGTCCCATTCCGTCAAGCGCCTGTCCGGAGCCTGTATCCGGCCAGCCCAGCCATTCTGCATTATCTCCCCGGTCCAACGCGGCCGTGACCGCTGCCGCGTTGGACCGGGATACCTCATAATAAACATTACGTAGTATCCCGCGGAGGAAAATATAAACTATTGAAACAAAAACCTGTTTTAGCTGAAAATTTTGACGCATCTTTAGACTTACCATCTGTTATAGTAGTCATACAGACAATACAAAGGCAGCCATATCCGTTTCAGAATGGCTGGCATAGAGATTCTGTGGCAAAAGAAATCCTTATATGAATTTGCCCGCAGATATTGAATTTTCAGGCAGACAAGAGTATAATAACGGATAGATGAGAGTATCGTTTTTAAAAATACCGCATAATGTTTATTATGCGGTATTTTTGTCGTACAGCACAAGCCCCAGTCTGCCCAGACGCTGCTCCTGCATCTCGCAGCTGATAAGGGTGTAGATTCTTGTGGTGTTGATATTGGAATGGCCCAGCAGATCGGCCAGGTGGCAGATGTCTTTTTCTACATTATAATAAGTGACCGCGAAAAGGTGGCGCAGATTGTGCGGGAAAACTTTCCCTTCCTCCACTCCTGCCTCTTTGCACAGGGCTTTCATGGCGTGGAGGATGTTGCTGCGGTCCATGGGCCTGCCTCCACGGGTTATGAAGATGCTGCCGGACTGGATGCCGCCGGATTTTGCATAGCGCTTCAGCTCCCGGCACAGCTCCATAGGCAGGATGACCATGCGGGTCTTGCCTTTGAGCGACACCCGCGCCCGCCTCGTATAGAGGGCCTCCACGGTGACGAAAGGCAGTTCGCTGATCCGGATTCCCGTGGCGCAGATGGTCTGCATCACCAGACACAGGCGCAGGTTCCCCCGGCGCTTCGCCGCTTCCACCAGGCGCACGTATTCGTCCCTGGACAGCTCCAGCTCCCGGGAGCGGAAGACGGCTTTCTGAATCTTGAAAGTGCGCACCACGCAGTCGGCACATTCCAGAAAGCGCAGGAAGCTGTTCACGGCTGCCAGCATGGAGTTGGCGCTGGCCACCGCATACCGTTCCGCCAGATGCCCCTTGTACCGGATGACCGCCTCCTTGGTGACAGGGGCATTCCCCAGGAAAGCGGCAAAGGCTTTCGCGTCCCGCATGTATTTCTCAATGGTGGCCCTGCTCTTCTCCTCAGACCTGAGTCTGTTCTCAAAGCGTCCCATGTCTGTCTTGTCTATGATCTTATCGGGTGTAAATTCCATTTCTGTCCTCCTAATCTTGCCGCTTGAATCCGGCGGAAAATATCATCCATCGTACCATATGGCAATCCGGTTTGTCATCTCTTCTCCGCAAATCAGGCAGCAGATTCTCCATGCAAAATCCCCGGACTGCATACGGCACGCAGTCCGGGGATTTTTCATCTATCCTTTTTAACTTCCTTTTACAATCAGCAGCTTCTGTCCCGCTTTCAGCTCATCGCTCTCCAGCGCGTTCAGTTCTCTCAGGGAATCCACAGGGGCATAGTAGCGCTTGCCGATGTTCCAGAGGTTGTCGCCGTCCTTTACCAGGTAGACCACCATGCCCGGGAGGCTGCTCATCTTCCCGGTGTCCAGCTCCGATACATTGATGTCGCTTATCAAATCCATAGGGATGGTTTTGAACACTACAGTGGAGAAGCTTAACACTGCCTTTACGTCCATCTCCTCTCCGTCCAGCATGGTCACCTGGAGCTGCTCTACCTCCGCGCGCACCTCTCCCATGTCCTCCGGGGCAATGTCAGGCACCTCCAGAGTATATTGATAAGGAAGAAACGCCTGGGTGCTGCCGTAGGGGGCTTCATCCTCCCCTGTGATGTACATGATTTTCACCTGCACGCTGCCCTGGAGCAGGATGCCGTTCTCCACAGTGCTGCGCTGCTCCAGGCTCACGTTACCTTCGCTGTGCAGCAGCTGCAGCACGGTTCCGTCCGTGACGCGGACATGATCCGTGACCTTTGTCTTGCCGGTGACCTTTGCCAGCAGCCTGCGCAGATTCGCTCTGCCTGTGGTGGTGCCGATTTCCTTGGACACGCCGTAGAGGTCTGAGATAATTTCCAGCTTTTCCTCCTCGTAGATCCGGATGGAAATATCCAGGACCAGTTCCAGTCCTATGCTGCGCTCCTCCCCGTCGAAATCCGGGCGCACGGCCAGTTCCTGCTGCCCCAGGTGGTAGCGGATGTCAGGCAGCATCCCCTCCCTGCAGCCATGGCATTCCAGCACGCCGCTGAAAGGCACTGTGGTCTCGAAACTGCGGCAGGGATGGTCCTCCCCCTCGCCCTCATACAGCAGGAAAAGACGGATATCCCCGGAAATGGTGATTTTTTCCTCCATGACCTTGAATTCCACATCCCCCAGGGAGATATTGCTCCAGAGAATCTGGAAAATATTGGGATAATTGGACGGAAGCGCCACCTCCTCCTTTAAGCGGAAGATGTCGTTCTTTGCGATGGCGATCTGGGCCAGTTCCAGAGGCATGCGTCGGTACTCCACCTTTTCGTCCCCATGGACGGCGATGGGCACTTCCACGTCGAAGAGCTCCTCCACCCGGGCTGTCAGGGTGATCAGGGACTGGATGTTCAGCTTGCGCGAGTTAATCATGTTCATGGAGAGGTCCTCCACCTCCCCGTCCACGGTCACGGTGTCCGCGGGCACCACCCCCTGCATGTTGATGCGTTCTTCAAAGGGCATCTTGCTGTCCAGCACCACCAGGCTGCTCCCCTCCTCCATGGTGTGGTAGAGCACCACGAAGCCAAGCCTGCCGCGGACCGTGACGGAATCCGTCCCCGGTTTGATTTCATCGATGATCAGCTCTCCCTTCTCCAGGTTCAGGGCGGCTACATCCGGCTTGTTCTCCGGAATGTTCACGTCATCCTCCAGCGTGAACTGTGTGACAGCCTGGACTCTGACGCGATCCATATGTATATTTCTCTTTAACAGCTCCACGAAAATACCTCCATATATACTCGTATAAGAATATATATGAAGGTATTCTTTAAGATATGCCTGCTGTGTGAGTCTTAATCGCGAATCCGCTCACTCGGGCAGCCTTGAAGATTTCTCCTCACCTGTCCACGGCCCCGATCAGATCCGTGACATCCTCCACATGGTACTGCTCCATGTAGCGTCCGATGCCCTCCACTACCTCCGCGCTGGTGTAAGGATCCACGAAGTTCATGGCGCCGATGCTGACGGCACTGGCACCGGCCAGCAGGAATTCCACGGCGTCCTCCGCATTTGCGATGCCTCCCATGCCGATGACGGGAATCCGCACCGCATGGGCCGCCTGATAGACCATGCGCACCGCGATCGGCTTGATGGCCGGGCCGCTCATGCCGCCGGTCTTGTTGGCAAGGGCGAACCTGCGCTTGTGGATGTCGATCTTCATGCCCGTGATGGTGTTGATCAGGGACAGGGCGTCCGCGCCTGCTGCCTCCGCAGCCTTTGCCATCTCGGCGATGTCAGTGACATTGGGGCTCAGCTTCATGATGACGGGCTGTCTGGCGTGTCGTTTAACTTCTTTCGTGATATCGTACAGATTGTCCGCTTTCTGGCCGAATGCAATTGCCCCTTCCTTTACATTGGGGCAGGACACATTGATTTCCAGCATGGCCACTGCCTGTTCCTCTCCCAGCCGCTCCACTACATCCACGTAATCTTCCACCGTCTTTCCGCAGACATTTACAATGATTTTCGTGTCGTACTGCTTCAGGAAAGGGATGTCCCGCTCCAGGAACACGTCAATGCCGGGATTCTGGAGGCCGATGGCATTGAGCATGCCGCCGTAGACTTCCGCCACTCTGGGGGTGGGGTTGCCCGGCCAGGGCACATTTGCCACACCCTTGGTCACTACGGCCCCAAGCCGGTTCAAGTCCACGAATTCCGAGTATTCCATCCCGGAGCCAAAGGTTCCGGAGGCTGTCATGACAGGATTCTTCAAGGTGACGCCTGCTATTGTTACTTGTGTATTCATATCCGTACCTCCTTACGCGCTGATGCGGGTCTTGGCAGAATGCTTATGTATTTCGGGCATTCTGCCGTGTGAAGCCTTAGAATTTCTTTGTCCGCGTACTTTGCGGGCTTAGAAATTCTCTTCACAATTCTACCTCCTGCGCTTCAAATACAGGGCCGTCCGTGCAGATGCGGGCATTGTGCACATGGGAATGATGGTCGATTTCTTTGGTCTTCACCACGCAGCCCAGGCATGCGCCCACGCCGCAGGCCATATGCTCCTCCAGGGAGATGTATGCCGGAATGCCATGCTGGCATGCGTATGCCTTGACCGCACGCAGCATGGGCATGGGGCCGCAGGCGAAGACGACTTCCGCCCCCAGTCCGTTCTCCGCGATGGCGTCCATCACATTTCCTTTCGTGCCGGCGCTGCCGTCCTCGGTGGCTACATACACAGTGCCGTATTTCTCCAGATCTTCTTTCAGGAAAAGGCTGGAATCCCGATAACCCGCCACAATCTGCTTCTCCGCCTCCAGCCGCTTGGCCAGCTCTAAAATCGGGGGCACGCCGATGCCGCCGCCCATGAGGAAAACCTTTTTCCCTGTTCCCTGCTCCAGCGGAAAGCCATTCCCCAGATTGCCCAGTACAGAGATACAGTCTCCTACTCTGTAGCCGGAAAACTCCCTGGTGCCCGCGCCGGCAATACGGTAGACGATGCGCAGCCTGGCTTGTCCCGCATCCGTCTCGCAGATGCTGATGGGGCGGGGAAGAAGGGTGCTTTTATCCTTGGGATAGATGCCCAGGAACTGGCCGGGCTTCGCGTCCGCCGCGAGGGGGGTCTCTATCCACATGTCGAAGATGTCCGGTGCTATCTCCCTCTGGGAGAGCACCTTTGCGGTGTGCTTTTGCTTCATGATTTGTTTCCTTTCTGGGTATCCAGGGATAATCCTTTGCCGCAAAATAATGGCATGGCAAAACTTAAGGGCAATAATCCAAGCAGACTATTGCCCCAATCCATAACACTGCACAACACTTAACAAAAGAAAATCCTCTCAACTAAAAAACACACGAACTTTACCTAACGCTTTTAGTATATCCACATTTCCGCGGAATGTCAACAATAATTTATGGCGCCTCTTCATAAGCTGTCCTCCCGGCGCAAATCGTCCGCACCACTTTCCCCCGCAGCCGCCAGCCGGTGAAAGGGGTGTTTGCAGATCTGGAGGCATAGCTCTCCGGGACATATTCCGCCGCGGTGTCTATCAGTATGATATCCGCAGGGCCTCCCTCCGCCAGATATCCGGCGTCCAGATGGTACAGGTTCGCCGGGTTGGTGCTCATGAGGCGCAGGAGCCGGCGCATGGTCAGGTATCCGGCCTCCACCAGCCGGGTGATGCCCAAAGACAGCGCCGTCTCCAGGCCGATGATGCCGCTGGGCGCTTCAGTGATGGGCTTTTCTTTTTCTTCCGCTGTGTGGGGGGCATGATCCGTGGCGATGATATCAATGGTGCCGTCCACCAGCCCCCGGATGATGGCCAGCCTGTCCTCCTCTTCCCGGAGGGGCGGATTCATCTTCGCCAGCGTGCCGTATTGGATAGCAGCTTCCTCCGTCAGGGTAAAATGATGGGGCGTGGCCTCCGCATGTATATTGCTGCCTCTTGCTCTGGCCTGCCGCACCAGTTCTACGGATTCCCGCGCACTTATATGCTGTATATTGATATTCGCTCCTGTCTCCAGCGCCAGCTGCAAATCCCGCTCCACCAGGCGGATCTCAGCCTCTCTGGGAGAGCCTCCTATCCCGAAGAAGCCACTGGCCTTGCCCCGGTTGATTCCGTTATTGTCTATCAGCCCCGGATCCTCCTCGTGGAAACTGACAGGCATATCCAGCCCGGCCGCGCGCTCCATGGCCTCCCGCACCAGATTCCCATCCAGAAGCGGTACGCCGTCATCCGTAAAGCCCGCCGCTCCGGCCTCCGCCAACTCCTCCACAGGCGTCAGTTCTTTCCCGCGCATCCCTTTCGTCACATTGGCGCAGGACAGCACATGGATGTCTGTCCCGTATCCCTTTTCCAGAACATAGGCAAGCGTCTCCCTGTTGTCTATGGGAGGTTTTGTATTGGCCATCATCACCACCGTGGTAAAGCCCCCCGCAGCAGCCGCGGCAGCCCCGGTCACAATGTCCTCTTTCAGCGGGAAGCCGGGATCGCGGAAATGGACATGGACGTCCACCAATCCCGGCGCCACCAGCAGCCCCTCTGCGTCGATTACTTCGCATCCCTCTTCCGGCCTCTCCAGCCCTTTCCCGATCCGCAGGATTTTCTCTCCCTCCGTCAGGATGTCGAACTTGCCCTCCCTGCCGGACTTCGGGTCAATCATATATCCATTTTTGATTAGCAGCATAAGCGCCTCCTGTCTTCCCTGTGCCAGACTCCTCTTTCATTTCTCCAAGTGTACCATAACCCCACTAAAAAAGGCAAGGGACATATTGTCCTTGCCTTAAGTTGTGCCGCCTTGCCGGGAGGCTTTCACCGTTTTCCATCACTCAAATGTCACTGTCTGCTCCAGATATTCCGTCTTCACCACTATGTAGGGACATGAGGGCTGGGGATTCTCCTTTTCGGATGGCTCCGGCCCCAGCAGGCTGGTATCGATCACGATGTTCGCATCCGTCAGGTACAGTTCATTCACGGCGATGCTGTAGCCCCCTGTCTCTTGTTCTCCGTATCCGATGCATATGTACAGATTTGCGTTGTCTGTGTAGGTAATCTGGAAAGGCGCCGCCTTCTTCTCCTCAATGATGGGCAGAAGCTGCTCCGGTATCATCTCCTGGCTGAGCACTGTGAAATCCAGATCCCGGAGTTTGATTTTCTCCTCGTTCATCATCGTACAGCCGGAAAGGAACAGCATACAGGCAATCACCAGTCCATAAAATCCGATTTTTTTCAATGATAGACCTCACAAAGTTTCTTCTATTTTTTTCTATTTTATGTACAGTTTGGGATTTCTATGCTAGAATAGAAAGGATTCTTCTATAAAGACTTCATGAAAGGCTGATACCATGATACGTTTTATTTTAATCGTACTTTATTTGTTGCTGTTCCTGGTCCTCTCTATTCCCGCCCTGTTGGCGGAATGGCTCATCGGCAAACGCAGCCCCGGACGCAAAGACAGATTCTCCAAAGCGCTGGTAAGCTGGGGATTCCGCTGTATCGCTGCCCTGGCAGGCACGAAGCTCATCGTAAGGGGGAAAGAGAATATCCCGGCTGACAGCGCCGCCCTGTTCGTGGGCAACCACCGCAGCTATTTCGATATCGTGCTCACCTATCCCCAGTTCCCCGGGATTACGGGCTATGTGGCAAAAAAAGAAATGCTGCGCTATCCCTTGCTGCTCAACTGGATGCGGAACATCCACTGTCTGTTCCTGGACAGGGACAATATCAAGGAGGGCTTAAAGACTATCCTGAAAGGCGTAGAAGAGGTAAAGAGCGGCGTCTCCCTGTGCATCTTCCCGGAGGGCACCCGCAACAAGGTGAACGACACTTTCCTGCCCTTCCGGGAGGGCAGCTTCAAGATAGCGGAGAAAGGCGGCGTCCCGGTGGTCCCCATGGTCATCCTGAACTCGGCGGATATCTTTGAAGACCATCTGCCGCGGGTCAGGAGCACTACCGTGGTCATCGAGTTCCAGCCCGCCATCTATATGGACAGGATGGACCGCAGCGAAAAGAAGAATATGGGCGCCCATGTCAGCGGCCTCATCTCCAAGCGCTACTTTGAGCTGAAAAAAGAATATTTTCCGGAATAATTCCCGGAAATCAACAGTCCTCCGCGCCTTACGCGGAAAGGGGCAGCTCCACCTGGAAACTGGTCACCTCGTCCTCGCTCCGGGCCGTGATGATGCCGTTGTGGAGGGTGACGATTTCTTTGGCGATGGCCAGCCCCAGCCCGGCTCCGCCGGTGTTGGTGGCCCTGGCATCGTCCAGCCGGAAAAATTTCTCGAAGATGGCCTCCAGTTTGTGGGGAGGGATGGTCTTTCCTCGGTTAGATATGACTATCCTCACATGGCCTCTCACCGGCCTGCACTCCACGGAAATCGCTGTCCCCGGATAGCTGTAGGCAATGGCGTTCTTCAGGATATTGTTGAACACCCTGGCCAGTTTCTCCCCGTCCGCGTAGAGAGTGACGGGTTTTCCCGACTGATCCGGCTCTATCTCAAGCCTTATGGTATTTCCGTGTTCGCTCAGCAGCGGATAGAATTCATCCGTCATCTGCTCCAGCATGAAAGAAAGATTCACCGTCTCTTTTTCCAGCGCAATCTGCTGCAGGTTATAACGGGTAATCTCAAAGAATTCATTGATCAGCTTCTCCAGCCGCAGCGCCTTGTCCAAAGTGATGTGGACATATTTCGCCCGCTGCGCGGCAGGCATGTCCGGCGCCTCGTCCATCAGGCTTAAGTATCCGATGACAGAGGTAAGGGGGGTCTTCAAGTCATGGGCCAGGTAGGTAATCAGGTCATTCTTGCGGTTAGCCTCCTCCCGCATTATCTGCTCGTTTCGCTGCATGTCGGCCTTGATTTCCACGATCCGCACGGAAATGTCTTCGTATCCCTGAGGGAACACCTCCACCGCCTCTTTGGTCTGCCGCATGTAATCGTCAATCATCCGGCCCGCATCCCGCATAGCCGCTTTCACCTGTCTGGAGGCATACAGAATAGACACAAGCCTTACAATCAGCACTACCGCCACAATCAGGATAATCAGCGCCGCGAACAGCTTCCGCTTTAAGTTCCCCCAGTTGATGGTCTGGGTAAAATAGCCGTCCACGTCAGCGTCCCCCAGGGCCATCCATTCTGTATAGATGAAATTTCGTTCAATCCACTCTCTCATGAATCCGTTGAGTATCTGATCAAGGAACACATACAGAAATCCGCAGACAATATAGCCTCCTGCCAGGATGAGACATGTGACCAGAAATCTCTTCAGCTTTGCATTAACCTTCAATCTTGTACCCGCACCCCCAGACTGTCTTGATGTATTTCGGATGCTCGAAGGAATCGCCCATCTTTTCCCTCAGATGCCTGATGTGCACCGTGATGGTGTTGTTGTTCTTTGTGTAATACTCATCTGCCCAGATCAGATGGAACAGCTCCTCTGCGCTGACTACCTGTCCCTTTCGCTGGCACAGGATGCGGAGGATGGAAAACTCCGTGGGGGTCAGGTTCAAAAGCTTTTCATTCAGGTAGCATTCATGGGTCTTTACATTTATAGACAGGCCGGATATTTCCAGCAGTTCCTCCTGCTGCAGCCCCGTGTTGTAGCGCTTGTACCGGCGCAGCTGGGCTTTCACCCGGGCCACCAGCTCCAGAGGCAGGAAAGGCTTGGTCATGTAATCGTCCGCGCCCATGGTAAGGCCGGTGATTTTGTCCATCTCCTCCCCCTTTGCCGTCAGCATGATAATCGGATAATTGTGGCGTTCCCTGATTTTGCGGCAGATGTCCAGGCCGCTGGCCCCGGGCAGCATAATATCCAGGATGGCCAGATCCAGCCTTTCGTTTTCCACCATTTCCATGGCCATGGCGCCGTCGTAACATTTGACAATCCGGAACCCCTCGTTCTCCAGGTACAGGGCCACCAGATCCGCTATCTCCTTTTCGTCATCCGCTATCAATATGACTTCGCTCATAGACTACCTCTTTCCGTTTTTCCGTGTATTTCCATCATGAAATACAGGCATGCCCGCTTTGGCGGCGGGCTGTTCTGCCTGTTTCCAAACACTTGCTTTTTATCTTACCACAAAACAAATGAGATAAGGTTAAGATTTTCCTAATATTCTTTCCGCAGGTTTTGGTCCGCATCCTGCATTCAGTCCATACTCTGCAGGAATTCCAGGATTTCCGCGAAACCCATATCATGGGAGGCTTTTATCAGTACCGTGCTGCCCTCCGGTATCAGGGTTTTATCTGCGGCCATGGTTTCCATCAGGACCTTTCTGTCGGGATAGTGGGCGATGCGGCGGGGCAGTCGGGCAGTTTCTTCTGTCCGCTTCGCTGCCGTACGGCCCATTGTCTGATCCGTCCGGTCTGTTGCCGCCTGATTTGTCATTTGATTTGTCCCTGCCTGCTCCGCTGTCTGGTTCGCCGCCCGGTACATGCAGCGGGATTCCTCCCCTACGCAGTAGATATCATCGATGCCTGCCGCTACAGCATAACTTCCTATCTCCTCATGCAGCTGGCCGGAGTTCTCCCCCAGATTCAGCATGTCGCCGAGAATCGCCACTTTCCGGGTATCTGCCAGCGCAAGCAGATCCAGAGCCGCTTTTACGGAGGCCGGATTGGCATTGTAGCAGTCGTCGATGATGGTATAATGAGGGTGGCTGATGATATGGGTCCGCCCGCTCACTGCTGCCACTTTCCCGATTCCGGTGGCAATCTGCTCTCCGCTTAAGCCCAGCAGCCTCGCTACACAGGCGGCCGCGGCGGCATTCAGCACCATATGCCTGCCGGGCTGGGGTATATGGACGGCAAGCCTGCACGCTCCGCTCTCCGTACCGGCTGCCTCTCTTCCTGCACAGCCCATGCCCGTCATAGTCTCTGCCTGCACGCCATCCATGCCTGCTGTCTCACATGCACATGCGCCGCTTTCGACTACTTCTTTGTCTGCATATGTGCCGTTTGTCACTGCCCCCTTATCCGCACATGCAGCATTCCAAGGGGATCGGAGCTGCGACATCACCAGTGTGGCATCGCTCCCCCACAGTCCTCTGCCGACGATGTCCACAGCCGCCACCTCCTGGGACGGACTGCTCCCCAGCCCGAAGAAACGGGGCTTATGTCCCTTAATCTCCGTCAGGGCGTTCAGCCTGTCATCCTCGCCGTTTAGGCAAATCTCACCGTCCGGAGCCATATAGTCGAAGATTTCCGATTTGGCCCGCAGGATGCCGTCCCTGTCCTTTAAGTTGTTCAGATGGCTCTGCCCGATATTGGTCATTACACACACATCCGGCCTGGCCATCTTGCTTAAGCGGTGCATTTCCCCGAAATCGCTGATGCCCATCTCAACCACTGCGATCTCATGCTCCCTGCGGATGCGCAGCAAAGTCAGCGGCACCCCGATTTCATTGTTGAAATTGCCCTCCGTCTTCAGGATATGGTATTTTTCCGCCAGCACTCCGGCAATGAATTCCTTGGTGCTGGTCTTGCCCACGCTGCCGGTGATGCCTACGACTTTTATGGAAAGTTTCTTCCTGTAGGCCTCTGCGATGTCTTTCAGGGCCTGCAAGGTATCCTCCACCAGCACGTAACAGCCCCAGGACTCCCCGGCGCCTCTGTCATCTGTCTGCGCTGCCGCTCCCGGCGCACTGTCTCCTGACGCGCCGATATTCTGCGGCACACTGTCGTCCGGCGCTCCTGCCGCCCTGCGTTCCGCTCCTTCAACCTCTTCCGGACGCTTCTGCGTCACCGCCAGTATGGCCCCTTTCCCAAAGGCAGTCCGAATAAACCGGTGTCCGTCCACCCGCTCGCCCACGGTAGCGATGAACACTCCCTGAGGCTCCACCTGCCTGGAGTCAATGACCACAGAACTGACACAAGTGTCACCATCTGCTTTTCCGCTCTGTACCACCAGCTCCCCGCCGCAGGCATGTGCTATCTCCTTTATCGTCAAATCCATCATGATCGCTTTCCCATCCTCTCTCCGGCCACTTTTCCCATTATATGATTCTTTTGGCTCCTGCCTCGTCCTCTTAGTCTTAGTCACCAAACCGCTTCTGTCTCTCCGGACGGCCTTCCTCACGCCGTAAGCCCGGCGCTCCGTCTCGTTCCAGGCCTCATTCCCGGCTATGTGCCATCCGCAGAATCGCCTCGCACAGCTGTCCGAAGTCCATGCCAACAGCCGCGGCCTCCTGAGGCAGCAGCGATGTAGGGGTCATCCCCGGCAGGGTGTTGGCCTCCAGGCAGTAGATTTCTCCCTCTCCGCTCATGATGAAGTCCATCCTGGCGTAGCTCCTCAGCCGCAAAGCCGCGAACACCTGCTCCGCGATTTCCTGCATCCGCAGGCTTACTTCCTCCGGAATCTCCGCGGGACAGGTCTCCACAGTGGTGCCCGCCTGATATTTGTTCCTGTAGTCGTAAAAGCCCTCCTTGGGCGCCATCTCTATCACAGGCAGCGCTTTTCCGTCCATGACCCCTACGGAAAATTCTCTGCCTTTGATATACTGCTCCACAACCGCCTCATCGCCGTAGCGGAAAGCCTCCTCCCTGGCTTTTTCATACTCCGATGCATCGTTTGCGATGCAGACTCCTATGCTGGATCCGCCGCAGCAAGTCTTTACGATACAGGGATAAGGAATATCTGTTTTTTCGTTTTCTCCGTGCTTCAGCCGAAAGCCCCGGGGCGTGGGAATCTCATAGGCCCGGAACAAATCTTTCGTGATTCCCTTGTCCATGGCCAGACAGGATCCCACAAAATCCGCCCCTGTATAGGGAATGCCCAGCAAGTCGAAGCAGGCCTGAATCCTGCCGTCCTCGCCGTTGGCCCCGTGGAGCGCCAGGAACACGCAGTCCGCCTGCCCGCAGATTTCCAGCACCTTAGGGCCGAAAAACCCCTTTCCGCCGTCTTTCCTCAAGGCCTTTACGGCCTCCAGATCCGGACATTCCTCCCCCACGGCGCTCACCTGCGCCGCCCAGTCAGTATCCCGCTCAAAAATTCCTGCCGTCTCTCCCTCATATCCCAGATACACATCCAGCAGAATCGCCTGATGCCCTGTTTTCCGAAATGCATGGTAAATCATGCCGCCGGAGCTCAGCGACACGTCCCTCTCCGAACTGATTCCTCCTGCCAAAACTACGATTTTCATAGGAAGCCCCGCCTTTCTTTTCATGCCTGCGCGCTATATAGCCATTCTATTGATATTTATTCCGCTGCCTGCCGATACATGACAGCGGTCCCATGCAACCCGCTGTCCCACCGGCTTTTTCATTATACTAAGAAAGGGAATCCGAGTCAACCATTCCCCCTCCAGACAAGCCTCCTCCGGAGGCTCCCTGCATATAAAAAAGACAGTCCGACGAAAAACTTTCGTCAGACTGCCTCCTTTGCTTCATCCGCTTCATACACCACTTCTCCGTCAATGATGGTATACAGCGTCCTGGTGAACACCTCCATGGGATTCCCGGTGAAGACTGCGATGTCCGCGTCCTTCCCCACCTCCAGGCTGCCCACCCTGTCCGCCACGCCGCAGATGACGGCCGGATGGATAGTGATGGCCTTATAGCCCTCCTCCAGCGAAAGCCCCGATTTCACTGCCATCCCCGCGCACAGCGGCAGGGACGAAATCAATGATACCGGATGATCCGTGGTGATGGCCGTCATGACGCCAGCCTGGTTCAGGACTCCCACAGTCTTGAATGCCATGTTCTGCACCTCGATTTTAGACCTGCTGGCAAGGTCTGGCCCCACAATGGCGGGAAAGCCCTCCGCTGCCAGTTCCTCCGCTATCAGATGCCCCTCGGAGCAGTGGTCCAGCGTCATCTTCAGACCGAATTCCTTTGCGATGCGGACTGCCGTGAAGATATCATCCACCCGGTGTACATGGGCCTTCAGGGGAATCTCACGCTCCAGCACAGGGAGCCAGCATTCCAGGCAGAAATCCTCCTCGAAGCTTTCCCCGCTTTCAGACGCCTTTTTCTTCCTGTCCCGGTAAGAGAAAGCTTTGGTCAGTTCCTCCCGCAGCATGGCGGCTATGGCCATCCGGGTGGAGGGGCTTTTCCCCTGGCCGGAATAGTTGACCTTGGGATTCTCCCCGAAAGCCACTTTCATGGCCGCGGGAGCCCTCACCACCAAATCGTCCGCCCTGCGCCCCTTTGTCTTCAGGAAAGCGAACTGGCCGCCCACCACATTGGAGCTGCCGGGGCCTATCATGGCCGAGGTGATCCCCGCCCGGACCGCGTCGTCAAAGGCAGCGTCCATGGTATTGATGGCATCAATGGCCCGCAGGCAGGGCGTGACGGGGTTTACTGTCTCATTGCAGTCATCCCCCTCCATGCCTTTCTTTTCCTCCGTGATGCCCATGTGGCAGTGGGCCTCTATCAGTCCCGGCATGACCAGGCCGTTTCTCGCCACTATGACCCGCTCACCGGACTCAGGATGAAACGCTTTCTCATCCCGCTTTCCGATTTCCGCTATCTTTCCATCCTGAATCCGGATATATCCGTCTCTGATATCCCTGCCGGCCATTGTCTTGATAAGACCACCGATGATATACATATCAACTCCCATCTGCCCGCTGCGGCGGGCGTACAAATCAGGATTCCCATGCCGCAACAGCGGCAATGCCACCACAGTGGCAATGCCACCACAGTGGCAATGCCACCAAGTGGCATGAACAATGAAATCAGGGCTGGAACAGCACCTCCGGGTTCACGGGAGCGCCGTTCAGCGTAAGCTTCAGGTACAGATTGCTGCCCTCCACGCTGTAATACTTGGTAGGCGCCGCGATGAACGCGATGACCTCGCCGGGCTCCACATAGCTGCCCTCCATGACGCGAATCTCATCCAGCTGTCCGTAGGTAATCTGGTAGCCGTCCCCCAGATCCACCGTAAGGGCATGCCCGATTTCCTCATTTTCAAAAACAGAGATGACCTGGCCGTCCGCGCAGGCTGTCACGGCAGAACCCTGTTCCGCAGCTATCATCAGGGCAGAATTGTACTTAAACTGGTCCAGTGTGGAGAAATAGACGCTGCTGTCCATGCTGAAAGGAATCAGCACCTCGCCGCTCACCGGGCGCAGCAGTCCCTCGCTCTCCGCAAAATGCAAAGGCTCTGCCGCTACCGCGCTGCCGTCGGCGCTATCCGCCTCACTGGAGGTTCCCGCATCCGCAGCGCCATCTCCGCTCTCCTGGACGGGAGCCTCCGGCGTCGCTGTAGCGTCAGCGTCTTCGCCTTCTGTCCCCTCCTCCGGCATCTGCGGGGTTATCTCCGGCTCCTGGGCGATGGTGTCGGCCGACGGTATCTCTTCCGGCATCTCCTCCGTCGTCCCGTCGGTGAGTCCCGGTATCTTCACCAGAGCGGAACCTGCCTCCATGGGCAGATAGTCCAGGTCATCCTCTTTCCCGGAAATTTCCTCCGTGCTGTCAGGAATATTCTTTGCGATGCTGTCCTTTCCCGAATCCGCGCTTTCCTCCACCGGCTCGTTCCGGGCAATCTCCTCATACTTGTCCTCCGCATTGTTCTCCAGCGCAGTAAAGTCGATGGTATAGCCATCGTCCTGCTCCTGTGTGTTGTTGGATTTCATGTAGATTCCCGTCATGGTCAGTGCCGCCAGCACGAACACGGATGATGCAATCATGATGGTGCGTTCTTTCTTCGCATTGTTCCTTCTGTTTTTTCTCATAGCTGCCTTCCCTTCCTTTTTCATTCAAAGCAAACTTGTTTTGATATACCAAATATCCCAAAATTTATGATATTCGTTTTCTCGCTTACAGTTTGCCCTATCGGAAAGGAATTATGCATGAAAAAAGACAGCTTCTCTCATCAAAAAGCTGTCCTTTCTTTTTCATGAAATCAGGCCTGTGCCTGATACTTTGCCACATCCACATGCTGTACGGTGCCCGCGCAGCCGTTCTCATAGAGGAACACGCCGCTGTTGCGGATGGCGCCCTGTGTCTGTCCGGCATTGCCCTTTAAGGTGAAATCCGTGGAGACATTCTGCAGGCAGATAGCGCCTACGCCCTTGTCGGCCAGCCTGTAGAGCACATCGTTCCCGTTCTCGTCCTTGCACCAGATCTTCAGCTTATCCCAGACGGCGTCATTCTCGTCGATCCAGCCATTGCCGTCCTCATCGTACTCTGCCAAATCCGCGAAGCCGTTTCCGCTGGCTGTGCCAAACAGCTCGCTGCCGTCGTTAATCTGGCCGTCCCCGTTCTTGTCCAGCGCCAGATAGCCGCTGCCCGGGCCAAGCCGGGATATCTCGTCCAGCTCCCCATCCGCGTCGATGTCGAAATAAAAGGTCTGGTCAGAGAGGGAAGCGATATCCGTGTCCAGGTTGATGACCAGCGGGTCGCACATGGTAAAGCTCAGCTGCAGGCTCTCCATATAGCGCTCCTGGACACTGCGGCTCATGCCTACGTTTATATTGAAATCAATCTCCCTGCCATCAGCGGTGCGCACCGTGCCCACCGTGGAAAAGCTGGTCGCCTCAGACTCTGTCTTAATCGTCTCGTTGACATAGGAGAGCACCCGCATATCCGCCATGTTCCCCAGGTTCACACCCTCCTGCCCGTTCTGTACCAGTCCGGAACCGTTCTGGTTCTGAATGCCTGAAGCGCCGTTCCCATTCTGCCGGGCCGCCTCATAAGGAGTCGTGCTCCGGTTCTGCCACAGGCCAAAGCGGCTCCTCCTGGCCGAGAACAGGATATCATAAATATAGCGAATCGTGGTCTGGCGAATCTGAGCCATGGTCTCGCTGGCAGAGCTCCTGATCGTCATATTGGAGCTGCGGCTCTGCAGGCGGCTCTTCCAGTCCTGAAGCGCCGATGCGGACTGATCCGCCCGGGCCTTTTTCCCATCCGTCTCTCCCGCGCCCGATGCGTCCCCGGTCCCTCCTCCCAGGGCAGCGTCCAGGGCATTTCCGCCGCCTGTCAGATTCCCCTGATATTTCAGTACGGTAAACCGTCTCAGGGAAACAGAGGTCGAGCGATAATTTCTGGCTGACGTCATTCCCACTGTACCGGAATCAATCTTCAATTCTTTCTTCACTCCTTTATGTCCACCCATCCTGCAGGCTTTGAGGTTCCCCATCCTCCATGATGCGGGTTCCGCTGTCCTGCCGGACTTTTTATGGTTTCCATCCTGTCCCCCGGGCACGCCCCCCTCTTCAGCCTCCCGCTTTTACGAGGCGTACCACCGCTTCGCGCTGTGGCGCCTGCGGCATAAAAAAATGGCACTTAGACAGGGAATTCCTTTCCCTGTATAAATACCATCCGTGGTGTCCATATCTAATCTGTACTCGGAGCAGTCGGCCTAACTGCTTTCCTGTACTAAGTATATCGACATATTTGCGGCTTTCTTTAGCCTGTTTTTTCCAGCCCGCCGCAGTTTCGTTTATCCCGCTACGGTCACTTCTTCTGCTTATCCACCGCCTGCTTAGCCTGTGCCGCTTTTGCGGACATCATCCCGGCCAGCATCTCCCTGGGCAGGACGATATTGGCCCCGAAAGGATTTATCACCATGCCCAGTGCGGGGCAGATATTCCCATGGGCATCCCGGCGCAGTATCATAGCCGCGTAGTCTTCTATCTTCAGGGCAAAGGTAAGGAACTTCTGGTTCTTCTCCTGCCATTTTTCATATTCAGCCTCGTCCGTGAAAGCCATGAAGAACTTCGCGCCGTCCGGCCTGGTCAGCATGGGGAACTGCACCTTGCTGCCGGGAGCGATGCCCAGCTTGCCGTCCTTGTCCGGCTCGGGCGCGGGCTCGATCACGGCGGGGGAGAGGAAACTGGCCTTGGAAAGCTCGCCTATGAACATGTTGCGGTGCGCCGGTGTGTCCTCGGCTTTCATCAGCTCGATGGAGCCTACCAGCAGCGGGTTGGATACGGGTTTATTGAATTCCATGATTTCTCCTTTTTCTGTTTGGTGTTTCTTGTCCTGCTTTTGCTGTGCTTTCTATATTATAGCCAGCCGGGGCGGTTTTCGCAACCAAAATTTCTGCTTTTCATCTGTGACTTTCCCTCTGCTGGCTCTCATACAGCTCCCGGAACCTCCCCCGGCGCTGGAGCAGTCCTTCGAAATCCCCTTCCTCCACTATCCTGCCGCCCTCCATCACCAGGATCCTGTCGGCATTTCGGATGGTAGAGAGCCTGTGGGCCACGGTGACGGTGGTCAGGGAATCCGCAATCCTGTCCAGGCACTGCTGCACCTCCCGCTCCGCCGCAGAGTCCAGGGCGGCGGTGGCCTCGTCCAGGAGGAGGATTGGAGCTTCCTTAAGGATGGCCCGGGCGATGGCGATGCGCTGCCTCTGGCCCCCGGAGAGCTGGCCGCCCTGCTCGCCTGCCTGGGTCTCATAGCCTTTCGGAAGGCTTATGATGAAATCATGGATATCCGCCATCTTCGCCGCCTCCTCAATCCGGGCCTGGATGGCATCGGGTCTTCCCAGCGCGATGTTCTCCCGGATGGTGCCGTCGAAGAGGGTGCACTCCTGGGGCACATAGGCGAAGAGCTCCCGGATCGCCGCCAGGGAGAGCCCTGCGCCCTTTTGGCCGAAGTAAAGAATCTCCCCCTCCGTGGGCGCATAGAATCCCTCCATCAGCTTGATCACCGTGGACTTCCCGCCGCCGGAGCCGCCTACGATGGCCAGATGCTCTCCCCTGTGCAGGACCAGGTCGAGATGCTCTGTCACATTTTTCCCTGGCACATATGCCCCAGTCTCAGACGTGCCATCTCCCTTTGCCACAGCCCCGGCCTCAGCCCTGTCTTCCCCAGCCTCTCCAGCCTCACGCATGCCTATGCCATAGGAGAACCCCACATCCCTGAATTCCACCGCAATGTCCCCGTCCCTGCCTATCTCCCTGCTGCCCTCCTCCAAATCCTCCAGAGGTTCATCCAGCAGCTTAAAGACCCGCTCCATGGCCACCAGCCGGGACTGGGACAGCAGCAGGAAAGTGCTCAGCCGGAACACCGAATCCGCCATCATGCTCATCAAAGTGGCATGGAACACCGCTTTCCCCAAGGTCACCTGGTTGCCCGCCAGGACGATGCCCAAAATGAACCCCACCGCCTGGGCGGACTGGGCGAAGAAGTCCACGGTGCCATAGGTGATGCCCATGACCGTCTGGCTCTTCATGCGCTTCTCCCGGATCACGCCGCAGGCGGCTCTGTAGCGCCCGGCCAGGGCCGCCTGCAGGGCGAACACCCGTATCACGGGAATGGAGCGCAGGGCCTCTATCAGGAAAGAGGCGGATCTGGCTATCTCCTCCTTCGCCCCTCTCTCCAGCCGCTTGGCCAGGGGATTCAGGTACAGGGACAATCCCATGTTGATGCCGCTGTACAGCACCCCCGCCACCGCGATATGCCAGTCCCCCAGAAGCAGCATCACAAGGGTGATTGGAAAGATTACCGCGAACCGGATCAGATTCACTACCAGAAAGGTATTGAACACCGCCATGGCTCCCTCCGCATCGCTGGTCAGGCGGGTGATATAGTCGCCAATCTTGTACCGGGCCATGGCCCCGTTTGGCATGTGGAGGATATGGCCGAACAGGAGCTTCCGCAGCCGTACCGTGCCCTGGGCAGTGGAAATGGCCTGGAGATATTTGCCATAGACCACCGGCGGCACGAACAGCAGGAACACTGCCAGCATCCAGAACAGGGTCGCCATGATGTCGCCCTGGCTGGCCCCGGTGACGATGTCGATCAGCTCCTGGTTGATATAAGGCATGGAAAACAGAATGGCCAGCTCGAAAGCCCCCAATGCCAGGCCAAGGAGATATCTCTTCCGGGCCGGGCCCATGTAGGAGAAGCTTCTATAGTATAATGCGAACATGGATTTCTTCATCGTTTTATCTCCATTCATCCCTTTTCAACCATTCCATGGTCAGCGCTGTTCGGTTCACACTCCCGTCATGCCGCTTAAAGCGGAACATACAACAGAACGCAGTTCTGTTGTCAGGAACAATTGGTGCAGGCCCGCAAGAATGCCTGCACAAAGCAAACCTTGTTCACTTGGCATTCTTACCGGAATGATTTAGATTTTCTAAGGTTGGTACTTTCCAACCTTAGAAAATCTTCATCCCGTGCATACTTTGCATTCGGTACATCTCATAGTACATCCCCTTTTTCGCCAAAAGCTCCTCCGGAGTCCCCTCCTCGGCCACCCGGCCCCTGTCCATGCAGTAGACATAATCCGCGTCCTGCACGGTGCTCAGCCTGTGGGCTATGATGACGGCGGTCCGGCCCGCCAGCAGCTTATCCAGGGCCTCCTGCACCTCCCGCTCCGTCTGGAAGTCCAGGGCGGAGGTGGCCTCGTCCAAAAGCACCAGATCCGCCTTCTTCACCATGGCCCTGGCGATGCACAGCCGCTGCTTCTGGCCCCCGGACAGGGAATTCCCGCCCTCGCCTATACAATGGTCCATGCCCTCCGGGAAGCCGTTTACAAAATCCCACAGGGCCACCTGGCGCAGGGCATCCTCGCAGTCCTGCCTGGTGGCGGCCGGGCTGCCGTAGGCCACGTTCTCATAGATGCTGCCGTCGAAGAGCACCGCGTCCTGAGTCACGATGGCCATATGGGCCCGCAGGGCCGCAGCCTCCCACTCCGCGGACTCCACCCCGAACAGCTTAAGGCTCCCCTTACCCGGCAGATAGAACCGGCAGATGAGCTTGATGAGGGTGGACTTCCCGCAGCCGCTGGCCCCCACGATGGCCACCTTTTTCCCTCCGGGAATCCTGATATCCAGTCCTGCCAGAGCAGACACCGTATCATAGCCGCCGTTCCCATGCCCGCCGCCGGATTCCCGGCCGCCGTCAGCCCCATAGGCAAAGTGCAGCCCCGAGGCCTCGCAGGGCATTTCTCCCTGAGCCTCCCGCACCACCCCCTGCCACTCCTCCGGGATGTCGATGGCCTCGTAATACCGGCAGGCGCAGGCGGCGGCCCTCCTGGCGCAGAGCAGCATGTAGTCCGAGTGCTCGAAAGCCGTAGTGATATAGCCGCTCAATGTGACGAAAGAGATGAACGCTCCGGCGCTGAGCCTCCCTGCGGACACCAGGCAGGAGCCCACCAGAAACAGGCACATGGTCTGCATCACGGTGGCCACATATTTCACCCCCGTCATCTTCATGGCCAGCTTCTCGGACTTCACCTTCTGGCCGTAGGCCCGGTCGATGGCCCGGTCGAAGCGCTGCCCCAGCACCTCCTCCCCCGCGAAGGCCTTCACCGTGAGGGCCCCGGTTATCATGTCTGACGCCAGCCCCATGGCCGCGCCGGTGTCGTCCATGGAGCTCTTGGACTGGGCCTGGACGGGCCTGCTGATGGCACTGACCATCCACAGGGAGAGAGGCAGGATTACCAGATAGACCACGGACATCTGCCAGGACAGGAAGATGCAGGCCACCAGCCCGAACAGACCGGAAAAAATCCGTCTGGAGAAATCGCTGAGATGGTTGGCGGAGAAAATGCTCAGGAAGTCGATGTCATCGTTGAGCCGCACCGCGATGTCCCCGGTGCGGAACTTCCTCTCCAGCACCGCCACGTCCCCCCTCATGATCTTCCCAAAGGCCCTGGTCCTGACCTCCAGGAACATGCTCTCCGTGACCCGGCCTATGATCGTATAATGCAGGGCCGTGCGGACGCAGTCGGCCAGGATGAAAGCCGCCATCAGGACCGCGCAGCCCAGCATCTCCTCCACCAGCCCGGCGATGCCATAGTCCACAGCCCGCCCCCAGTAGGTGGCCGACAGCATCTTCAGGATGCCTGAGAGCAGCGAGATACCCACGATAAAGGCGATGCCGGGGAGATGTTTCCTGTTGTCTATATAAAAACGTAAAAGCGTGTTTTCCATATTTGTCCAAATCTCCTATTTTGCCCTCAGCTCCCCTTTGCTACCATGACCTGCTCCCTGTCAGGATAGACCCTCTCGTCCGGATTGTCTATGTCCATGGGAGGCATGGCATCCTCGCCGGTGTGCCCCATCTTGCACTGTACGATGTCCGCCCCATGCCGGACTGCCAGCCGGTACAGGGTCTCGATGGTCTGGGCCGTCGTCCACCATGCAGATCTCCAGGTCGGGATAGGTCTGGGCCAGGACAGAGTCCAGGCATCTGCCCAGGTATCCCTCCACCTGATATACGGGAATCAAAACGGATATCAATGGTCTCATAGGCCGCCCCCCTCGCTTTCCAGGCGCTTTTGGTTCGCGCCTTAGTCAGCAGTATAGCAGACCTGGCAGGGATTACAACCCGTTTTGCATGAACGGTCAAAAAAGCGGCGGTTTTGGCGTCCGCAGGTTTGGCTGCAGCCTTTTGACAGCTTTTGGGGAGCATCATTTCAGCAGTATCACCGTGTGGAACAACTTCCCCTCCTCCTCGTAATACTGCCGCATGGTGCCCCCGTATTTTTCCACCGTGTCCCTGATGCTCTTCATGCCTGTGCCGTGCCCGGCCCCGGGGGCCTTGCGGGTCAGGAAGCCGCCCCTGCCGTCGCTCTTCGGGGCCTCCCTGCAGGAGTTCACCAGAGTCACCACCAACAGGCTCCCGGGCCTGGCGTCCACCATCAGCTCCAGATAGGCGTCCCGGGCTCCCGCCGAGGCCTCCACCGCATTCTCCAGGAGGTTCCCGAAGAGCGCGGTCATGTCGCCGGGCTCCAGGAAGTCCACGGACTTGTCCCGCACGTCCACCAGGAAAGCGATTCCCTTTTCCTGGCAGATCTCCCCGTACCGGCGCAGGATCACGTCCAGAATCCGGTTGCCGCAGATGCGCACCTTGTTCTGCAGGGCCGGGGAGGCCTCCAGCTCGCGCACATACCGCGCCACTTCCTCCTCCAGCCCCTCCTCCGCCAGGTCCCGCAGGGTCTCCAGGTGCTTGCGGATGTCGTGGATGAGCACCCGCTGCCTGTCGTACTGCTCCTCCAGGGCCCTGTAATAGCCCACCTCCGTCTGGCGCTTCTGGAGGGCCAATTGGTCCGTCAGGTTCGCCTGCTCCTTTCGCCTGCCGTACTGCCATCCGGCGAAGATCAGCAGGTCGTCGAACGCCAGCAGAAGGGCTCCTGCCAGCAGCACGGAGCCTGTGCTGGGCGGGAGGTTCAGAAACGCCCCCATGTAAGCCATGACTAACAAAAGGAATATGGTGAACAGGGAAACTCCTGTCAGCACCAGGGCCAGGGGCCCGCAGTCCTGAGGGAGCGCGCGGTCCGGTTTGGTCAGGCGGACGCATATCTTCAGATAGAACCGATACAGAAGCCTGCTGCCAAAGGCCAGCAGGGCAAATCCAAGCAGCAAACAAACCGTCTCTCTCATCAGCGCATGGTCTCCACATACAGCATATAGGCATCCCTGAAGCCCTTGTACCTGCGCCTGGCCAGATAGGCGCTGTACTGTCCGCCGTCCGGGGCGGAAAGGGATATCAGGGTATCGGAAAAGGAACTGACATACTTCATGTTGACGATGAAGCTCCGGTGGGGCCTGGCGAAGCATCCGATGTCCAGGAGCTTCTCCCACTCTCCCATTCTCTGGACGGACTCGTAGAGCCTGTCCACGGTCTGCACCGTCACCCTGCGCCCCATGGCCTCCACCATCACGATCTCGTCCGCGTACCTTGTGACGGTCTCCGCCTTGGTCTCTATGGCGATGGGCCTGGTGTAGACGCTGATCTGGTACAGGGCGTCCTTCACGTTGCGGAAGAGCCTCGCCTTGTCCAGGGGCTTGGAGAGGTAGCGGAACACATGGAACTTCATGGCCTCGTCCAGGTAGTCCGCGTAGCAGGTGACGATGAAGATCTTGATATAGGGGTTGCGGTTCTGGAGCCGGGCCCCCACATGGATGCCGCTGATGCCGGGCATCTCCACGTCCAGGAATGCCATGTCCGCCCTGGGGGTGTCCGGAGCGTACTCAGCCGCCAGGAGGGCGTCCCCGTCGGTGTAGGAGGCGTACTCCGGCTGTCCCAGGCCGTTTTGGTGGAAATATTCCCTTAAATAGCTTTCCAGCTGTACCAGAATCCTTTCATCGTCGTCACAGAGCACTATGCGCATCCCGGTTTCCTCCTTCCCCTGCATGCGTCCATTTGCCATCCGGCCGCTTTCCCTTGAATAAGGTCATTATATCATTATAGTCCGGCTTCCGTCCACAGCGAAAAATGTACACTTTCTTTACTAAATCGCCGTTTTTGCCCCGGAACCGTATTGACAGCCTAAAGTTCCCCGGCCCATGCCATCACGCCGTCCCTGCCGGTGCCAGGGATTTCAGCAAGTTCCTGAGCGTACCCGGCTTGCGCATCCTTTTGGAAGTGCCTTTGCCGCTGCTGTTTATGCAGGACTGCGTTATGTAAGCGGCCTGCAGATACTTTTCTTATTATGGAGCTGCTAAAGACCCGCCCACAGCGGAAAACAAAAGGAAAACAAAAGACGGATTTAATATTTGACTCTGCTTGTTGTCTTGGATATAATAAGAACGTTATATACTATGATGGGCGGAGGGTTCAAACATGCTGTTCAATTCCTATATATTCATACTGCTCTTTTTACCGCTTGCATGGTCGGGGTATTTTTTTCTCAATGCAAAGAAAAAGTATGAATATGCAAAATATTTTCTAACCGGCATGTCGCTCTGGTTTTATGCATATTTTAACGTTTCCTATCTGTGGGTCATATTAGCAAGCATTTTAGTGAATTATGTCTGTCACCTTAAAATAGCCGCATGCCTGAAGCGGGGAAAATCGATGCATAATTTCTGGTGCGGATTGGGAGTCCTTTTTAACCTTGGGCTGCTGTTCTATTTTAAATACTATAATTTTTTTATTGAAAATATCAATTATCTGTTTCATACCTCCCTTTTCCTGAAGAACATTCTGCTTCCTTTAGGCATTAGTTTCTTTTCTTTTCAGCAGATTGCCTTTCTGGTGGATGTAAGGCGGGGCGACATAAAGAGACAGCCCATTTGTGACTACATGCTTTTTGTAACATTTTTTCCTCAGCTGATTGCCGGTCCTATTGTAAATTATCGCGAGATGATGCCACAATTCAACAATCTTGAGCTGAAGCATATTGACTATAAGAACATTTATACGGGATTTTGCATATTTGTCATCGGCCTTGCGAAGAAAGTACTGCTGGCAGATACTCTTGGACAAGCCGTAAACTGGGGGTACCGTGAGCTGCACTTATTGTCAGGATTCAGCACCATATTGGTGATTATTTTCTATGCTCTTCAGATTTACTTTGACTTCAGCGGTTACTGTGACATGGCTGCAGGAATCGGATATCTATTCAACCTGCGTATTCCGGTAAATTTCATCTCACCATATAAGGCGGAGAATATCCCTGACTTTTGGAATCGCTGGCATATTACACTGACCCGATTTTTTACCAGATATCTCTATGTTCCTCTGGGAGGAAACCGCAGAGGGAGGCTTCGCACTTATCTGAATATTTTAATCGTGTTCCTGATCAGCGGTATCTGGCATGGCGCCGGATATACTTTTATCCTTTGGGGACTGTTGCATGGAATCATGAATATTGCCGTCCGCATTTTTCATGATATAAAAAAGCACCTGCCCTTTATCAGACATGAACCGCCTGTGTCGGGTAAGCTGCGGAAGATATTGGCAGAGGCGGTTACTTTTGCGGCCGTGAGCATCGCCTGGGTGTTTTTCAGAGCCGATTCCGTTGACCAGGCTCTGACTCTCCTAAGCAGCATGTTCCGTTTTCATGAACCGGGCACGTATGGCGAATTGGCAACTTTCTTTGATTTGCAGGAAATTGATTACATTTTCAAGGCGTTACATCTGGAGGGTCTGGTCTTTGTCCCATACTTTTCCATGGCATGCCATTGCCTGATATCGGCATGGCTGATATGGGGCTGCAAGGGTATTTCCGAGACAGGGGAATGGCCGAAGTTCAAGCCGACACTGCTAAAATGTATGCTATATTGCGGACTTCTTTTGTGGTGTCTGCTCTCTTTTTCAGGAGTCAGCATCTTTTTATACTTTAATTTTTAGGAGGCGTTTTTGTGAAAATCATCAGTTATAAGAAAGCATTTCGCATTATAATAGTTGTTCTCTGTACTGCTTTGAGTCTGATTGCCGCACTGGTCATTTTGGTAGATCCTTTTTTTCAATATCATAAACCGCTTTCCTGCTTTCACTATGTGATTGATAATCAGATTTCACAAAATCCCGGCATGATCAAGAATTTCGACTACGACAGTGTCATTCTCGGTTCTTCAATGACTGTCAACTTTGACACACTCCTCTTTGATGAGACAATGGGCCTTAATACTATAAAGTTGTCCGTCAATGCAGCATACCCTCTTGACATTTCGACTTACCTTGAATTGATTCAGGAATATAATAGCGACATTGAAACCGTCTTCATAGGAATCGATCCGCTCAACTATCATGCTGAACCCGGAATCATGGCTTACGGCTGCCCGGAATATCTGTGTGACGATAATCTTTTTAACGATGTTTCGTATCTGTTCAACAGGGATGTCATCAGGGAATATATCATAAAGCCACAGCTCAAGAAAGCTGACACGCCGCTCAACCAGGCCTACTGGTCATGGATGTATATGGGATATGGAAAAGAGACAATTGCATTGTCATATACTGCGCCAGAGATGACAGGCGTCACTCTTCCTGCTGACAGCTTTATGGATAATACGATTTTTAATATGGAAAATTATATTCAGCCGCATATTGAGAATATGGAAGATACCAAATTTGTTATTTTTTTCCCGCCGTACAGCATCCTTTACTGGTATAACTGTATGGCTGAGGGGAGTATCCCTGCCTATATGGCGGAAATCGGAGAAATCATGGGACGATTGCTTGCTTATCCTAATGTAGAGATATATTTTTTCCAGAACAATTATGAATACATCACAAATCTGGAACATTATTGTGATTATACCCACTACAATCATGATATGAACGACTACATGACTTACTGTTTCGCGGATGGCACATACCGGGTGACAGAGGCAGATTACCGGGAGGTTCTTCAAAAGATGCAGGACTGGCTGCTGGCATTTGATTATGAAAGTTGCTGGCCATAAGCAGAGCATAAAACGGCCCAGGACTTTCAGTTCTGAATCGCAGCCCGGATGCACCGCACCAGCCGCTCCTCCGTGTCCATGAAATAAATGCCCGCGCCGTTTGTCTTCTCCTGGCTCATGGTCAGGTCTCTGGAATTTCCCCCATGAGCCTCCCCATCCCTTGCGAGACGCTCTGTCTCCCAGCCCAGCTTTTCAAAAAGGGAATGCACTGTATCATACATACTTTTCGCGTTGGGAGAGCCGAAATTATAGACGCCGCCTTTCAGGGAGAAAGCTGCCTCCAGATGTTCCGCCACCTCGTTCACATCCGTGATGCCGCGCATGTCATTGCCCGGATAGCGCAGCGTCTCCGAAGTCCTGATTTTCGCCAGAAGAGTCCGCAGGAAATCGCCGTGCTCTTTTTCGTTCAGAGTCCGCGCGTCATACATCCAGGAAAGCCTTAGGCTGACACAGTCAGGATTTACTTCCAGACACTTCTCCTCCGCAAGAAGCTTCTCCCGTCCGTACAGGTTTCCCGGCGTGACTTTTTCCGTCTCCCGGTGGGGCCCTGTGACGATACTTCCCGCATATACCTGATCCGAGCTGCACAGCAGGCATTTCGCGCCCACCAGGGCAGATGCCTTTGCCAGGTTCACCGCGCCGTCCACATTGATGCGCAAAGACCGCTCCGGCTCCTGCTCACAGCGCCCGATATCCGAAATCGCCGCACAGTGCACCACATAATCCGGCCTCCAGTCCCGCAGTCCGGAAATGACTTCCGCCTCCTCCGTAATGTCCATTTCGCCGTGGCCTGGTGCGCAGATTTCATATTTTCCCCGATAGAAATCCACCACCCTGCTTCCCATAAAGCCCGATGCCCCTGTCACCAATAACCTCTTCATGCCCCATACCTCGTCTTCCCAGTCTCAGAAGCGTATTTTCTTCCTGTGAAAAGTATAGCACAGCAGCAGAAAATCAACAAGTATATGAAATATTTTTGTAACACTCTTGTCATTTTCTATATCTGGTATTATAATACCTTTATCTGCTACAAAATATTGTTATGATATTGACTTGGCAGCTCATCAGAGAATCCCCCACCGAAGAAGCGAGGCGAAGAACAAAGGATGAATCTGTCGGATTTGGTCAGAAATTCACATATGCTGCGAGGCTCCCTGTCCAAAAGAGGCTATATGCGCTGGTGGCACTCTTTCTCCGGCGTACAGCCCGGGACAGGGCAGACCCGTACTTTTTTTGTGGAATTCTTTATCATCAATCCCGCCGCGGGGGCATCCCGGCCCATTTTAGGCCAGCATCCTTATTTTAAAAAAAGGGGCATGAAGCCCTCCTATGTGATGATAAAGGCCGGCGTCTTTCCCGATGAGGAGGGGAACGGCGGCAGGCAGTTCCACGCTTTCTATCCGGTGTCCGCCCTGCAGGCCACGGGCAGCCCCCTTGTCATGCAGATAGACGACCCCAAAACAGGGCGTTTCCTCTACAGTGAAGACAGGATTGCAGGCTCCATGGAAGTGACGCCGCGAGAGGCCAGACACCGCTCCCGCATGACGGACGCGGGATGCATGGAATGGGACATAGGGGTACAGAAGATCGTCTCCTGCCACACAGGCAGATTAGGCGGCAAATTCTCCGAGGCTTTCCGCAGGCTGGACAGCTTCTGGCACGGGGAGGGAATCCTCAGCCTTTTTCAGGGCAGCGTCACGGTGGACGGCGTGCCCTATGAGGTGACCCCCGAATCAGGCCACGGCTATGCGGACAAGCACTGGGGCCGCAGCATGGGCAAGCCCTGGTTCCAGTTCGCCTGCGGGAAACTTGTAAGCAATCGCACCGGTCAGGAGGCGCGCCGCTGCGTGGTGGCCCTGAACTGCCTGCGCCCGAGATTCCTCCTGTTCCCCCTGCGCCCCCGCCTGATGCTGCAGCTGACCTGCCAAGGGGAGGATTTCCAGTTCACCCGCTGCAAGTGGGAGACTAAAGAGACCGGCAAGCGCTTCATCTGGCATGTGCTGGCGCAGAACAAGGACATAGTCGTCAAGCTTTCCGGCAGCTGCGCCAAGAAAGAAATGCTGAATCTGCAATACGAAGACCCAGACGGCCGGAAAGAGAGTCAGCCTCTCTGGGCGGGGGGCGGCGGCATCGGCACGCTGCAGCTTTACCGGAAAACCCATGGCGGCAGGGAATCCATAGATACCCTGAAGCTGTCGGATTCCCTGTGCATCTACCGGAGCATATGATTTCTGCGGGCGACTGCCGGACATGGCCGCGGAGCGTCTCCATACCCGCATTCTGTCCGCTGCCGTCTACAGGCATTTCAGTACAATCTCCACCAGAAATCCCCCGTTTTCTCCATGATCCAGCCGCACCCATCCCCCATGGGCAGCCGCAATCTGGCGCACGATTACCAGCCCCAGGCCGTGCCGGAGCTGCGAACCGTTTCCGCTGTCCATCATATAGTGGGGCGTACTTTGCAGCGCCGCCAGCTGTTCGTCGGTGACGCCGGTTCCATCGTCCTCCAGAACGATATGGGCCGCTCCCGCCTCCCTGTGCAGATTCACACCGATATGGCAGCCCTCCGGATTGTGCAGCTGGGAATTGGTCAGGACATTGCAGACGGCTCTCTGAAGCAGCTCCTTATCGCCCTGAAGAATATATTTATCCGTTTTTTCATCACAGTCAAAGTCCACAGGGTATTTCCCGTCCAAATCCAGATTCACGAAATCCGCCACTGCCTGTCTCAGCACTGCTGCCAGGTTCACAGTCTCTGTCTTCACCGGCTGCATCTGGTATTCCAGTTTGGAGGCAAGGTTCAGGTTGCCCACCAGCTCTTTCATCTTGAGGCTCTGCCGCCGGATGACCTCCGCTTTCCGCCTTGTGTCCACAGGCAGCGAGGCGTCCTCCTCTATCTCCGCCGCATATCCCATCACCATGGTCAGAGGCGTCCTGATATCATGTGAAATGCCCGATATCCAGCCCGCCCGGGCGTTCTCCTTTTTCCGCAGATTCCTCTCCTGAGCGCGCAGCTTCTCGTTCACCCGGTTCACCGCGGCGGCCACTTCCGCCAGAAACCCTTCCTCCCCGACATAGACCTCCCTTTCCGGCAGCGCCTCCATGCCCTGCACCACGGGCTTCACGGACCGCAGGATGCGGGTAGCCAGTATCATATAGATGACAAAAATCAGAACCGCGTTCATCCCCAGAAAGCTCAGAATCATCCTTGGCATTCCGGCGATGATATCGTAGTCAAAACTATTCCACAGCAGTTTCCAGTAGGCATCTTTGGGATGTCCCAGAATCACCAGATCATCCCCCCTGGCCCCCACCGTGGTAGGATAATCCGCTATATAGCCTCTGGTATACCAGGAAATCTCCGACAGGGAATAATGCAGCGGAATTTCCTCCGGGAGGTCCCCGCTGTGCCAGATTACATCTCCCGTCCCGTTTTCCACCAGGATTCCCCATGCACGGTATTCCGTCAATATCTGTTCGCCAACATCAGATAAACTCCAGGAGCCGTCCTCCTTCAGGGCGAGCTCCTCTCCCACCTCTTTCGCCGCGTCCCAGCCGCCTCCGCCGCTTTTCTCCCGCCAGGTAAAGGCGATGAAAAGCGCCAGATTCAGTATCAGCAGAATAGGTCCGATTCCCAGCGCAAGCATCAGGAAACGTCTGATTAAACGCATCGTTCTTTTCATGAATCTCTCCCCTGTTTTTCCGCCAGCACCAGCTTATAGCCCAGCCCTTTCACGGTCAGCAGGGAGACCGGTTTTGACGGATTTTCCTCTATTTTTTCACGGATGCGCCGGATATGGGCCATGAGGGAATTCTCGTAGCCGTAAGGATTGTCGCCCCACGCGGCCTCGCACAGCCCGTCTATGGTGACGATGCGGCCCGCGTTGCGGTACAGGACATTCAGCAGTTCAAACTCCTTGGCGGTCAGGGACAGGCGCTCCTCCCCCTTGATCACTTCCGCCCGCTCGAAGTCCAGCTCGCAGGCCGCCAGCCGCACCCTTGGACACTCTTCCCTATAGCTGCGGCGCAGCAGAGCCGATACTCGAAACATCAGCTCTCTGGGCAGAAAAGGCTTCACCACATAGTCGTCCGCCCCCAGCCCGAAGCCCCGGAATTTGTCCTCGTCCTCTCCTCTGGCTGTGAGAAACAATACAGGCACATCCGTCGTCTCCCGCAGCCTCTGCAGCAGCGAAAAACCGTCCCCGTCCGGCAGCATCACGTCCAGTATGGCCAATTCCGGTTTCCAGGCCTCCGCCGCATCAAGGGCCTCCGCCATATTCCCCGCCGTCCGCACCTGTGTATAGCCCTCCTGGGTCAGCATGGATGACACCATGTCCCGCAGCTGCTCTTCATCGTCTACCAGCAGAATCCTTTTTTTCCTCAGATATTCATATCCCATGGAGTTCTCCTTTCCGTATTTTATGTTCTTATAAAAAAATTATAGCATATTTTCCCCCATCCTCCCTGCCGAAAATCAAAATGTAAGGTAAATGTAAGGCAGCTGAAAGGTTCCCGTAAGCCCGGGATATTATACTGGCCTTAACCGGTAAACAAAAAGCGCCGTGGTTCCGGGCAACTTCCGAAACCAGACGCGAAGCGGCAGAGAGCGCCTGGCGGATTCTCTGCCGTCACCGACAATCAAAAAAAGGAGTCTGACATGAGCGAAATGAACATCATTGAAACACAGAACCTGACAAAAACCTACGGCGACTTCACCGCCGTATCCCACCTGAACCTGCATATCAAAAAAGGCAGCGTCTACGGCTTCCTGGGCCCCAACGGCGCCGGGAAGTCCACCACCATGAAAATGCTCCTGGGGCTGGCGAAGCCCACTTCCGGAAGCTTCCATATCAACCGGAAGAGCTACCCGAAAGACCGAATCGCCATCCTCCGGGACATGGGTTCCTTTATAGAAGCCCCCGCTTTCTACGGGAACCTCACCGGGGAGGAGAACCTGGAAATCCTGCGCCGCATCCTGCAGCTGCCCAAATCCGCCGTGGCCGATGCCCTGGAACTGACAGGGCTGACGGAGCACAGGAAGCGCCAGGCAAAGAAATATTCCCTGGGCATGAAGCAGCGCCTGGGGCTGGCCGGCGCCCTGCTGGGCCATCCGCCCATTCTGATTCTGGATGAGCCCACCAACGGGCTGGATCCCATCGGCATCCACGAGATACGCACCCTGGTGCGCTCCCTGCCGGAAAAGTACGACTGCACCGTGCTGGTGTCCTCCCACCTGCTGCCGGAGGTAGAGCTGATGGCCGACGACTTCGGCATCCTGAACCACGGCCGGCTGCTGTTCGAGGGAACCATGGACGCCCTGAAGCGCACTGCCGAAAACGCCGGTCTCCCCACCTACAATCTGGAGGAAACCTTCCTGTCCCTGATCGATATGGACAACCGGAATCGAGGTGAGCGCATATGAGCGGAACGAGAGTCCCTTTCCTGCAGCCTTTCCTTGAGACGCGCAAGCTCCGGCGGACCGGGTTCTGTCCCGCCTTCCTGGGCGGAGGCCTGCTTGGAGCCCTGGTGCCGGCCGTCAACATGGCCGTGCGGGCGGAGTCCTTCACCTCTCAGTCCGGGAGCCCTTTCCGCATCCTGATGGATGCCAACTGGCAGCTGATGGCCCAGCTGAACATCTTCCTGGTGGTGTGCGGGGCCTGTATCCTCTACCACACCGAATACGCGGACAACGGCATCCAGAAGGCCAGGTCCCTGCCCATGCGCCCCTTATGTCTGTTTCTGGGAAAGCTTACGATACTGGCCGTCTCCTGCCTGCTGCCCCTTTGCATCGAGGCGCTTTCCCTGTTGCTGTGCCGGGCCCACTGGTTTTCGGACAGCGCGGGCGCCGGCAGGCAGCTGCTTGCCGGATTGGCATTCGAGCTTGTACTCCTGCTGCCTACCGCGGCGGCCATGCTGTTCCTCTCTTCCATGTGCCAGAATATGTGGATCAGTCTGGGGGCAGGCGTGATACTGGTGTTCTTTTCCTCCATGCTGCCCCAGGGCAGCGCGGCCGTGGCGCTGATGCCCTTTGCGTCCCCTTACCGGATGCTGCACCAGTTTTCCGGCAGGGAAGCCCTGTGGATGTGCGCCCTGTGCCTGGGGGAGGTCCTTTTGTTCTGCGCCGCGGAGCGCATTTATCACAATATCAGGAGGTGTTTCTCATGAAGAACGAATACCGACCTTTGAACCTGTTCTCTCTCTTCGGCGTGGAGATGCTGAAAATACGCCGCTCCGGGATTTTCTGGATTCTGCTGATTCCCGCAGTCATGATGTGGCTGCCCTCCGCCATGAACGCCAATGTGAATTTCCTTGTAAATCCTTTTGACATCTCCCCGGAGCACAATTATTTCATCCAGGGCTACATGGGGCTAGCCTGGTTCATGATTCCCGCCATGCTGATCGTCTGCACCGTACTGCTGAGCCAGACGGAGATCCGCAGCAGAGGCCTGGTCAAATGCCTGACCCTTCCCGTCAGCACCGCGAAGCTGTGCCTGGCAAAGTTCCTGGTGACGATCGTCCTGGCTGCCGTGCAGCTGGTGCTGTCCATAGCAACCTATTACGGCTCCGCCCTGCTGGCCTCTAAGCTGTATGCTTATGATTTCCTGCTGCCGCTCTCCTATGTGTGCCGCTGCGCCTCCCTGATTTACCTTGCCGCGGTGCCTGCGGCAGCCATCTACTGGATGCTCAGCATTTTGATACGGACTCCCATCTTCTCCGCAGGGCTGGGGCTCGCGTCTATCGTCCCCTCGGTGCTGATGCTGAATACGGAAATCTGGTACAGCTATCCGCCGGACTATCCGTTCTATATCCTGATGACAGAGTACGGACGGATAGCTCCGGATGTCTTCGGCGCGGAGATACAGCTGATTCCCATGCTCCCCATCGGCATATGCGTCACGGTTTTCAGCCTGGCGATTGCCTGCGCCCGGTACGGCACGGCAGAGCGGAATTCGGACTCCCTGTGAAGAATATCAGGGCTGCGTCCCGGCGCCTGCAATGCTGCGGAAGCGACAGATATGCACTACTTATACAAAAATTCCTGCCATGGAACCGGCAGGCAACAGAAAGGAATGGTATCCGATATGAAAAATAACCCGAAACAGATAATCCTGACAGCCATCTGCGCCCTGATGCTCTTCATCCCCTGGACAATTCTGCCCCTGCGCAGCTTCCCCTGGGCGCTGGAGTCCCCTACGGCGGCAATCATGATTTCCTGCTATGCCGCGTTTATGGTCTTCAGCGGGGTATTCACCGCTGTAGTCTATGCAAAGGGAAAGGTACAGCATACGCTTATGAAAATCTGCGTGGTCATAAACGGCATCTATGCCCTGGGCGGCGTCATCGCTTTCGCATTGATGGCATATCAGGGGACGCTGCCATTTGCAAACAGCTGAAACAGGCGATGCCGTCCGGCAGACCGCACTGTGCTTTCGCGGCGGTTTCCGTAACGCCAGCGGCTCCCTCCGGCAATCATGCCGCAGGGAGCCGCTGATTTTTTCTTCTTAAAACATGCGCAGGTTCCACACCTGACATTCGACGGGACGGCAAGTTCACGGTTCCTCCTGCATCCACACCCGCATCTGGTTCTCGCCCCGGTTGGCCCAGGCATAATAAGGGATGGCAGTCAGCCGGGCCTTTTCCTTCACCGGCGGCTCCTCGCTGTACAGTGCGTCGCTTCCCACCATGCGATAGCCCTCTATCTTTAAGAGCACGTTCCCTTTCAGCACGCCCTCCTCGCAGACATAGCTTTCCGCCTTCAGCTCCTTCGGAATCCGCAGACTCTGAATCAGCTCCCCGTTGTCCACGCCCTCGAAGCAGTACACCACGGGCCCCCGCAGCAGCGCCACGCAGCCCGCGTCCTCGCGCACATGCTGGTTGGCATAAGCCTTGCGCACCTCCATGGGGAAATTCAGCTCTACCCTGTCGCCCGGGGCCCAGCTTCTGGTGATGTATACATAGCCCTTCTTCAGCAGCGCGGCCACATCCAGCTTCTCCCCGTTCACGGTAAGGCTGACCCGGCTGTCCTTTGGCTTCACATAGTAAGGAATGTGGATGGCAAGCGTGAACGCCTGCGCCGTCTTCGGCGCGATGACATAGGCCGCCTTCCCCTCCCAAGGGTATCTGGTCTCCACCGTCACCTCCGCCTTCTCAAGCTGCGCCCTCTGTCCGATCATCAGGTGGGAGTAGACGGTGGAGTCATTCTCGCTCCAGCAGTACTGCCCCAAAGAGGTCACCAGCCGCACCAGGTTGGGCGGGCAGCAGGCGCAGGCGTACCAGCCGGGTCTTACCGGCAGGGAGTGCTGATACCCGAAGAGCTTTCCGGACACACCCGGCTCGCACTCCAGGGGGTTCACATAGAAATACTTCTTCCCGTCCAGCTGCATGCCGCTGATCGTGCTGTTGTACAGTTCTTTCTCCATGATGTCCGCGTAAGCGCCGTCCATCTCCATCTCCAGCATCCGGTGGGCGAAGAACACCATGGCGATGGAAGCACAGGTCTCCGCGTAAGCCATGTCGTTGGGCAGCTCATAGTTGTTGGAGAACGCCTCCCCCTCCGGATTCCCGCCCAGGGCGCCGGTGATGTACATCTTCTTGTTCACCACATTGTCCCACAGCGTCCGGCAGGCCTGACAGAGCCTTTCGTCCCCGTCCGTCCCGGCCAGATCCGCCATGGCGGTGTACATGTACAGGGCGCGGACGGCGTGGCCCACCGCCTCCTTCTGGTCGTAGATGGGCTCATGGGCCTGGTTGTAGGTCACGTCCATGGCTTCGATGCTGTACTGCCCCCAGTGCTGCCAGCCCCTCTTCAGCTTCTCCTGATGGAAATAGTCCGGGTTCTTGCCCCGCTCCTCCAGGAAATATTTCGCCATGTCCATGTATTTTTCTTTCCCGGTGGCGCGGTAGAGCTTCATCAGGCCGATCTCCACCTCCTGGTGTCCGGGGATGCCGTGCTCCTTGTCCTCCTCCGGCCCGAACCTGTCGATGATATGGTCAGCCATGCGCTCCATCACATGCAGAAGCTTATCCTTCCCGGTGACGTCAAAATAAGCCACAGCCGCCTCCATCATATGGCCCGCGCAGTAGAGTTCGTGGCACTCGTGGAGGTTCTGCCAGCGGTGCTCCGGCTCCTTGATGGTGAAATAGGTGTTCAGGTAGCCGTCTGGCTGCTGGGCCTTCTCTATGATGTCGATGATGCCGTCCGCCCTGGCTTCCAGATCCGCGTCCGGCTTCACGGACAGGGAATAGGCCACGCCCTCCAGCCATTTCGCCAGATCGCTGTCCTGGAACACCATCCCGTAGAACTCGCCTTCGCTCAGGCCCGCGGCGATGCGGAAGTTCTCGATGGCATGGCTCTTGGCCACCCCGGGGACTTCATCGTTCAGCACCTTCTCCTGAAAGGGAATGACTACATCTATGACTTTCTCCTGCATCCCCGTCCAGAATCCGTCCGCCACCTTTACCTGGCTGACATTTACCTCTTTTGCTGCTTTTTTCATATCCATCCTCCATTCTGCCGCCTGGCGGCACTGATTGATCCCCAGAGACAGACTATGGGAATCCTTTCGGAAAGGCCGCGAATCCGGCTTTTCCGAATGTGCACAAATATTACGATTTTCGCCGGAAGAATTGTCTTCTCTCTAAAATCATGTTATCATTTCCATAAATAATCGCAACATACAGTTTTCAATGAAAGGTGGACAAATCATAGATGTTGTACATGGTATCCGATGCCTCCGAACCGGTGCGGTTCCTGTCCGCGGGCAACCTCACCAACGAAGACCAGTTCCTCCACGCCAGGCGCACCCTCCAGTCCTGTGAGTTCCTCTCCGTCACGAAAGGCATTTTGCACATCCAGTCGGGACAGCGCAGCTATCATTTAGGCCCCGGCCAGTTCGTGCTGCTGTTTCCCGGGGAATGCCACTTCGGCACCCGGGCTTCCCAGGGAGAGCTGTCCTTCTACTGGACTCATTTCCGGTTCGGTTCGGAAGACAGCTCTGTCTTAAGTGAATCCCGGGCCGGTGCCCTTTTTCTGGAGGAGAACCATCCCCGCTACATCCTTCCGGAGACCGGCACCCTGTCCCCGAACAGCCGGGTCAATGTACTGTTCGTGCAGCTCCTGGACCTGGCCAAGCGGCTGGGCAGCCTGTCCTCCACACAGTGCAGCTACGCCCAGAGCACGCTGCTGCTGGAAGTGACCCACGAATGCTTCTTCCGCCATCACCTGATGCAGCGCAGCGAGAAGATTCCCCTGGGCATCGCCGACCTGATGGAATGGCTGCAGCTGAACTTCGACACCACTCTGTCCGTGGCGGACATCGCGGAGAAGTTCGGCTACCATCCCTCCTATCTGACCTCCGTCTTCAAGCGCTGCAGTGGCTGCACCATCACCGAGTACATAAACCGGCAGCGCATCCAGGTGGCGAAGAACCTGCTGACTTCCACCCCGAAGCTGACGCTGGCGGAGATTGCCGGACAAGTGGGCATAGGGGACGAAAAATATTTCATGCGCCTGTTCAAACGCTACGAGGGCATCACGGCCACTGCCTACCGGGAGGCTTTTTCCCTGAAAAAGAAGAACCGGGCCTGATGAACCGGGGAAATCACATAGCATTCTGTCTATACGGCTTTCCGTCTATATGACGCCCAGCCATTTTAATGCATTCGGAATACCGTCATCCATTACATCCGTGGTCACATAGTCCGCAATGTCCCGGAGGGCCTGTGTGGCATTGCCCATGGCGATGCCTGTTCCGGCGCACTGCAGCATCTCCAGATCGTTGCTGCTGTCGCCCACAGCCACCGTGTCCTCCATGGGAATCCGCAGCCTCTCCGCCAGAAGCCTTATGCCATTGCCCTTGGAAAAGCCCGCAGGCGTCACCTCCCAGAACCCCTGCTCCCTGTCGATGAAAGAAAGTTCTTCCCCAAACTCCTGCCGGAACCCCTCTGCCCGCCAGTCCTCATCCGAGAAGAAGAAAAACTTGTCAAAATGGCCGGGGGCCTCTGTCCAGGCTTTGCAGATACCGGCCAACCCCTTTCCCATATGGCGGCGGAAAGTATCCGTCCGAATTTCAGGCAATGTCCTGGCATAGATGTCCTCCGCTCCCTCCAGCAGCGTATCGATGCCATATCGGTCCAGCCCCTCCATAATCCGGCGTCCCTGCCTCTCCGATAAAGTACTGTGCCAGAGGATTTCCTCCCCATACCGCGCCATGGTGCCGCAGCCCAGCAGATACCCGTCGAACCTCTCCTGATTCGGCAGCCAGTCGCCCACCATCCTCCAGGTTCTGCCCGTATTGACGATACAGATGTGGCCGTTGCTGCGCGCGCCGCGGACGGCCTCCCTGGTACTCTCCGCCAGCGTATGCGTCCCATTGCCAATCAGGGTTCCGTCAATATCGAAAAATATCAGCTTCATCTAATGCACCTCTGTCCCTTTCCGTTCTTTCGTTCCGGATACTGATTTCTTGCCTTTCTTCTTTTTCCCGGGCTTTGGAGGCTTCAATTCCCTTTCAATATCGTAGACATCGCCCTCCTCTGCCTCTTTACTGTATTCCCGCAGCTCCGGCAGGACGGCGTGGAGCTCTTCCTCTTCCTCCGGAATCTCAGGCTCTGCCGTAATGCCCTTCGGGCGCTGCTGCACGGTCTCTCTGCCGAAAGACCGCTTCTCCTCTGCTTCTTCACTGCGGGGGGCGGGCCCTGTTTCCTGATTTTCCTTTACTTTTTCCCGCTTTTTGGCCGCGTCCTTTTTTGCCTTTCCCCGGCTGCCGGATTCTTTCCGATGCTTTGCTTTCTTGCGGGATTCTTCTCTTTTCCGGTTCCCGGATGTTTTTTCCTTTCCTTCTTTTTCGGCGCCCTCTGCCGCTTCGGAATCCGGCCTTTTGCTGTCTGCGGGGAGCCCCTCCTCTGAATCGGATGCCGCATCTGTTTCCGTTCCTGACGTCCTGACTCGCTCTGTGTCCTCCCCCTCTATAGCCACTGCAGATTCTTCCGGAGGCTCCTCTGCCATATCCGCCGGCGTTTCCTCCCCGGTCTCTCCTGCCGTTCCCGCTGCGCTCCTTTCCGCAGACTCCTCTGCCATATCACCCGATGTTTCCACCCCGGCTTCCTGATTCTCCTTTTTCCCATAGGGAATGCTCCCTGACAGAAGCAGCGCGGCCTTGGCGCTGACCGGCCCCGCCATCTCATAGAGCACAGATGAAGACAATATGATAGTCAGCATCATGCTGCCCGTCTCCGGCGGCAGCATCCTCTGTCCCAGGAACGCAAGGCCGATGGCCACTCCCGCCTGGGGAATCAGGGCCAGGCCCATGAAATTGCGGATTTCCCTGCTGGTCTTCATGCACATGCAGCTGATATAAGTCCCCATGTACTTTCCGATGATGCGGACGATAAAATACCCTACCCCTATGGCCCCCACAGTCCGCAAAGCCCCGATGTCCAGGTTCATGCCCGATACAATGAAGAAAATGGACATCACCGGCGGCGTGAAACTGTTGATCTGGCGGAACAGCTTCTTGTCCCTTGTAAGGTTTATGTACACAGCCCCGAACACCATACAGGACAACAGCGGCGAGATATCGATGGCCGCGCAGATGCCGCTCAGTCCCAGCAGCATGGCGATGGCCAGAATCAGCCGGTTGTCCTTGCTCCTAGCCGGAATCAGCAGGCGGCTCAGAAAATATCCGCAGAAGATACCCAGCACGATTACCAGCAGGTTGTATGCTATGGGGAGCAGGATATCATGGGCAGAGAACCCTCCCGCCTCATTTCCGTTGATGATGGCGGACACGATGCTGAACGCCAGCAGGCACACCACATCGTCCAGCGCCACAATCTGCAGCAAAGTATCTACGAACTCTCCCCTGGCTTTGTACTGATTGATTGTCATCATGGTGCTGGCAGGCGCCGTGGCCGTGGCGATGGCCCCTAAAATCAGCGCGAATTCCCAGTTCAGGCGGAACACCAGCTTCAGGACCACCGTCACCAGCACCCCCGCCGTCAGGGCTTCGCTGAGAGTGATGACGATGATTCTCTTCCCTGTCCGCATCAGCACTTCCTTTTTAAAGAACTTTCCCACACCGAACGCTATGAAAGCCAGGGCCAGGTCGCTCACGAAGCCCATCCCCTCTATCATGGGCGCCGGGATGAAATTCAGGCAGCAGGGGCCGATCAGAATGCCCGCCAAGATATAGCCGCTTACTTTCGGCATATTCAGTGTGTTCGTCATCCTGGTCAGGATGAATCCGGAAAATAATATGATGGAAAGCGTCAAGAGCACCTCCGTCTCCGTATTCAGCTGACTCAAAAAATCTACCATGTCCATCGCTCTCCCTCGTCTGTTCAGGCCCCGCCTTGTACATTATGCTTAATATTTTATGATGATACCGAGTATAGCACAGCAATCCGGAGGAATCAAGCGGCGCATTCTGCAAGATGATACAAAAATCTGTTTTTGCAAAGAGAGCCTTGATTTATGGCTTCATTCTACTATATAATGATAATAAAATCTCAACACAAACTATACGGAGGGAAAGCCATGCTGGAATTTCGATATGACACACAATTGCTGATAGAAGGGGAAAATCTTGACGAAGACCGGATTACGGAATATTTCACGGACAACTTCAAGGGTGATTGCCTGCTGGCGGTGGGTGATGAGGAATTGATCAAAATCCATTTCCATACCAACGAGCCCTGGAAGGTACTGGAGTACTGCGCGTCTCTGGGCGAGATTCATGACATCGTCGTGGAAGATATGGACAGGCAGGCCCGGGGGCTGAAAGGGTAAGGCTCGCAGGAGGACATGAACATGACAAAGCAGAGTACTTATTCTGTGCCGTATCTATACGACAATATTGCAGCAAAAAGAACTTCCGCTCCTCTCACGGTAAGCGTCCCCGGCTCTAAGAGCATCACCAACCGCGCTCTTCTGCTGGCTACGCTGGCGGATGGGATGTCCACTCTGCGGGGAGCCCTTTTTTCCGATGATTCCCGCCATTTTCTGAAATGCATACAGGACCTAGGGTTCGAGGCGCAGACGGACGAGGCGGCGCGCATCATCCATGTCAGGGGCATGGGCGGCGCAGTCCCTCTCCCCGAGGCCAGTCAGTACGTGGGGAGCGCCGGAACCGCAGCCCGCTTTCTGACAGCGTTCCTGGGGCTTTCCCAGGGCGTATACCATATGGATGCCTCAGAGCAGATGCGCAGGCGTCCCATGGCGCCGCTGCTCGATTCTTTAAGGGAGCTTGGCTGCGAAGTCATCTATGAAGCAGACACCGGCGAAAGCCTTTCCTCCGCAGCTCCTCCGGAGGCATCTCTCACGGAAAACCTTTCCAGGGAAATCTCTCCTTTGGGAGGTTTTCCCAAGGGAAGTTTTCCCTTTACATTGCGGAGCCACGGTTTCCGGAAGAACAGCATCCGCGTCAATATCGATGAAAGCAGCCAGTTCCTGAGCGCGCTGCTGATAGCCTCCTGCCTGTGCAAAGAGGACTTTACCACTTCCGTGGAGGGTACCCACGGCATGGCCTACATCGAGATGACCCGGAAGATGATGGCACAGTTCGGCGTGGAGACCCTGGCGCAGGATGAAAGGACATTCCTGACCAAAGCCGGGCAGCATTACAGGGCCCTGGATTATCAGATAGAGCCTGACGCCTCCGCCGCCTGCTATTTCTATGCCATGTGCCCGCTCCTGCATATCCCGGTGCGGGTGGACAATGTGCATTTCGATTCCCTCCAGGGGGATGTGGAATTCATCCGGATATTGGAACGGATGGGCTGCCAGGCGAAAGATACTCCACGGGGCATCCTGCTGGAGCCTCCGGCGGCGGAAAGGTTCCACGGCATCACCGCGGATATGTCGGCCTGCTCCGACCAGGCCATTACCCTGGCTGCCATCGCCCCCTTTGCGGATGCCCCTACTACCATCACCGGCATCGGGCACATCCGTTTCCAGGAGAGCGACCGCATCGCCGCTATCGCTGCAGAGCTGTCAAAGATGGGCTGCCGCTGCGAGGCGCGCACAGACAGCATCACCATTCACCCGGGCGCGCCGAAGCCCTCCACCGTGGAGACCTATGACGACCATCGGGTGGCCATGGGCTTCTCTTTGACCGGGCTGCGCAGCCCCGGCATCGTCATCGCCAATCCCGGCTGCTGCCGCAAGACCTTTGAAGACTATTTTGAGGTATTGGATCAGGTGGCCGGGTGGGCCATGTCATAATGTCATAAGTCAGCTTTTGACGCGGCAGAACCCCGGATGCCGATTCCGGGGCTCTGCCCTTTTGTAATGGATTCATCTATCCTGCGGCTCCAATATCCCTGTATACTGCCTTTCAGCGGCTCAGGAGATTAACCACCGCAATGCCATACCCCGGCAGGGTCAGGGTATCCGTAATTTCCGCGCCGGTGACCATATCCCTGCCTTTTACGCCGGAAACGGCCATCTCTTCTTTATTCCAGTTCAGATAGAACTCATAGACGCCCTCTTCACCGCTCCTGACATGGCATTCCACGCCCTCTGCCAGCTTTCTTACAGGGATTCCGGCATCCGCCATCATCTGCTCGAACAGCGGGCGCATTGCGGACGCCTCGGTTCTGGCCGCCACATAATAGGCATTGCCCTTTCCATGGCTCTTACAGGTCATCGCGGCAGTGCCCTGATAGAAATCGGAGGCGTAGACGCCCAGCACCCGGGCATCCTGTACCCGCAGCACCTCCGCATAATCTGTCACTTCCCAGACTTTTCCGGATTCAGCCCGTCCGCCGCAGCCGCTGTCCGCACAGCCCATCTCCTGCCCGGCACAAAGTCTCTCATCCGTCACCACGATACCATTCCTGTCCGCAGGATACAGAGAGTCGATTTCCTCGCTGACAATGCCGAACAAATCCTTAAGCCCGTCCCCCGGGAAACCTCCCAGGTAGCAGAGCTGATCCGCATCCACATACCCCAGCAGATAGGTGGCCAGAAGCTGCCCGCCCCTCTCCACGAAAGCTTTCAGGTTCTGTGCCGTCCCCGGCTGCAGCATATACAGCATGGGCGCCACCACCAGGTCATACCGGTCCAGATTCTCATCGGAGCCCACGATGTCCATGTCCACTCCCAGCCGGAAGAATTCTTTCCAGATATTGATACAGGTCTCCTCATGTTTTTTCGTTTTCCGGCCCAGGCCCTGCATGTCCTCGATGGCCCAGCGGTTGTCCCAGTCGAACAGCATGGCTGCTTTGGTCTTTACAAGCGTTCCGGCGGCAGGGGCCATTTTTTTAAGCAGCTCTCCCACCTCTGCCACTTCCCTGAAGATCCTCGTGTCGTCCGTCCCGATATGATCCACTACGGCACCGTGGAACTGCTCATAGGAGCCGCGCCCTTTCCTCCACTGAAAATACTGCACGGAATCGGAGCCGCAGGCCACTGCCTGCACACAGGCCAGCCTGTGGATGCCCGGACGCTTCACCTTGTTCACTTCCTGCCAGTTCACCAGGCCCGGCGCGCTCTCCATCATCATGAACGGTACATCGCGTTTTAAAGAACGCATCAGCGCATGCTGGAAAGCCGTCTCCCAGGCGGTGTCCGTCAGGGTCTCCCAGTCGTTGTGGAACATAGGATAATTATCCCAGGACACCACGTCCATATCAGGCGCCATCTTCCGGTAGTCCAGCCCGCCGAACATCCGCATCAGGTTGGCTGTCACCGGGATATGGGGCGTCACGCTGCGCAGCACGTCCCTCTCCGCTTTCATGAAATCATTGGTATTCCATGTGGTAAAGCGCTTCCACTCCAGGTTCAGGCCCATGACGCTGGTCTCGCCGTGGATGAAAGGCGGCTCTATCTGGTCAAAATTGTTGTATCTGTGGCTCCAGAACGCGGTCCACCATGCTTTGTTGAGCTTCTCGATGTCATGGTCATACTTCTCGGCCAGGTAGCTGCGGAATCTCCGGATACAGTGCTCACAATAGCATTCCCCGCTGAATTCATTGGAGATATGATACATGATCACGCCGGGATGGGAACCGAACTTTTCCGCCAGTTTCCGGTCTATGAGGGCCACTTTCTCCCTGTAGACGGGGGAACTCATACAGTGGTTATGACGGCCTCCGTGGTGCTCCCGCTGACCCATTTTGTTCACCCGCATGGCCTCCGGATATTTCTCGTCCAGCCATGCCGGCCGGGCGCCGGAGGGCGTGGCCAGCACGGTATAGATGCCGTTTTCATACAGCCTGTCTATGATTTCCTCCAGCCATTCAAAATGGAATTCTCCCTCCGCGGGCTCCAGGACGGACCAGGAAAATATGCCCACACTGGCGCTGTTGATGCCGGCTTTCTTCATCAGCCGCACGTCCTCTTCAAGAATATCCGGCCTGTCCAGCCATTGTTCCGGATTGTAGTCGCCGCCGTGGACGAATCCTTTCACCTGGGGGAACAGAATCTTCTTCTCCATATGTATCTATCTCCTTTTTGGTTTTGCGCATTTCGCTGCTTTCAGTATAGAGGCTTTTCCCACAGAAGTCAACAGCCATGCTTTCCCTGGATTTTCTATTGCTTTTCTTTCCCAAAAAATGTATACTTAATGGCATAATACATCAGAGGTGAATCATATGAGCAGAAAAAGAGCAGTCGTGTCCCTGGGGCACGAAGCATTGGGATATACCACAGGAGCACAGAAAGATGCCGTAAAGGTCACAGCCAGGGCCCTGGCGGACCTGGTGGAGGAGGATTACCAGCTGACCATCACCCACAGCAACGGCCCCCAGGTCAGCATGATCCACAAGGCCATGACGGAGCTGCGGCGGGTCTATACCGACTATACGCCTGCCCCCATGTGCGTATGCTCGGCCATGAGCCAGGGATACGTAGGGTACGATATCCAGAACGCCCTGCGCAGCGAGCTGCTGGGGCGGGGCATCCCGAAGCCCGTGAGCACGATCCTCACCCAGGTGACGGTGGATCCCTATGACGAGGCTTTCTACGAGCCCACCAAGGTCATCGGCCGCTACATGACGAAAGAAGACGCAGAAGCGGAAGAAAAGAAAGGAAATTACGTCCGGGAGACCACGGGCAGGGGTTTCCGCCGGGTGGTTGCCGCCCCCAGGCCTATCGATATCGTGGAAATCGAAGCCATCCGCGCTCTCGCCGATGCGGATCAGGTGGTCATCGCCTGCGGAGGCGGCGGGATTCCCGTCATCGAGCAGCAGCATGTGCTGAAAGGCGCCTCTGCTGTCATCGAGAAAGATGCCATCGCCGGAAAATTGGCGGCGGATCTGAAATGTGATGAACTGATTATCTTTACCGGCGTGGAATGTGTGTACCGGGATTTCGGCGGGGAGAATCAGGCTCCCGTCGCTGCCATGACCGTAGCCCAGGCGAAAGATGCGATTTCCCAGGGACAGTTCGAGGAGGGCACCATGCTGCCGAAGATTGAGGCGGCTATCAGCTATCTGGAAAAGGTGCCGGCCGGGAGAGTGCTGATTACCTCCCTGGCCAGGACGAAAGACGCTGTGCGCGGGAAAATCGGAACCGTCATCACTGCTTAATCAAGCTGCAGGGGCTGTCGCACTAAGTAATTGATGCGGCAGCCCCTCCCGTTAATTGTACATGTCTCAAGTCACAATACATCATCAGGCACGCTAATGACTGCAAGCAGTGCGCCAATCAGGATGCAGAAATCCGACAGATTGAACACCACCCGGCGGAGAGGCTTCCACCTGACATTGAATGTCAGGTAATCCACCACGTACCGGCGCTTCAATCTGTCGTAGGTATTGCTGAATGCCCCGCCCAGCAGAAGCGAAAGCCCAAGGCGCAGCAGGCGGTTCCCCCTCTGTCCCAGGCTGCACACGAACACCGCCGCCATCACGGCAGACAGTGCCACGGACACGGCGGCCACCACCGGACGCCGCCTCTCCCCCAGGTTCAGCATCGCGCCCTTATTATGGTATTTGCGGATCAGGATGCGGCCGTTCCGATATGTCCTGGGTTCCGGCGCTTCTCCCTCTGTCCGCTGCTTCATCACATTCCCTTTTGCGTCCGTGCCGCTTTCCTCTATCCGGTTCTTAATCCACATCTCTCCGAAAAAGATTCCTGAAATAATCGTTAGATACCCGATTAATGCCATATTCCCACGCTCCTGTCCTTTCCTGTTATTTCGCCCCATATCCCTCGTCCCGGAACGCCCCGGGCGTCGTCCCCGTATGCCGCCTGAACATATCATAGAAATGCTTCCTGCTGCGGAACCCCGCCTCCAGCCCCACTTCCTCCACCGTCAGCTCCGTCTCCCACAGCAGCGCCGCCGCCCGGTTGACCCGGAGGATATTCACATAGTCCGTGAAAGACATGTCAAAGGTCTCCCGGAACAGCCTGCTTAAGTAGCTGGCATTGTAGGAGCTGACCCGCGCCAGTTCTTCCAGGGTGACGGTGGCGAAATGCTCCGACAGATATTCCAGCAGCGGCGTGATGGCCCGGCGGTGCCCAACCTGGGTCTGGTGCCCGGCCTGGAACCGCAGCAGGCTCACGCAGAGCCTCTCCGCGCTGCTCTGCATCATATGCTGGTAATAGCTCTCCTGCCGTTCCCGTTCCAGCAGCAGATCCTCATAGATATTTTCCACCTCCAGCAGCGTCTTCCCCGTCAGGTGCAGAAAGGGCATCAGCCCGTCTGTGGGCAGGCCGCTTTTTTCCTCCAGGAAAGCGCAGGATATGATGCAATTGTATATCATCAGATCCTCCAGCGGGAAATTGGCATGCACCTGGCCCGGACGGATACAGAAAATGTCGCCTTTCTGCAGAATATAATTCGTGCCCTCCAGAAAAGCCACGCCCCGGCCGCTGTGCACATAGAACAGCTCCAGAAAATCCACATGGGTGTGCAGCCGCTCCGGTTCGTAGGAGTCCAGAAAGATTTCCGACGGCTCCTGCTTTCCCTCCCGCGCCCAGAGGCTGGCGGGGCTCTTTCTGCCCTTTTGGAGAAAGTCTCTGCTGGCCCAGACAAAATCCTCTCCTGCCCATTCTTTCATATAATAATGCAACATCTGCGCCTGGCGGCTCTCCTGGTCTTCCATCTGTTCCTGCCCTCTTCCTCCTCTCGTCCATGCAAACGTCCCGGAAATGCACACCAGCCCCGCAGAATCCGAAGATTCCGGGAAACCGGCCCCCTTTTCTGCTTTCCGGAGCCAGCCTGGTGGATTGGATTATCCAAAAATTCAATACAAAACAGTCATCTGAGGATATTGTCCACAGACTTGATTTTCTCTATTATAGAGAGTAGGGGTACCTGCCGGACTTTAGTCCCATGGACATCCCCTGCAACTATTATAGTATAAAGATTGGCCGGATGAAAGGAGATTTTTATGGAACTGAACTCCAAAGTGCTCTATGACAAAATCATGGGATGCTGGAACGGAAAAAACATCGGCGGGGTCCTGGGCGCTCCGCTGGAGGGGAGGAGGGGCGTTTTCGACGTGCAGTTCTACCTGCAGGAGGACATGGACGGCAATCCCCCTCCCAATGACGACCTGGATTTGCAGCTGGTGTGGCTGGCCGCCGCCGAGAAGTACGGCCAGCAGCTGACGCCGGAGATTCTGGGGGAATACTGGCTCACTTTCATCACGCCCCACTGGAACGAATACGGCAGAGGAAAAGGCAACATGACCGGCGGACTGGTCCCGCCCTTAAGCGGCCATGTGGAGAATACTTACCACAACAGCTGCGGCTGCTTCATCCGCAGCGAAATCTGGGCCTGCCTGTGCCCGGGCAATCCTGACCTGGCGGTAAAATACGCCTACCGGGACGGCGTAGTCGACCACAGCGAGGACGGCCTCTATGGGGAGCTGTTCTGCGCCGCTCTGGAAAGCGCCGCTTTCGCGGAGTCCGACAGGGATACTCTGGTGGAAATCGGCCTTTCCTACATCCCGGAGGACTGCCTCGTAGCCACAGCCGTCAAGCTGGCCCAGGAATGCTTCCGCCAGGGCCTGACCTGGCAGGAGGCCAGGAAACGCATGATGCAGGAGGTTCCCGGCACCTTCGGCATCCAGGGCAGCACGGACGGCAATACCGAGGGCTTCCCCACCTCCCCCGCGGGCAACGACGCCCCCAACAACATCGGCCTGATGATGATCGGCTGGCTCTATGGGGAGAACGACTTCGGCAAGAGCCTGTGCATCGCCGCAGGCTGCGGGGAGGATACGGACTGCACCGCGGGCACTTTGGGGGCCATCCTGGGCATCATCCAGGGCAATGCGAGGCTGCCGGAAGAATGGCTGCGCCCCATCAACGACAAGATAAACACCCTCTGCATCGAAAAGACCAAGGCCCATCTGCTGGGCGGAATCCCCGGCACGGTGACGGAGCTTTCCGACAGAATCGCCCAGGCCATCCCCAGGTTCCTGTACCGGGATATGTGCGAGCTCCTGCCCGAGGGCGGATACCGGGTTTTCTCCCAGGGGAACCTGTTCTGCACCGCCCGGAACGCTAATTTCGTGCCCGGCATAGGAGGAGTAGGGTTCTCACATGACAGGAATCCGGTATTCCACGAGAAATTCAGCCCCATGACAATCCGCAGAGACCATCACATGTTCCGGCTCTATCTGGAGCACCCACAGGGCGTGTTCCTGCGAAACGGGGAAGAGCTTGCGCTGCGGCTCACTGTGGAGGCCACCGCTTTTTGCTGCCAGCAGTGGATGAATATCCGGATATATGCCCCGGACTTCCTGACAGTGCGCCCGGGAAAATCTTTAAGCCTGCCGCTGCACAATACGCTGCAGACGCCTGCCGTGGTGGATTTGACTCTGGCCGCGGCAGATGGTCTCTGCGATGGGATGCCTGCCGGGGAAGCGGATGTCCTGATAGAGGTGTCCCTGGCCGGGCGGCACAGCTATGAGGTCATCAAGACGCGGCTGTACATAAGATGACTTTTCCTGTCAATCCATGTCAGGGCCGGTATACATGCCGGCCCTCTCTTTCAATCCTTTCATCATGCGGGACGAAATCAGGCATTCGTCTCCGTTCACCATGTAGATTACCCGGTTCTGGAAATCGATTTCCCGGATATTATCCCTGTTCACCAAAAAAGACCGGTGGCAGCGGTAGAATCGATCGTCCACCTGTTTTTCGATTTCCTTGATTTTCCCCAGGAATTCCATCTGGCGGTTCTTGCAGTGGAGGATGATTTTGTGCACATTGGGGGAAGTCTCGAAGAAGAGGATGTCGTCGTAGTCTATGGTAAATATTTTTTCATTTACTTTTACGGAAAAGTTTGCGTGAACTTTGTTGTTGGCGGAGGCGAATCTCTGGTTGGCTTTCAGGATGCATTCGTACACTCTTTTTCCCAGTTCTTCCGGGTTGTCCTTTAAAATGAAGTCCAGCGCCTCCAGTTTGTAGATGAATGTCATGTAGCTCATTTCGGAATGGGTCGTGATGAATATGACGAAGCCTCTGGGGTCATATTTTCTGATTTCCTGCGCCAGGGTCAGGCCTGTCATGTCCGCGCCCAGTTCGATGTCCAGGAAGTACAGGCCCACTTCTTCTGTCTCTTTCACTTTGTCCAGGATGACATAGGGGTCTTCGGAGACGCAGCACAGCTCCATGTCCAGGTCTTCCATGAGGACGATGTTTTCGATAATCTGCTGGATTTTGTCTCTTTCTATTTCGATGTCTTCACATATATATATTTTCAACATACTGGATTCTCTCCTTATGGCTGCGGCTTTGCCAGGGCGGGGGTGGGGGTTCCGGGTGGCTTTGCTGGGGCATTTCGCTTTGCGGGCGCTTACCTTAGGAATTGTCGGAAAATAACCGCTACAATTTGTTTAGGAAAAAGCCCGGAAATACAATAAAAATTGCTGCAAACTTGTAGCGGTTATTTGTAGACACTTCCTTATTATCATTATCACGAAATGCCCGGGGATTGTCAACCTATACTTATACTGCATAACGCCGGAATTTATCATACTGAAATTTGCCAGGCAAGCGACATTCTCAGTCTTTTATCAACTCCAGGAATGTATCTTCCAGCGTCTCGGATGCCTCATAGAGGCCTGTCAGCACCACATTGTGGGATGCCAGCAATTTTGCCACATCATTCTTTTCCTCCTCGCTGATGCCGATCCGTACCTCTTTCTCATTCTGGGAGAGCACTTGATATCCGTTCTCCCGGAGGATTCTCTCTACCGCTTCCGTATCCAGGCTTTCGATGACATAAGCGATCTGTCTCTTCCTGTCCCCATGGAAATCCATGCACTGGATGACCTCTCCTTTTTTGATCATAATGGCCCTGTCGCACATTTTTTCCAGTTCGCCCAGCAGGTGACTTGAAATCAATACGGTGATGTTCTTTTCATCTGCTATCTTCCGGATGTATTCGCGGACTTCATAGATGCCTTCCGGATCCAGGCCGTTGGTGGGTTCATCCAGCACCAGCACGTCGGGATCCTTTAACAGGGCCTGGGCGATTCCCAGTCTCTGCCGCATGCCCAGGGAGTATGCTTTGACATTTTTGTCTGCGGCATCTGTCAGGCCCAGGAGTTCCAGCAGCTCTTTTGCTTTCTTCTTTCCTACGCCATTGAGTCCGGCAAAGTACATCAGGTTCTGGTAGCCTGTGTTGTAGGGATAGAAATTGGGGGTCTCGATCATGCAGCCGATATCTCTGACGCCGCTTAAGTCCACTTCTCCGGTATAGTTTCTGGTCAGCCCTACCAGAATCTTCATGATGCTGGTCTTCCCGGCTCCGTTGGGCCCGATCAGCCCTACAATCTCCCCTCTTTTCAGTTCAAAGGACACATGATTCAAAATCTGGAAATCCTTTGCCCTTTTGCTGACATCGTTCACTCTTAATGCACAACTCATATTTTTCCTCCTGATTCTGTGGATATCTTCCCGGAATCCCGGGAAAACGTTTTGCCGCTTTCCCCGCCTGAGATTCCAAGAGCATAAACGCACTGGTTCTTCCTGACAGCCGGAGTCCGCCCTGGCCCCTTCCGTTTTATATCGATAGCAAAATCACAGGGCGGATTCGGTTATCTGAATCCTATTATAAAGCAAAAATCTTTATTTCCCCTTTTCTGTCGTAAATGCCTGTTTTTGAATCATGAATGCTGTTTCCCTTGTCAGTCTATGCACATTATACTATAATGAATTGGATGCCGGGATTGGCTTGTGCGTCCCGGAGTTGGATTTGGGGCGGCTTTGGATTCGAGTCGGCTTTAGATTCGGGGCGGCTTTGGATTCGAGTCGGCTTTGCCCGCAAAACAAACCTGCGGCTCCATGGGCGCGCCCTTGCCGGCGTTTCCCAAAGCAGATTACAGATAACAGCCGCTTTCAGGAGCTTTTTATGACGACACTAATCATTACCGCAATATGGAATGCGCTTATGCTGACCTGCGATATTTATATATTGACCCATGTACATCTTTCCGTAAAAAAATACCTGGTATTCTTCCTCTCGTTTTCGGCGCTCTTTTTCATGCAGCTGTATTTCAGCTTTTCGCTGATGCTGCTGATCGCGCTTTCGCTGAATTCGGTTCTGCTGGTGAAATTCACGGGGAAACTATATGCTGTGTTCTATGTCCCGCTGGGATATATTATAAACTGCATATTAGGGAACTTAATTTCGTTTGCCGCCAATATGGCATGGGATCTCACCATCCAGGAATTGAATGCCGATACCCTTTATATTGTCATATTCATCAGCTGTGCAATCCTGTTCTCCTGCCCCGTCCTTTATCTGGTCAGGCGATTGCTTCAGAGATATCTGATTGATACCTTTGAAAAAATGAACAGAAAGCTGCTGGCTTTGATTGCTTTGACGCTTTTGCTCTGTTCCTTTATGCTCTTCACCATGGCTTCTTTTTTTGATACCCTGGAGATCACCCACAGAGAGTTCTTTTTGATGGTCTCTTCCCTTGTGCTCTATTTCCTGTTCACTTTCAGCATGATCCTGATCGTGCTGCACACCACCAGGAAAAGCTACGAGGCCCAGAAAAAGGTAGAGTACCTGGAGAACCTGGATGAATACACCAGAAACCTGGAAATGGTATATAATAACCTGCGCTCCTTCCGGCACGATTACATCAATGTCATGGCTTCCCTGGCGGCTTATATCGACGAGAAGAGATATAAGGAGCTGGGAACTTTTTTCTATGAACATATCCTGCCCATGCAGAAAGGTCTCACCCAGAAGAACGCCGCCCTGAACAGCCTGCTGCACGTCCATGTCATGGAGCTGAAGAGCATTTTATATACCAAGCTGCTCCTGGCCGTCAATCAGGACATCGAAGTGAATATCGACATCCCGGACGAGATCGATTCCATCCACATGGATCCCGTGGACCTGACCAGGATGCTGGGGATCTATCTGGACAATGCCATAGAGGCCTGCCTGGAGACGGAGCATCCGACCCTGAATTTCCATCTGGGCAGGCTGAATCAGGACGTGGTGTTCATCATATCGAACACTTTTATCGACAAGGGGCTTTCCGTGGCGCAGATGCAGAACAAGGAAACCACCGAAATTTTGAACCGCTATGACAATATTTTTCATGAGACTTTGATTGACGAGGGGCTGTTCATACAGCAGATACAGATATCATAAATGGTTCCTATCATTTGACGATACGCTGTTTTAAGGAGATTTTTATGATGACGCTATATCTGATTGCTTCCATAGGTATCGGGATTATGATGACATGTGACGTCTTCCTGTTGGCCCATCCGCATCTTTCCCTGAAAAAATACCTTGTTTTCTTTTTGTCCTTTTCAGCGCTCTTTTTTATCATGAATTCTTTTGCCTATTATCCTATGTTGTTCGTGATACTGGCGGTGAATTCTATCCTGGCAGTGAAATTCACAGGGAAATTCTATTCGGTTTTTTATGTGCCGCTGGGCTATATCGTGAACTGCGTCTCCATCAATATCATAGGGCTGGCAGCCAATATGATCTGGGACGTCTCCGTCCAGGAAGTAAATTCCGATAAATGCCTTATCCTCCTGCACAACGTCTCTACAATGGCCCTGAGCTGTCCTTTCCTTTATCTGGCGAGACTGCTGTTTCAGAAATACCTTATCAGCACTTTTGAAAAAATGAGCAGAAGGCTGCTGGTTTTGATTGTTTTGACCCTTTTGCTCTGCGCATTCATGGTTCTCACCATGTCTTCTTTTTTTGACAACGTGGAAGTCAGCCACAGGGAGTACTTTCTGATGGCTTCTTCCGTTATCCTTTATTTTCTGTTTACGGTGAGCATGATTTTCATCGTGCTGCACACAGCCAGGAAAAGCTACGAAGCGGAGAAAAAAGTAGAATATCTGGAGAACCTGAACGAGTACACCAGGAACCTGGAAATGGTATATGACAACCTGCGTTCCTTCCGGCATGATTATATCAATGTCATGGCTTCGCTGGCGGCCTATATCGACGAGGAGAAATATGAGGAGCTGGAAGCCTTTTTCTATGAGCATATCCTGCCCATGCAGAAGAACCTCACCCAAAAGAACGGGGCGCTGAACAATTTATTGCACATCCATCTGTTGGAGCTGAAAAGCATTTTATATACCAAGCTGCTCCTGGCGGTGAACCAGGATATCGAAGTGAACATCGATATCCCGGATGAGATTGATTCCGTCCCCATGGATCCGGTGGACCTGACCAGGGTGCTGGGCATCTACCTGGACAATGCCATCGAGGCCTGTCTGGAGACGGAGCGTCCTGTCCTGAATTTCCATCTGGGCAAAATGAATCAGGATATCGTATTCATCATATCGAATACATTTGTGGACAGAGGGCTTTCCGTGGCGCAGATGCATAAGAGGGACGTGACCACAAAGGGGGAGGGCCATGGCATTGGCCTTTGCAATGTATCCGAAATTTTGAACCGCTATGACAATATTTTCCATGAGACCCTGATTGAAGACGGGCTGTTCATACAGCAGGTGCGGATTTCATGAATGATTCGCTCTGCCATTCCCAATATCTTGACAAAACTGTTTCAACTACCATTATCAGGCACATGGTTATCATCCTCTGTTGTGTTACGACGGGCTGACAGGCAATCTTCCAAAGGCAGAGCTTCGCGACGGAACCATGTATTGCAGCAAAATTTTCTTTTCCGCCTCACAGCGTGTTCCCTGTCCAAGGCCGCTGTAGGCTCATCAAGAAGAATTATTTTCGCTTTGCTGTTGGAAAAGGCTCTGGCGGCATTGCCTCTCTGCTGCTCCCCGTTCCTCTTCTAACCTGCAGGAGCCGAACCGTTACACTATAAATCCTTTTTCTGCAAAATGCCCATGCCCACAATGGAAAACGCAACGCCTGTGACCAGGAACACGGCGATATTCCTGACGCTCCAGTCCTGGTACAGCAGGAACTGATCGGACTGGCAGAACAGCACATAATCCATGACTTTATCCAGCCCCGCTATCTTCTGCCCCATCATCTGGAGGATGCCGGGCATCACCCAGAACAGCACAATCAGATAGATAAAAGGCATAATTGTGCTATTGCGCACACAGGTAATCATCACCGCGGTGGCGCCTATGGCAAACCCATAAATCATATAGATCAGGATTTCCTTTCCGATGACCGCCAGCAGCCCAGACGCCGTCCAGGGCTGCCCGCAGATGACTATAGCTACGTCGTACAGAATGCCGCCGCACAGGCCAATCAGCATATTGGCAAGGGCTATGCTCACGATTTTCGCGGTGACGATCTGAATCCTGCTGCTCCTTGACGTAAAGACAAACGTGGCCGTCTTCAGGTCGAACTCCTCCCCCAGGCTCTTTGCCGCCAGGAACATGATCAGGATGCTGGAAAAGTTCCCGAAGAACGCAATCACATTGTGCACCCCGAAGCTCTCCGGGAACGCATACGCGCCGTATGCCATGCCGCCTCCCATGACCAGCGACATCAGCAGGCCGAACAGAAACTCTCGCTTTTTCAGTAACTTCTCCAATTCCAGGAATGTAATGCTTATTGTCTTCTTCATGACTTTGACTCTCCTTTCTCTTTCCTCCCATTATAAGCAGTTTCCATCCCCATCCCTGTTTTTTTCCTAAACGATTGAAAATCCGTCGCAAGCGTCAAAGCATCCTCTGACCGTATTCCGCGCCCCTCCAAAAGCGTTCAGCCCTCTTTCATTATAACTGTCGAATGAACGCTTTACACTTTAGGCATAGATTGCTATAATAGTGGTAGATACAAGTTGACAACGTTTCCAGAAAGCAGGTGATCATATGCCAAACGGTCTTGAAATCATGAAAGCTGCGATTGACGATTTTGAAGAGATACAAGAGTATATGTTTTTAGCCAAAAAAGAAAATGCTACAGAAACATATGAAAGATTGAAAAAGAAGTATTTATCTTTAAAAGCTATTTTAAATGTTAGTGGCGTGAACCTCACAGACATCGACAGAATCAGGGAATAACATTCCTGACAGCCGAATCGCAGCCGCGAACCAAGGTGCAAAGTCTTTACTGAATCATCAAAGGCTTTGCGCTTTCTTTCGTTCAAGGCATCAGACGGCATGAGACCAGACCCAAAAACGCTTTTCTTTTATTGACTTTTCCGGACAGATATGATACCGTAACTATCATACATACTTTACTGCTTTAAATCGAAAACGTGCAAAGGATGGCACAGGACAGCGGAATGTGCCTGTTTTCCTTTGCAGCGGACAGGAGGAAAAACAGATGCCAGTCATGGAATTCCTGGAAAGGAACGCAAGAGAATACCCCAACGAAATCGCCCTGGTGGAGCTGAACCCGGAGGAAAAGGACACCCGCAGGACCACCTGGAAAGAATACGAGCTGATCCAGCCCGACCGCTTCGAGCCCTACCGCAGGGAAATCACCTGGGGCGTGTTCAACGAGAAAGCCAACCGCTTCGCCAACATGCTCCTGGGCCGGGGCATCAAAAAAGGGGACAAGGTGGCCATACTGATGTACAACTGCCTGGAGTGGCTCCCCATCTATTTCGGCGTGCTGAAGACCGGCGCCATTGCCGTACCTTTCAATTTCCGCTACGATGCGGGAGAAATCCTCTACTGCACGGAACTGGCGGAAGTAGATATCATTGTCTTCGGCCCTGCTTTCATCGGCCGTATCGAGGCCAATGCGGAACGGCTCTCCAAGGGACGGCTGTTAATCTACGTGGGGGACAACTGCCCCACCTTTGCGGAAAGCTACCATGAGCTGGTGGCGGACTGCTCCAGCCAGGGCCCGGACATCCCGATTACCGATGAGGATTTCGGCGCCATCTATTTCTCTTCGGGAACCACCGGTTTCCCCAAGGCAATCTTACATAAGCACCAAAGCCTCACCCAGGCCGCCGAGATGGAGCAGAAGCACCACGCCACAGGCCGGGAGGACACTTTCCTGTGCATCCCGCCCCTGTACCACACCGGCGCGAAATTCCACTGGATGGGCAGCCTGGTGGCAGGCAGCAAAGCCGTGCTCTTAAAGGGCACAAGGCCGGAGACCATCCTGTCCGCCATCTCAAAAGAGCGCTGCACCATCGTATGGCTCTTGGTTCCCTGGGCCCAGGACATCCTGGACGCCCTGGACGTGGGGCAATTGCATCTGGAGGATTACGAACTGTCCCAGTGGCGGCTGATGCACATCGGCGCCCAGCCCGTGCCTCCCTCCCTGATCAGGCGCTGGAAAGAATACTTCCCGAACCATGCCTACGACACCAACTACGGCCTGTCCGAGTCCACAGGCCCGGGCTGCGTCCATCTTGGCATGGAGAACATCCACAAGGTGGGAGCCATCGGCGTGCCGGGCTACCGCTGGGAGTGCAAAATCGTGGACGAGGACGGCAAAGAGGTGGCAAGGGGCGATGTGGGCGAGCTCTGCGTCAAGGGGCCGGGACTGATGACCTGCTACTACCGGGACGGGAAAGCCACAGCCGATGCCCTGAAAGACGGATGGCTGTGCACCGGAGACATGGCCATGCAGGACGAGGACGGCTTCTATTTCCTGGTGGACCGCAAGAAGGACGTGATTGTCAGCGGCGGCGAGAATATCTACCCTGTGCAGATAGAGGATTTCCTCAGACGGCATGATAAAATCAAGGACGTGGCGGTCATCGGCCTGCCCGACAGACGGCTGGGCGAGAAGACCGCGGCCATCATCGAACTCAGGGACGGCATGGAATGCACCGAGGCGGAGATAGACGAATTCTGCAGAGAGCTGCCCAGATATAAGCGCCCCAAGGAAATCATCTTCAACGACATCCCAAGGAACGCCACAGGCAAAATCGAGAAGCCGAAGCTTCGGAAGATGTACGGTGCCGACCAGCTGGTGGCCCAGGAGAACCGGGCCTGATTCCGGTTCTGTGCCGGGCTGCCGCCGAAGTCCACAGCACTCTGTCCCGCTTCGGAAAACCAGGCAGAGTGCATAACTGTACAACGTTTTTTACAGAACGCAATTGTGTCAAATTCCTCTCAGGTCGAAAATGAGCGCGACGGTCATGTGCAGCAGTTTCCTCTCAAGCCGAATTTGTCGGCCTGACGGGCACACAGCGTTGTTGCCCTTCGCGCTGGATACAGAAAAAATCCTATGGAAGAAAGGAATGTGAATCATGCCCAATACCAAGCTGGCGCTGGAATCGTCCCTGAAGAAATTCCTGCTGCACAAGCCCCTGGACAAAATCACCATCAACGATCTGACCACTGACTGCGGCATCAGCCGCATGTCCTTCTACTACCATTTCAAAGACATCTACGACCTGGCAGAGTGGGTCTGCGTGGAGGACGGCAGGCGGGCCCTGCAGGACAAGAAGACATATGAGACCTGGCAGGAGGGACTGTGCCAGGTCTTTGAGGCGGTGCTGGAGAACAAGCCTTTCATCCTGAACGTCTACCGCTCCGTCAGCAAAGACCGAATCGAGAACTATCTGTACAAGCTCACCTACGGCCTGATTGCCGATGTGGTGGAAGAAAAATCCGCGGGAAGCGCGCTTGCCCCGGCGGACAAGGCGTTCATCGCGGAATTTTACAAATACGGCTTCGTAGGTGTCATGCTGGACTGGATTGCGGAGGGTATGAAAGCGGATTACAGAGAGATCACTGACCGGGTCTGTACCCTCATGCACGGCAGCATAGATAACTGTATGCGAAATTTCGAACTTCCAAAAAAGTGACCTAAAGTCAATAGTTCTCCTGGCTCACCTCAAAATAGCTCTGTGGATGATTGCAGGTGGGGCAGATTTCCGGCGCTTTCGTCCCAACGATGATATGCCCGCAGTTGCGGCACTCCCATACTTTCACTTCGCTCTTTTCAAATACGGAGGCCGTCTCCACATTCCCAAGCAAAGCGCGGTACCTTTCCTCGTGGTGCTTCTCGATGGCCCCCACGAGCCGGAACTTTGCCGCCAGCTCCGGGAAACCCTCCGCCTCTGCCGTTTTGGCAAAATCCTCATACATGTCTGTCCACTCATGGTTCTCACCATCGGCGGCCGCGGCGAGATTCGCTTTTGTATCGCCGATTCCGCTCAGCTCCTTGAACCACATTTTGGCGTGTTCTTTCTCATTCTCCGCCGTTTTCAGGAACAGGCCGGCTATCTGCTCATATCCCTCTTTCCTGGCCACGGACGCGAAATAGGTGTATTTGTTCCTCGCCTGTGATTCCCCCGCGAATGCCGCCTCCAGATTCTTTTCTGTCTGCGTTCCCGCATACTTTGTCTCTGCCATTTTCTTTTCCTCCTATTTGGGTTTATTGTTGTTACAGCTATTGTCCTGTCCCTTGCCGTAACGGTTCTAATTATAATATTGCTCCCCCTATCCGTCAAGCGCTGCTGTTTTTTTATCAAATCAGCCCCGATGATAAGTTTTTTATCATTTGGCTCGTTTTGTAAATTGGAAGAAGAATAAAAAGGCGTTAAGATACCATCATAAAGAACAGCCGCCACACATCTACACGGCGGCCACACCTGAAAGAAAAAGAAAGGATGGAATAAAAAAATGGCAAAGAAGAGGAATCTGGCAATCACAGCAGCAATCGCAGCCGGCGCAGGAGCCGTGACAATCGCAGCAACCAGGCATAAGAAAGCACAAAAGGCGGCCGTGAAAAAGACAACCCCCGCCTCCGGGAAATCGGAATACCGCAACACCGAGCTGGGAAAGCATGAAAAGAACAGCAAGGGCATCTACTACTCCAACGGCAACTACGAAGCCTTCGCAAGGCCCCGGAAGCCCGCAGGCGCAGACGAAAAGAACGCCTACATCGTAGGCAGCGGCCTGGCCTCCCTGGCGGCGGCCTGCTTCCTGGTCAGGGACGGCCAGATGCCCGGCGACCACATCCACATCCTGGAAGCCATGGACATCGCGGGGGGCGCCTGTGACGGCATCTTCGACCCCACCAGGGGCTATATCATGCGTGGCGGCCGGGAGATGGAGAACCATTTCGAGTGCCTCTGGGACCTCTTCCGCAGCATCCCCTCCCTGGAGACGCCGGGCGCGTCCGTGCTGGACGAATTCTACTGGCTGAACAAGGAAGATCCCAACTACTCTCTCTGCCGGGCCACCGTGAACCGCGGAAAGGACGCCCATACCGACGGCAAGTTCAACCTAAGCCAGAAGGGAGCAATGGAAATCATGAAGCTCTTCATGACCAGGGACGAAGACCTGTACGACAAGACCATCGAGGACGTGTTCGATGAGGAAGTCTTCGACTCCACTTTCTGGCTGTACTGGCGGACCATGTTCGCTTTCGAGAACTGGCACAGCGCCCTGGAGATGAAGCTGTACTTCCAGCGCTTCATCCACCATATCGCGGGCCTGCCGGACTTCAGCGCCCTGAAGTTCACCAAATACAACCAGTACGAGTCCCTGATCCTGCCCATGCAGAAGTACCTGGAGGACGCCGGCGTGGACTTCCGGTTCGGCACCGAAGTCACCAATGTGATATTTGAGAAAGAAGACGGCAAAAAGATAGCGAAAGCCATCGAGTGCAAGGTAAGAGGCGTGGAAAAGGGAATCATGCTCACGGAGAACGACCTGGTCTTCGTCACCAACGGAAGCTGCACCGAAGGCACCGTCTACGGCGACCAGGACCACGCCCCCAACGGGGACGCGGAAGTCCGCACCAGCGGCTGCTGGAGCCTGTGGCGCAACATCGCCGTCCAGGATCCCTCTTTCGGGCATCCGGAGAAATTCTGCTCCGACGTGGCCAAGACCAACTGGGAATCCGCCACCGTCACCACCCTGGACGAAAAGATACTGCCCTATATCACCGATATCTGCAAGCGGGACCCTAAGAGCGGCAGAGTAGTCACCGGCGGCATCGTCAGCTGCAAGGACTCCTCCTGGCTCTTAAGCTGGACCATCAATCGCCAGGGACAGTTCAAAGAACAGGATAAGGATAAAGTCTGCGTCTGGGTGTACGGCCTGTTCACGGACGTGCCCGGGGACTTCGTGAAGAAGCCCATGCGGGAATGCACCGGCAGGGAGATTACGGAAGAATGGCTCTACCACATCGGCGTGCCCGTGGAGGACATCCCGGAGCTGGCGGAATACAGCGCCGTCTGCGTGCCCACCATGATGCCTTATATCACCGCTTTCTTCATGCCCAGGAGGAAGGGAGACCGCCCGGACGTGATTCCTGACGGATGTGTCAATTTCGCTTTCCTGGGACAGTTCGCGGAGACCCCCAGGGACACCGTCTTCACCACCGAATACTCCGTGCGCACCGCCATGGAGGCCGTGTACGGGCTGCTGGGCGTGGACAGAGGCGTGCCCGAGGTCTGGGGCAGCGTCTACGACATCCGGGAGCTTCTGGACAGCAGCGTGAAGCTCATGGACGGCAAGTCCCCTCTGGAAATCGAACTGCCCGGCCCCCTGAAGGCGCTGAAGAAACCTCTGCTCCATTTCATCAGGGGAACCGTGGTGGAGAAAGTGCTGCGTGACCATGACGTGCTGAAAGAGGGCATGATGTAAAAAAGAACGATGTAATGCGGGCAGCCTCCTGCGGAATTCCAAGCTCCCTGAGCAGTTCCCGCATCCCGGCCGATATCGCCTCTTCTCCCACTATGGCCCCCGCAGATGCAAGCAGCATGGGCAGTCCCATCTCTTCCCGGGGAACAATTACGCGGAGTCGTATCTGTACCGGTTCTTCCGGGAACAGTTCGGCTGCACTTTTTCGGTCATGCCGGAGACTATGCGTCCGGACAAAGCCTGCCAGGCTCTGGAGCGGGGCGATTCCATCGAAGACACCGCACAGATGTGCGGGTACAACAGCAGCCACACGTTCCGGCGCGCTTTCAAAAAACGAAAAGGCATACTGCCGTCAGACTATCGTGGCAGTTTCGACACGGAAAAGAAATAGTACACCTGTTTACAGGCTCTTTTCCTTATGTTACAATACTGCGAAAGAATCTGTTGCGGGACAGAGAATTCCGTAACATACCGTGCCGGAAATATGCCCCATGAAATCAAGGAGGACAAATGGCCAATTAAATCATAATATGCGGCCCCCAGGCCATAGGAAAGATGACTGTCGCAGAAAGCCTGAGAGATAAAACAAAGTACAATCTGATGACGAATCACGACAGCATCGAAATATCAGATAAAATATTCGGCTTGATTTGCTGTTCACTTATGTCTGCGCTTTTGAAATGCCGGAAGAAAAAGAATACCTGACAGGCCTGGCCCATCTGTTCCGGTTGGGCGGAGGGAATTTCTATTTCGTGGAACTCAGTGCGGACCTTGAAACCAGGCTGGAGAGAAACCCGACCCCGCATAGAATGGAGATGAAAGCCTCCAAAAAGGATGTGGCATGGAGCAGGGCGAAAAGAAAAAGAATACCGGTTTGGCGCGTAAAGTTTGTTTTTTATCCATAAAAATGCTATACTGAAAAGGGAAAAGTAAAAAGTCTTAACAAATCAATCCCCCACTACAATCGGCATATAAAAGGAGAGAAAAATGAACCCAGCACAGAACGACCTGACACCCCACAGCGCCTCCATCCTCCAGTATTGCAACAGCCAGCGCAACCCTATCGCTGCCAAGCAGCGCCCGCGCCTTTCCTGGCAGATAAAAGGTGCGGCGGACGGATATCTGCAGACCGCCTACCGCATCCGTGTGGCCTCCTGCCCCGAAAAGCTGGCAGAAGCGGATGTCTGGTGCAGCGGGGAGATTCTGTCAGACAGCAGCGCGGACATCGAGCTTCCCATTGCGCTGCAAAGTTCCAGACGCTATTGGTGGACAGTAGATGTCCGGGATCAGGCCGGAACCTCCTACAGCTCCCTTGGAGACTGGTTTGAAACCGGCCTCCTGCGCCCGGAGGACTGGAAAGGCCAGTGGATCGGCGCGGGCAGCCGCTACAGGACCAACTGGGCCATGCAGTACCGCCGGGAATTTCTCGTCTGCAGCCAGGTGGCGCAGGCAAAGATATACATCAGCGGCCTGGGCTTCTATGAGCTGACCCTGAACGGGCAGAAAGTGGGAGACCATGTGCTGGATCCCGCCATCACGGAATTCCCCCAGAAAATCCTCTACTCCGCCTACGATGTCACCTCACAGATCCAAAACGGCGGCAACGCGCTGGGAGTCGTGCTGGGCGACGGCTGGTACCATCAGTCCCAGCTGATGGAGGGCGGCGGCATCTATGGGACGCCCTGTCTGCTGCTGCAGCTGGAAATCACTTACAAAAGCGGCGTGAAGCAGTATGTGGTCTCCGACTGCGGCTGGAAAGTATGCGAATCTCCCATTACCATGAACAATGTCTATGTAGGAGAGACCTGGGACGGACGGGCTATAAGACTTTCACGGTGAAGCCTGTGGCATCGCCCATGGTTCCCTGGGCAAAAGGGCGGATTGGAACGGTGTACGGGGAGATTGCGGTGGATTATAAGCTGGGCGACCACTTTACCGTAACAGTGCCTCCCAATACAAAAGCCGAAGTCTTCGTGCCCCGGCAAGACGGCAGTTTCACCAGACATTCCTTGACGAGCGGCACCTACAGCCTTACATGACCAAAAGGAGCCGGCCCGGTCTGGCCAAAAATCCCCATTGCAATCCCATCCTTTTTGACATACACTGGGAGTATCAGATTGCCAATGTACCTATCAAGTTTTCAGAGCATCAGGAAGGAGGAAATCTCATGAATTTCCGTCAAGTACACCTGGACTTCCATACCAGCGGAAAAATACCCGGTATCGGAAGCAGCTTCAGCAAAGCGCAGTTCCAAAAGGCACTGAAGACAGGCCATGTGAACTCCGTCACTGTCTTCTCCAAATGCCACCACGGCTGGGCCTACCACCCCTCCAAGGCAAACCAGATCCACCCTGGTCTGGATTTCGACCTGCTGGGCGCACAGATAGAGGCGGCCCACGAAATCGGAGTCAGGACGCCGGTCTACCTCTCGGCCGGGTTCGACGAGAAGATGGCCCTGCGCCACCCGGAGTGGCTGGTGGTGGGCAAGGAGGACGGCAGGCTGGCGCTCCCGGATTTCACCACGCCCCGCTACCATCTGTTCTGCTTCAACTCTCCCTATCTGGACTATCTGCTGGCCCAGATCGAGGAGGTGGTAAAGAATTATGACGCGGACGGCATCTTCCTGGATATCGTGGGGGTGCGCAGATGTCACTGCCAGTACTGCACCCGCACGCTTTTGGAGGAGGGCAAAGACCCTCTTGACGACAGTGCTGTCCTGGAACTGGGTGAACGGGTCTATGCCAATTACACGGCAAAGGTGCGGGAAACCGTTGACCGGATCCGCCCCGGCCTCCCCGTCTTCCACAACAGCGGACATATCCAGCGTGGACGGCGGGACCTGGCTTACAGGAACTCCCACCTGGAGTTGGAGAGCCTGCCCACCGGCGGCTGGGGCTATGACCACTTTCCCCTCTCCGCCAGGTATGTGCAGCAGCTTGGCCTGGACTATCTGGGCATGACCGGCAAGTTCCACGGCACCTGGGGCGAGTTCGGCGGCTTCAAGCATCCCAATGCGCTGCGGTATGAGGTAAGCCTGGCCGCCGCCAACGGGGCGAAGAGTTCTATCGGCGACCAACTGCATCCCCAGGGCGAGATGGACATGGCCACCTACAGGCTGATTGGCGCCGCCTATCAGGAGCTGGAGGAAAAGGAGGAATGGCTGGACAACGTGAAGCCGGTGGCGGACATCGCTCTGTTCTCCTGCCAGGCCTATTCCAGCTTCGTCGAAAGCGGCCAGGGAGAGCGGAACCCGAATTCCGATGCGGGCGCGGTGCGGATGCTCCTGGAAGGGCATTACCTGTTCGATGTAATCGACGCGGAGTCCGACATAAGCGGCTATAAGGTGGTCATCCTCCCAGACTGCGAGCGCATCACGCCCGCCTTACGGGAAAAGCTGGACCCGTTCCTGGAAAAGGGCGGCAAAATCCTGGCTTCCGGAAAGTCGGGATTATGGGAAGACAGCGACACCTTCGCATTTGACTTCGGGGCGGATTATCTCAGGGAATCCCCCTGCATGCCCTGCTACTTCCGGCCCGATTTCGAAATGCAAGGGCTTTTTGATACCGCTTATGTGCTGTACTCCCAGGCTGAAATGATTTCCCTGTCCGCAGGCGCTTCTCTGGGACGCCAGGAAGTTCCCTATTTCAACCGGACGGCAGAGCATTTTTGTTCCCATCAGCACACTCCGGATTCGGGAGAGGCCGCAGGACCCGGAATGGTGCGGGGAAAGGACGGCATCTACATCGGCTGGCAGGTGTTCTCCGAATACGCGGAGCACGGAGCCCTGATTTCCAAGCGGATGGTCCAGCATGCCCTGGACGTGCTGCTGGGCGGGGGCAAGACCCTGGAGACCACGCTGGGGGCGCAGGGGGTGGCCACACTGATGGAGCAGGCGGGCAGATATGTCAGCCATCTGCTCTACGCGGTTCCGGTAAAGCGGGGCAGCGGCGTGGAGGTCATAGAGGATATTACACCTGTCCATGACGTAAGCGTCCGGCTCCGGCTGCCGAAAGCCATAAAACGGGTGTATCTGGCTCCCCAGAGGGAAGAGATTCCCTTTACCCAAAAGGATGGAACCGTGGAATTCACGGTTGCAAAAGTCTGCTGCCATCAGATGGTGGTATTGGAGTAAAATGCCGTAGATGCCGTCGTCGGGCAGAATGGTAATACACTTATCCTTAATTCCCGAAAATACGTGGTTCTACTTTGGCTGGTGGTTCTGCCCCGGCATCTTGAAATAAACGCACCATTTCTAATGCAGGAGGTAAAAAGGTGTTCTTGTGCGCTTACCGGATTGATTTGCCCAGCTCGTAAGCCTGCCCCAGCTCCGGCTTGCCCTTGATGTCGCCTATATCGCCGTTTCCGCCAGCCAGGACATGTCCCAGATTCTCCCACTTCAGGTGTCCCGTCAAATGGTCGTAATAGAGCAGCACATCCTCAAAGCCGTTTCCCTCTGCCGCCATCAGCAGGGCGGAGGCCCGGCCGTGGCCGCGCAGAAGATTCCCGTCCCCTTCCTCCAGAGCGAAGAGCCGGTCTACAGCGGTGCGGAGCTGGCCGCTCATATTCCAGTAGTACAATGGGGTGGCCAGCACAATCACATCGCACTCCCTGACCGCCGGATAGATTTGGTTCATGTCGTCTTTCTGTACGCAGGGACATTCCCGGCTGCTGTGGCCGCCGAAGCACCCTTTGCAGCCGTGGATGTCCATCCCGGAAAGGAAGAACTCCGTCACCGTATGTCCGGCTTCCTGCGCCCCTTTTGTAAATTCTTTCACCAGCCCCGCTGTATTGCCGTTCTTGCGGGGACTGCCGTTCAGTACCACGATATTTTTGCCCATAACCATTCTCCTCTTCGTTTTATATTTTTTCTGCCGACTGCATGGGCATATTGCCCTGGCTGTCGGCGTCTCGTTGCCGCGGGTACGGCCTTTCCCGCTGAGATTGACTTTTCCCGCTGCGAATATTATAATTATAACCAGAATGGAATCAAAAACAAGTACGCACATAAAAGTACAGTACTTACAATTACACCATATACTTACTAAAAGGAGAGTGTTACATGGACAAGAGATGCATATCGGCGGAAACGCTCAGCGACACGGGATTCAGCTATACATTGTCGCTGATCAGCGGAAAATATAAAATGACGATTCTTTATACGCTGATGGAATTCGGCGTGGTTCGGTTCAACGAGATAAAAAAATACATTGGGGGAATTTCCTATAAGACGTTGAGCGCCACGCTGAAGGAACTGGAGGCGGACTGCCTGGTCCATCGGGAGGAATATCCGCAGATTCCCCCAAAAGTGGAATATAGCCTGACGGAGCGCGGCAGGTCTTTGATTCCCCTTTTGGACGGGATGTGTGAATGGGGAGACAAAAACAGGGGAAAAGGTGCATCGTAAACGGAAAGCTCCCGCCTCCCATGGAAAACAGTACAGAATTCCAGTGAAATTCATGCTTTGATACCGTTTTACACTCATTGACAGGACAAAATAGAAGCGATATATTTATAAGGGGGGGAGCATCAAAAGGTAAAATTCTCCTATAACAAAACTTGAGGAGGTTACGAAATTGAAACGACGAATCATTTCGCTAGTCCTGGCACTGTGTCTGGCCATTTCTTTCCAGTCAGTGGTATCCGCAGAGCCGGAGGAGGCTTTGCCGCGGGAGGAAACCACTCTGCCGGAGGACACCCTGAAGCAGGAGGCAGACGCTCTGGCGCAGGATGAGACTGTGACACAGGAGGCGGACACCTTGCCACAGGAGGAAACCCCGCCGCAGGAGGCAGACGCTCTGACGCAGGGAGAGGATAACTTGCCACAGGAGAACGACGCTCCTCCACAGAATGCAGACACTCTGACTCAGGAAGAGAACACCTTGCCACAGGAGGAGGACACTCTGACGCAGAAGGAAGACACCCCTCCACAGGAAAACGGCACTCTGACGCAGGAAGAGAACACCCTGCCACAGGAGGAGGACACACGAACCCAGGAGACAGACGCTCCGCAGGAGGAGATTTCTGCGGCAGAATCCGTATCCTTACAGACTGCTGCGGATGGCGCAGTCCCTGCCCCGGCGGAAGCCTATGCGGCTATGATCGCGCTGAAAGACCAGGACGCATATAAAGAGGGAACGCTTTGGACCAACGATGAGCCCTATTCGGACTCCAAGGGATATTACCATTGGAAAGGCGGAACCCTGGACGGGAAGAATATCTCCGCCGTGGGCTGCGTAGCTTTCGCTTTCATACTCAGCGACGCGGCATTCGGCAGCCTGCCGGGCAGGATGTACGCTGCGGGCGGGTTCACATTTGCGGATATAAAAGCGGGAGATATCCTGCGGGTGAACAATGACGCTCATACTGTAATCGTACTTGAAGTAAGCGATGTGGGCGTAATCGTCGCCGAAGGAAACATCAGCACCGGAGACCATCAGGGCAAAATCCATTGGGGGAGAGCGATTTCAAAGGCAGAGGTGATGAGCAATACCAGCCATTATATCACCCGTTATCCGGAAGGCTATATCCCACCGGACGATCCGGAAGCCAGTGTATCGGTTGCATCCGGAATTCTTGACGGAGGCCTTTCCTGGAATCTGACAAAGGCGGGAACGCTGACCATCTCCGGCAGCGGGGCTATGCCGGATTTCAGCAGCGCCAGCGAACAGCCGTGGAGCAATAACAGCAGCCAAATCCGGAAAGTCGTTATCGGAAATGGCGTTACCAGCATCGGTTCCTGCGCTTTCCGGGACTGCGGAGTCCTCAGCGCAGAGATTGCCTCCAGCGTGACAGCCATCGGCAACAGCGCTTTCCTCAGGTCTTCGATTATTTCCGTTACTATTCCCTCCGGTGTGAAGACCATCGGAGACAGCGCTTTCCGCGAGTGCCAGAACCTTAATTCCGTCTCCGTCTCCGAAGGAGTAGAGACAATCAAGCAAAATGCTTTCTGCAGCTGCGCAAGCCTCACTTCTATAGCCTTGCCGGCCAGCATCGGGGAGGTGGGAGCCGGAGCATTTTTCCAGTGCGGGAAAATGACAAGTGCCACCTTTGCTCCTGGCAGCAAGAAGGTAAAGATGGGCGACAATCTGTTTACACAATGCTACTATCTGACAAGCGTAACACTGCCCCAAAGCACAGACCGCATTGGCGAGGGTATGTTCCAGAATTGTCTGATGCTAGCCAGAGTGGAAATTCCGCAAGGGGCGGAAAGCATCGGCGGGGCAGCATTCGCTTCCTGTTCCCGCCTTACCGCTGTCGTAATACCGAAAAGCGTAACGACAATAGGGATGGCTGCATTTTCAGCTTGCGGGGTGACTGATATATACTTTACCGGCACCGAAGTCCAGTGGAACAGCATCAGCAAAATAGGCGATACGGCATCTGCAGTGTCAAAGATGACTATCCATTATGAGTACAGCCCGGAACCGCCGGCGACACCTGCGCCTACTACAGCGCCGGAGCCTACACCCGCTCCGGCGCCCACAGCTACGCCGGCGCCTACGGCAGCTCCGAATCCTACACCGGCTCCGGCGCCTACGGCAGCTCCGAATCCTACACCGGCTCCGGCGCCCACGGCAGCTCCGAATCCTACACCGGCTCCGGCGCCCACGGCAGCTCCGAATCCTACACCGGCTCCGGCACCCACGGCAAGTCCGGCGCAGACACCGCCTCCAGTTCCCACGGCCACGCCTGACACAATGATTCCATCTATTGTCGGCGGATCCGGTAAGGCGGGATGGGATGCCATCAAGGAAGAGGCTGCAAATGCTCCTGAAGGAAAGCAGATTATCGTGAACATGAATGGTGCATCTGTCGTACCCGGAGATGTACTTGACAATGTGAAAGGACAGGATGTCATTATTTCCTTTGATATGGGCAACGGAATCATCTGGTCCGTAAACGGCAAGGATGTTGCGGCAGATCATGCAGGCGATGTGGATTTTTCCATACAGGTGGGGACCTCAGCCATTCCGGAGAATATCGTGAACGATGTGGCGGCAGATCATCAGACGACACAGCTCAGCCTTGCCCACAGCGGTGATTTTGGCTACAGCGCCGTGCTTACAATCAATATGGATCCGGCAAATGCGGGATTGTACGCAAACCTCTTCTATTATAGCGAAAGCGCTGACAGACTTGAGTTCGTTACCGCTGACCAGATAGACGAGAATGGCATCGCCAACCTGATATTTACCCATGCTTCAGATTATGTCATCGTTGTCAACAACAATATCATGGGTGAAAGCAACAGCGGGGCTTCTTCCGGAGACAGCAGCAAAACCACATCTGCTGACAGCGCCAGCCCACAAGGGACAGAAGCACAGTCTCCCAAAACCGGTGAATCCGATCTTGCAATCGATGCATCCGGCGATGCCCGATTACAGAAAGACGGAAACGGCCCGAACCTTATATGGCTGCTATTAATTGGCGCTGTCGGAATCGCGGCGGCAGGAGCCATAGTCTACCAGATTCAAAAGAAATCAGTTAAATAAATCTGACCGAAAGTAAATGCCTGTGCTGCGGCACAGGCATTTTTCTTTGTCTAAAAGGAACAGCGCAAACCCAGCAGCGCGGCCCCATTCCCCCCAAGGACAGCCGCCTGCTCCCCAGCGTCAAGCCCGCTGCCCCGGACAGCCGCCACCATCTCCCGCTGCCCGCTCCAGGGGCTGTCCGTGCCGAAGAGAATCCTCTCCACGCCATGTCTGCGCACCACCCGCAGGAACTGCTCCCGGGACAGCGGCGGGTTCTCCTCAGGTCCGCGCACCGTGCCCGGAGCAGCCTCTATGGGCAGCAGGGAAAACGCCGTATCCAGCCATACGTCCCGGCCCGCGATGCGCTCCTCTACCTCCTCCCAGCAGTCCCATCCGCCCATATGGGCCAGCACGAACTTCCGCGGCTTTACCGCGTCCAGCATCCGTTCCATCCGCTCCACTGAAGAAAAATCCTCCCCGGGGAAGCCGATGTCGTATCCCGCATGAGTTATGACAACCATGTCATTTTCATCGGCGCATTCTATAATCCGCAGATACCGGATGTCGTCAATCGGGACCCGCTGGAAGACCGGATGAATCTTTATCCCCTTTACGCCGTTCCCTGCAAGGAACCGCAGAATCTCCCTGTAGTCCTCATTCTCCGGATGGATACCGCCGAAAGATATCAGGCCCGTCTCCCCGGAATGCCTGTTCGTCTCTATGGCGGCCCGGTTGATGTCTTCCTGCTGCCCTGTTCTGGTCACCACTGGCAGCAGCACGGAATAATCCACCCCGGCCTCTTTCATGGAAGCCCGCAGCGCGCCGGCCGTCCCGTCCAGATAGTTCTTCGCCCTGGAACTGGCGGCCAGTTTTCCGATGGCCCGCCCGGCAAGTTCTTCCGGAAATGTATGTGTGTGGAAATCGATAATCATATTAGCCCTCCGTTCTCTCCCGCTTCCGGACATGCCCCTGCCTGCACCTGCCTTACACCATAAGCTCCAGCACGCTCTCAAAGCCTCTCTCCACCGCAATGTCCGCAGCCGTCTTGCCGTCATTGTTGGCGCAGTTGTAATCGGCTCCTTTTTTGATCAGGTAACGGGCCGTGCCCTCGCTGTACTCCTGCAGGGCATAGTGCAGAGCGGTATTGCCCTCATTATCCGCCAGGTTCACGTCCGCGCCTGCCCGAATCAGCTCCTTTACCATATCCTTGCCGGGATTGAGCATCATGGCAGTCCTCCCCCCGTTGTCCCTGTGGTTCAAGTCCACTCCCCTTTCCAGGAAGATGGGCAGGAGATCCCTGTGGACATACTGCAGCAGCAGCAGGGGCGTCTTTCCGTCGTTCCTGGGGATGTCCAGGTTCTTCAGCTCTTTCAGGACAGCGGCTTTCTTTTCCATGTCCCCTCTGTCGCTGTTGCGCTTCTCCCGGAGCGCATAATGGGCGGGCGTCTCACCCTCCACATCCTTTGCGGTATCGTCCGCCCCGGCTTCCATGAGCAGTTTCACCACCTCCAGGTTCCCTGTCTCACAGGCCTCGTGGAGGGGCGTCATCCCTGCCCGGGCCGGGGTGTCTTTCTCCAGGTTCATGTCCACGCCTTTTTCTATCATCACCCGGAGCATGCCCACATGGCCCTCCCTGGCGGCCAGATGGACGGCTGCCTCCCCCTGGCTGTCCAGCTGTTCCATAGATTCCCCGGAAAACAGCTTTGCCGCCTCTTCGAAGTAAGGCTCACTCAGCAGGCCGCGGATGCTCTCGGATGCTATGATATTGGCCGGCGTCCGTCCCCTGACCACAGCCCTGTCCAGATTCACGCCAAGCTTAGCCAGCTTCCTGAGGACCCCTATGCCAAATCCCGGACAGAGGCATTCATCCCGCAGGCAGATCAAACGGCCATGGTAGTGGACCGGCATGGTAAAATCATAGCCGGACTCTTTGATCACATCCAGGATGCCGGCCTCCTCGTCTCCCATGAGGGCATTGTGGAGGATATTCGTGACCTCGCCCACTTCATCGTCGTCATCCGGGTCTGCCTGCTGAATCAGCTTTTTCGCCAGGTACATAGCCAGGCTCCGGCCGTCCTTATCGTTCTCATGCACATCGGCAAAGGCATTGCTGGCAACCTGGCTCAGAGGGAACATTTCCATGGGACTGTCCTCAGCAGATACCGCCCCATGGTCAGTCAGGGCTATGTACATAGCCTGGTTTCGGAAAGAGATTGCATGGCCGATTGGGGTATCGCCTTTCGTGTTGGCCGCATTTATCATCTCCGGGCACCGTTCCATCAGCAAAACGGCCGCCGTCCTGTGGCGGTTCCTCAGAGCCATCATCAGCAGCGTATTGCCGTCCTCGTCCACATAATCAGTGGCCGCTCCCTTTTCCAGGAAAATCTCCACCAGCGAACATGTATACTCCGAACTGTACTCGCTGGCCAGGATACGCACGAAAGGGGTCAGCCCGTCCTCGTCTTTTTGATTGATGTCGCAGTTCAGCAGACGGGCGATTTCCCTCCTCTGCTCCGTGCTCCGCTCTCTGCAGGCGTGGTCCATCTCCAGCCCGGGAATCCTGGGATACGCCAGGAAATGGTACCCGTTCATGCCCCTGACGTCGCAGGCGGATCCGTCCGCTCCGTGTTCCAGCAAAAGCCTGGCCATTGCCACATTCCCGCAGGCGCAGGCCAGCAAAAGGGGGGTAAGGCCGTAGCCCTTGCCGTCCGGCATGTTGACTTCATCTCTGCCAGCTTTTCCGCTGTCAAGCAGGTCTTTCACCACATCCTGGAAATTGTGCCAAACCAGCAGGTGAAACAGGGTCAGCCCCACCTCTCCCACCGGGGAGAAGATTTCTTCTTTCCCGCATCCCGCCACGCAGTCCCGGGCTCCCTCCAAATCTTTCTCGGAGAAAATGCTGTATCTGTAGATTGCCTCCTTGTGGTCCCCCTCCCACCAGGGATTGAATTTGGCCTGGTTGTACTGCTGGCTGGATGTCACCAGCATATCTGTCAGTTCGCTTATGTTCATAACTGCCTCCCTTTATCCTCTTCATTCTGCGGAGCAACACCGCAAGCTGTCGGCGCTTGTTTCTGTGCGCACCTCAATCATGACGCCCGGGGGGTTCTGTCTTTCCTGATTCGTCCTTCCAGCTTCCAGAATCTATGGGAAAGACTGCCCGCCTCCGAACTCAGCAGAGCGGTATACTCCTTATTCGGGCGATCCGTATCGTTTTCTTGCTAATCAGCTATTTTTTCTGCATAAAGCTTCCAGTCGCCCTTTGATACTCCATTTTAAGCCTCCTCTTTTTTCTTTCTATTATACAGCATACTGGGGCATTTTTCCAGCTGATTTCCTTTCCCTCCGAATCTTTGCAGATATAAGTAAAGTTCGGAGCGCTCTGCTTCGCCAGCATATAAAAGGCAGCGCTGGCGCTTAAATCGAATTGAGTACCGCAAGCCTGAGTGCGCAGGCAAGCCCTGTCGAAGCATTTATGCTCTTCCACCTTCAGCGCCCCGATCTGCCGGGCAGTCATGCCATATACCGCCCGCATATCGCAAGGCGCTTCTGTCGTCATATTCACTTCCAGCACCCGCACAAGATATTCCGCGTATCCCCGGGGGATAATCTCCTCCACAGGGATAATCAGGTCCTTCGAGGCGGCCTTTTTCACTTTTTCCACCAACAACGCTATAATCTCCGGCGACAGCACAGATATGTCATATTCGCCCCTAATCCAAATCCTGTATCCGCATGTCAATTCTCCATTCCCCTCAGTCTGGACACCAGGTCCTCTCCGGCAAAGCTTCGCATGGAGGCAAAAGTGACGATCAGGGGCACTGCCGTAAGCACGCACACATAGGCCAGGGCAAAAATCCCGGGGAACCGGAACGCCATGTAGTATGCGCCTCTCTCATAGAGCAGGCCGCTCAGCACATAGCCGCTCAGGGTTCCTGCCGTCATGGTGACGCCCAGAGTGACGCACACCAGCAGCAGGCTCTCCCCCAGGAGCATCTTCCGGATCTGGCTCCTTCCCATGCCGATGGATTCCAGCATGGCCAGCTCCTGTTTGCGGGTGACGATATTGGTGATCAATGTGTTCATCATGCTTAAGATGCTGAACGTCATGATGAAAACGGCCAGGCCGCTGATGGCCCCGAATAGCTGGTCCGCGTTCCGGGAATATTCAATCCTCTTATCCGCCAGGGTCTCCAGGTCAAGCTCTGTCCTGGCCGCCACCAGCTCCGCCAGCTCCTCCCCCACGGCCTCCTCCCTGTCAGCTTCGGTGGACACCAGAAGATGGGCATTCAGGCTGTCATAGGACAGAAGCTCCAGGATGGCCTGTTCCGGTATCAGAAACCACCCTTCCAGCCCCCTGTTGTTGCGGGCATACTGCTCGTCCAGGATGCCCAGGATGGTCATGTCCTTCTCCGCCATGTCACTGCCGTCGAAGTAATGGAGCGTGACGGACTCGCCCACGGTGAACCTCCAGCCGAATATCTCCTCCGCCACATCGTTTCCCGCCACAAGGATGTAATCGCCGCTCATGAGCTTCTCCCTGTCCGCGCTCCCCTCCTCCAGATACGCCCCGATTCCTTCCAGCTCCTCCCCGTCCAGCGGGTAGACAGTATCGCTGTCTCCATAATTGTCCTTCAGGGGATAGTCATAGCTAACGCCGAAGTTTTTGATTTCCTCCACTCTGGTCACGCCCTCCATCCCAAGGATTTCCCGGACCATCTCACTGTCCATGGGCGCCTCCGCCTGCAGGCCTCCCATGCCGTGGCCATTCAGCTCCTTGGCCGCCGTGGTATACAGGATGTGGAACTCCGCCTCGGTAAAATAGCCCTGTCTGGGGAAAGCCTCTTTGTCAAAGGAGGACAGATAAGTGGCCGCGGTCATGAACAGGATGCCGCCCAGCGCCAGGGACGCCAAAGTGACAGCCGATTTCTTCCGGTTCCTGGAGAAGTTCATCAGCCCAAGGCCCACGGGCGTGAGCCTGCGGCACAGTTTCCGGTTCCCCGCCTTTTTCATGGTATCCTGGGGCACATAGCGCAGGGCCTCCATGGGGGAGACGGAGGCGGCCAGCCGGGCGGGCTTCCTCACGGAAAACATGGTGATGAGATAGACGCAGAGCAGGACGAGGGCAATGGCCGCCGCCCCATGGGCAATGCGGAATCCCGCCGGGAGAATCAGGTATCCCGCAATGCCGCCTGCCGCCGCTCCCACAGGCGCCGCCCGCAGGAACAGGGCCCTGCCTTCTCTGGACACGAAGCTTTTTATCTGTCTCCTGGTCATGCCGATGGTCCGCAGCTGTCCGAACTGATGGATCCTTCCCACCACGGACAGATAGAACACCCCATAGATCACCAAAATGGAGGCCAGCAGGATCACCGCCCCCACCATGCCGTAAATCATGACGGACTGGCTGTTGAAGGAGAGGGAGTCCAGGAATGCCCTGGATGGCATCACGTATTTGCGCTCCACCCCTGCGTCCCGGCCGATGGCGTACATCAGCTCCCGGCATTCCCCGGCGGACATGCCGTTCCCGTCCCGGAGTTTGGCGTGCACTTCATATGGTATATCTTTCAACTGGCTGCCGTTTTCCGCGTAGCTGCGGGACAGGAATACATTGAACTGCTTCGTCTCTTCGCCGCCTTTCAGGATGCCCGTCACGGTGAACGTCTCTTCGCTGCCGTCATAAAAGGTCAGGGACAGGCTGCTGCCCACTGACGGCGGCAGTCCCATCTTTTCCAGCATGGCGCCCTGAACCGCGATTTCGTCCGGCGCTTCGGGCAGCCTGCCGCTCTCCAGCTCCCCCGCCTGGATTTCGTCCGAGAGCCCGCTGACATAGCGGGGCACCACGCCGAAGCCCTCCATCTCCGAGAGGATGCCCGATTTCACCTGTATCTGATACGCGATGCGCCCATCCCCTTCCAGCAGCTCCAGTTGTGCCGGGGCAAGCTCATAGTAGCTCACCTGCTGTCTGTGGGACAGGGCCTCCCGCTCCAGCTCCTTCTGGCCCAGGGCGAACAGTAAGATAGCCGTCAGCAGGGCAGAGGCCAGGGCGATCGTCACCGCCACGAAAACATTGCGCATGCGGCTGGCCCGCAGGCTCTCCCTGGCCATATCGGATATCATCCTCCCTGTCACTTTTCCGCCCCTCATGCCCCCACCTCCTGTGCCTGGATCCTGCCGTCCTCGATGCGTATCCGCACATCCGCTTTCCGGGCGATTTCCTGATTGTGGGTGATCATCACGATGGTCTGACGGAATTTCCCGCTGGTGGTCTTCAACAGGTCGATCACCTTATCGCTGGTGCGGCTGTCCAGATTGCCCGTGGGCTCGTCCGCCAGGATGATCGCCGGCTTGGACACCAGGGCTCTTGCGATGGCCACCCTCTGCTGCTGGCCTCCTGAAAGATGGCTGGGATAATTGGCCAGCTTCCCGTCAAGCTCCAGGAAGCGCACGATTTCTTTCAGGAAATCCCCGTCCTCCTCCTTTCCGTCCAGGCGCACGGGCAGCACGATGTTCTCATAGGCCGTGAGATAAGGGATGAGGTTATAGTTCTGGAAGATGAAGCCGATCCGTCTGCGGCGGAACACCGTGAGCTGTTCTTCGGTCATCTTTTCCATGCTTTCATTCTCTACCTGCACAGCGCCGGAAGCAGGGACATCCAGGCCCCCCAGCATGTTCAGCAGGGTGGACTTCCCGCTGCCCGACGTGCCCACGATTGCCACGAACTGTCCGTCCTCCACGGACAGGCTCACATCGTCCAGGGCTTTTACAAGGCTCTCGTCCCTGCCATAGTATTTTTTCAGATGGGATGCTTTCAAAATAGTCATATCAATTCCTCCTGACTTAAAGATTCTAAGCACATCATATCCCATCTGACAAAAGATGCAACACGGAACGCAGATTCTAATATCCAGGACGCAGATTCTAATATGTACGGCTTGCAGATTCCCGGAGGCAGGGTCTGCGGCACGTGGTCAGAGCATATCCCCCCAGTAATCCGCCATCCTGACCATGAAGTCCTTGCGTCTGGGCTGGCTGATCGGTATGTGTTCCCCTGTGGTCAGAATCGCCTCCAGCCCCTCGATGCCTTTTATAAAAGAAAGGTTCACCACAAAACTCTGATGGCAGCGGGCGAACTGAGGCCTGGCGCACAGCAGGGCGGAGACCTCTTTCATGTTCTTGTAGATGACCTGCCCCCGGTTCCCGAAATGCAGCAGCACATTGCGCCTGTCTGTCTCGGCATAGCGTATATCCTTATACGGCACCCTGTACTTGCCGCTTTCGCCTGCAAAATGCAGGCAGGGTTCATCCTTTCCCTGATATCGGGCAAAGTAACGGTCAAGCTCCATCTTCAGCACGCTGTACCTCACCGGTTTGAGCAGATAGTTCACCGCTCCGTATTCATAGCCTTTCCACACATACTGCTTCAGGGAAGTCAGGAAAATGAGCCCCACCGTGCTGTCCATCCCGCGGATTCTCTCCGCAGTCTTCAGGCCGTCCAGCTTCTCCATCTTTATGTCCATGAATATCAGGTCATAGTCAGGCTGATATGCCTGCAGCAGCTCTTCTCCGTCATGATAGGCGAAGCAGCAGAACTCCCTTTCCGTCTCTGCCGCGTATCTCTCCAATCCGTCTTTCAGCTCAGCGATCAGCGCATCCTCATCATCACAGATTGCTATCTTATACATACCTTCGCTCCCCTCCTGCCATATCATATACCTTTTCCCGCAGCCTGTCAATTTCGGCAGTCAGGGCACGGGAATCATGATTTTCAGCAGGAACTTCCCCGCCTCTGTCCTGACGCTGCACTGGCCTCCATACCTCTCTACGGCCTTTTTGATATTGGGAATCCCGAAGCCATGGGCTCTTTCGTCTTTCTTCGTTGTCCGCCCAAAAGCCTCTGCCTCCGGCGGGGCATTGTTCTCCACGCTTACCACCAGGATGTCCCGGATGCGTCCTGCCTTTGCGATGATAGCCCTCTGGCCCTCGGGGAGCTTTTCGCTGGCTTCTATGGCATTGTCCAGAGCGTTGCCGAAAATCGTGCTGATGTCCAGGGAATCCAGAAAGGCGCTGTCCTCCAGAGAGAGCATGGCGCTGAAGTCTATCCCCTTATCCTGGGCCGCCCTTGCCTTGTCACGGATGATGATGTCCAGGAATTCGTTCCCTGTGTGATAATAATCCTCATATGCGCGGATCTGGTCCTGCAGCCCCTGAACGGATCTGCGGATTTCCTGTCCGTCTCCCGCCTGGGCCTGCAGCACCAGCAGATGGTTCTTCATGTCGTGGTAGATGCCCCGCACCCGGTCCTCATCTTTCATCCTGTCCCTGTAATAGGCCTGCTTCCTTTCCAGCTCCCGGACGCGGTAAGCCGTACGCATGGAAGCGCAGATATATGCGGCGAGATAAATGCAGCCGAACCCGGAAAAAACGGAGGACACGCAGATAGGATAGACGATTATGGGATTCTCCGGCAAGAAAAAGATGATGGTAAAAATCGCCACAAAAGGCGAGAGCATCAAAGCATCCACCACCAGCCACATCCCGGCCGTCAGATTGGCCGTAATCTGCCGCAGGTATTTCTTCAGGAGCAGCCATGCCCCTGTCCAGAACAGCAGCCGCAGCAGCAGGGAAGCCGTATGAATGGCAGTACTGATGAGCAGCTCCTGTTCTGTCCAGCCCTCTGACATCCCTCTCGGCGCATTGGTGAGGCCGAAGAAGAGCCTGCCGCCCGCGTCCTGGGTCACATAGTTCACAGCGATCAGCGCCGGGCAAAAGACCAGCACGGCGCTGAGCTTCTCCATCCACCGCCCTCTGTGCAACAGGGCCACATAGGCCCCAAAGCCCAAAAGCACTCCGAACAGTCCGTAAAAATCATTGGAGTAGACCACCGCCGGCGCCAGCGCGCCGCAGGCGAAAAATGCCAGAACACGCAACGCCCGGTTCCTGCGCAAGGGCAGAAATGTGCGCAGCATCCGGAAAAAGACCAGCACATATCCCCATTCCAGTCCAAAGGACAATATATCCAAAAAACGTATCATGCCGTTCCGCCTTTCCATCGTAACATTCACAGCCGGAGACTGCATAGCGCCAGCCATATACGTTGACCAATGCAGTATGGCAGATTCCGGCATTATGTAGTATAACACTCTGATATTGGCCGTGCAATAGAGAACCGATATTTGACTTTTTTCAGGCATAGTGGTAGGATGGATTCATAATGAAATCAAAGGAGAAATTGCCATGCAATTAGATAATATGCTGCTGCAGGCCTGCAAGAACAATCAGAAAGGCGTAGTGCAGACTTTTCTGAAACGGGGCGGCGTAGACGTAAACAAACGGGACGAATCCGGCAATACCCCCCTGATTTATGCGTGTATGAAAAGCGCTCGCGATCTGGTGAAGCTGCTGCTGGACAGCGGGGCTGATGTCTGTCTCGGCAACCAGAAGAACCGGATGCCCCTGCATTTCGCTGCCCAGACCGGCAATTTTCAGATTCTTTCCATACTAAAGGACGCAGGGGCCGACGTGAACTGCACCGACAATGACGGCGTGACCCCCTTGATGCTGCTGGCCCAGAACGGAAAGACCGACGCCGCGCTGCAGCTGCTCAAATTTCCGGAAATCGATATCAGCATCCAGGATAACGACGGACGCAAGGCCATCGATTATGCCACCTCCGCCGGACTCAGAGAGCTGGTAAAGGCACTTTCCCAGGCAGAGGAGGCCCATGCCGACAGCTGCGGCAACACCACCCTCCATTACGCCTGCTGGAAAGAACAGAGCGAAGTGGTGAAAGTCCTGCTGGAAAAAGACCCTGCCAGCGTAAACAGCCTCAACGACGAAGGGGAATCCCCTCTGATACTGGCAGTCCGCAGATCCAATCTGATGATCGCGGAACTGCTGCTGGCCGCAGGCGCCCAGCCCGACCTGGCCGATGCAGAAGGAACCGGGCCGTTACATATCGCCGCCGACAAAGGAGATCTCTTTGTGGGGAAAGCCCTGCTGGCCGCAGGCGCGGACATCAACCGGAAAGCTTCTGGCGGACAGACTCCCCTGATTCTGGCAGCCAGCAGCGGCAGAAACGATTTCACCGCCATGCTGATCGAGTCCGGAGCCGACGTGAACAGCGTGGACAATGCCCAGCACAGCGCTCTGTACTATGCCTCGGATGCCGGGTATACCGAAATCGTGGAGCAGCTGCTGATGGCCGGGGCGGATTCCTGACCGGTCCTTCTCTTTCGCGTACACTGCCAATGGCGGGAACCTTATCTGTCCCGCCTCTCCATCCTGGCCCTGGCCATTTCTTTCACCACATACTGAATCGCCACGAACAGAATCGCCGCCACAGGCCAGATAAAGGCAGCGTGCCACCAGTCCTCGGAATACAGGCCTGCTCCCAGGAACAGCGCGGTCACCAGGCACCAGTACACCCCGGGGAAGAAAGAGGTCTTCTTGTGCAGCGCCTTTTCTTCCACAGTGTAATCCCCCTCCTGCAGCAGCTTGTCGAAGCTGCCCTGGATGCTGCCGGCCCATACGAACAGGAACACTGCCGCTGCCACCATCCCCAGCAGCACTGCCGTACAGTAAATGTAAATCAGGTCACCCACCGAAAAGGCTGACGCCACCATCAGGGGCACCACGCCGATGATGCACAGCGTGATGCCGGTGACAATGCAGAAACGGTACCGGCCCGCGAAATCCTCCTTCTTCTTCCTGACGATGCCCTCTACGCCATACTGCAGCGCCAGGCTCTCCTTTTCCAGATACTGGTACTTTTCCGTCTGCATGTCACTGAGCACCAGAATCGCCACCCCGATGGCTACCAGCACCAACAGTATCACAACGCCGAATCCCCCCGCCATGTCCTCGCTGAGAGGCGCCGCCCCATGCCGCCCCTCCTCTGCGCCGTACTCCGCCAGGCCTCCCATCACGACCAGCGGAATAGGCGAAAGGACGCATAAGCCCGCGGCAAAGGCCATCCGCCCCGCCAGTTTCCGCACCAGGCCCATGAACCCATTGGCTTCCTCCAGGGAAACGCTCCTCTCCTTTGCCGCCTCGTAGACATCCTCCGTCTCGGAGGGCAGTTCCTGCTCCAGCTCTTCCTTCAACAAATAATCCGTGCTGACCCCGAAGAGGCTGCTCATGGCGATAATCCTGTCGATGTCCGGGATGGACGCGCCGCTCTCCCATTTGCTCACGGACTGCCTGGAGATGTTCAGCTTCTCCGCCAGCTCCTCCTGTGACCAGTTGTTCTTCTTCCTCAGTGCCATGACCTTTTCTGCCAGAATCATATCTTTTCCTGCCGCTGTCCGCGGCTTTTCCTTTCCGCACCTTTTGTGCATTCTATGTGTTTCCATGCACGAATCATAGCAAAAAAGCTGGTTGACAGCCATCAATTGCGCTTGGAAATCTGTCAACCAGCAGTTGCTTTTCCGCCTGGAAAGGAGCTTCATCTTGCATTCAGGCTCTCAGCGAAGACAAGATAACAGGCAAAGTCGCCCAGGCGCTTACGGTAGCCGGCATTCTCCGCTTCTTCCCCCAGAACATCCCTCCATCCGGCCGCTTTACCCTGCATTTTCAGATATCTGGCCAGCTGGTTGAAAGACAGAATGACCATGTTGTGGCGCGAAGTCCGCGCAGCATCGTTCTCCAGCTTTTTCTCCCTGCTCCACAAAGGCCAGTGAGCGCGGGAATCCAGATATTTCACCGCGGCGGCAAGTAAATCGCCATACAGTTCCAGCGCGTCTTCGTCACTGCCGATTTCCTCTGCCATCTCCCGGTGCAGAGCCGCCATTTCCTCCAGGGCAAGGCTCATCGGCATCAATCTGTAATTTTCATACACAGCAATCATGGCAATATCCTCCCACAGGCATTCGTCCCCTGTCATATGCGATATTTGCGGAACAGAACCTAATTATAGTCCACGCCCGTCAGACAAAGGCCCGCCGCAGGAGCCGTAGGGCCGGCTTTCTGGCGCACAAAGCCCGTGAGGGATTCCTGTACCTCCTCCGGGGTGATATTGCCGTAGCCTGCCTCCAGCAGCACTCCCACCATGATCCGTACCATGTTCTGGAGGAATCCGTTGCCGTGGAAAGTGAAATACAGATACCCTCCCTCTCTTTTGATCTCTATGCTGTCCACATTCCGCACCGTGGACTTCTTCACCCGGGGATTCCCGCAGAAATTCCGGAAATCATGCTCCCCTTTCAAAAGCTCCGCCACTTTCAGCATCTTCGCCATATCCGGCCGCTTGTCCAGCCTGACGCAGTATTTCCTGTCAAAAACCGACTTCACCGCCCCGTCCTGGCAGGTGTACCGGTAGGTCTTGCCCGTGACATTGTAGCGGGCATGGAACCGGTCGGAAGCCTCCCTGACCTCCCGCACGGCAATGTCGTCCGGCAGATAGCGGTTCATGTAGTCTCTGATCTCCCCGCAGTCCATCTCAGTATCCAGCCAGGCGTTGGCCACCATCCCTTTTGCGTGGACGCCGCTGTCGGTGCGTCCTGCCCCTATGACCTCCGTCTCTTTTCCGCACATCTGGCCAAGCACATGCTCCAGCTTTCCCTGAATGGTGTTCTCCTCCGACTGGCGCTGCCATCCGTGGTAGCGGCTTCCGTCGTATTCCAGCAGAAATTTGAAATTTTTCATGTATTTTCTCCCATCCTCATTGGCTATTTCTGCAGTTTTTCAAACAAATCCGCAAATAGTCTGTCCCTGTTCACATGGTAGACATATCTGATAAAATGCCTGGTGTCGTCAAAGGCATACTTTCCGTCATATTCCGGAATGGGGCTGTGTATCAGGTAATCCTGCATGAAATCCCCGTCCAGGAGCCATGCCACAGCGGTCACGTCCCAGATCACCCTTGACCAGGCTCTGCCCGCGTCATATAATGTCACTTCCTCCAGGGTATGCTCCAGCAGATATTCGCACAGCTTATTCTTCCCCCTCAGATGATATTCCAGCTCCGGCCCTGTGGCCGCGAATTCCGACACTACCCCCATACAGGGCAGCTGCACCAGCGGAACGCCGCAGCCGAAGATAATCCTGGCAGCAGCGATATCCTGGACCATATTGAACTCCCTGGTGTCCGGCCAGTGCAGTCCGTGGCCCCCCAGCCATATCACCACCATGCGCTCTATGATTTCCGGATTCATGAGGATGGCGGAGGCTATATTGGTAATCGCTCCTATGCTTATCACATAAAGCGGATTTTCACCGGAATAGCACATTGCCCTTTCCGCCAGGTCCTTTGCCGCGTCCGAGACCGCCGGCTCTTCCTCAGAGGGCAGATACTCCGCGGATCCCCTGTATGTCACTTTCTTCAGCTCTTCCGCGTCCAGCAGCGTGAGCACTTTCAGAATTTCCTGATAGCTTCTTTCCATGCCGTCCCCGGGACTCGTGGAGTGCATATTGAAAAACGGGGCGGCATAGATTGCTTTCACATCCAGCTTTTCACGGGACCTGACCATATAGGATAGCGCAAACTGGTCATCAATCTCATTGTAGGTATCCGTATCCAGGACAACATCGATCCGGCCTGCGGGCCTATCCAGACGCTTCACCATCTCCGCGTCGGACAGGACTTTCTTCCATTGGGGCTCGGCATTCATCATTACAGTATCCTCCTGATTAACCATCCTTTTCGCATATCATTATAACGCGCTAAACATATCGCAAAACCATTTTCTGTCACAACAGTACGCCCTCTTCCTATATGGAAACATACTGCATCCTGTCTTTGTATGTCAGTTTTGCACCGGAATCCAGACGCCGGGATTGCCCGCCGCTTTTAGGGCCGCCTCCCTCACTGCCATGATGGCGATGGTCTCCTGATGGCTCACAGGTATCTCCCCCGTCCAGAAAAATGCCACCAGGCTCCTCATGAACCCTCCGAAGAAATCCGATTCCACGGTCAGGAACTTACAGCCCTCCTCTAAACAAAGATTGGCCGCGAAAGGGGAATCCCCGCCCGTGCAGAGCATGGAGGCGCTGCGGCCGTCCTCCCACCGAAGCAGCAGGTTCGTCCAGCCTCCCTGCCCTACAGACATCACCTGCGCGGCGCAGCCCTGCATCAGCATCATGATGGGCTCCAGCTGATGGATGCCGTAGGTCTCCAGCCCGTTCGGCCCCCAGGTGCTCATGGACTTCACGCGCCTGCCCCGGAGAGCTTCATATTCCGCGGCAAAGCGCAGGGCCGAGGTGGAATAGCAGGGTGTCCCGTTGGCCTCGCCCAGGGCGAAGATGGCCTCGGCGGTCTTTCTGTCCGGCGCGAAGGTCTTGTCGATATAGGTCTTCTTGCCGGAGCGCAGGGGAAGCTGCGACAGCTCCTCATGCATCTCGCAATTGTCCGGGGACAGCACGATCAGGGCATCGCTCCTCTCGATGACCTCCTGGATGCTCCCGCAGAGGGCGATGCCGTGCTCTTCGCACCACTGGGCGGAAGTCTTGCCGGTGAGGGGGCTGTCGATCATGCCGTAGGCAAATGCCGCCTCCATCTCCCCGCCGCTGGCTTTCCGCAGCATCTCGGGATAGTTGTCCGCATGCCACTCGTCCAGATAATAGTCTATAAACCCGATTTTCATAAGTCCCTCCTTTTATGGCAGCGCTTTCCGGCAGCCTAAACCCGATTGTTAGAGCCCTGCCCAGATGTCACAATCCAATAACGCTCCAGATTGATGTCCATATCCGGTTCGTGTACCGTACATTCATATATGCCGCCATTTTTGAGGATTGTCCTCCGGCTGCCCTCATTGCTGTCCGCGCAGCTTACCATCACCTTATCCAGCCCCAGCTTCCCGCACTCCAAAAGCACGTCCCGGAGCATCCTTGCGGCATAGCCCTTCCGGCGTTCAGAGGGGCGGACGCAGTAGCCGATATGTCCGGCAAATCTCTCCAGATATTCATTCAGGTAATGCCTGACCTGGATGGCTCCCACCATCTTGTTATCGTCCTCGCGAATATAAATAAACTGTGTGGCGGTAACCATGTCCGGCGGACAGGTCTCTTTCCTCAGATAATCTTCCACTTCCTTTATCCAGTCGGAGATTCGCTCCTGCCGTCTGAGGGAGCCGCATCCGTCCATGCCCCCGCCCTCTGTCAGGAATTCCTGACGGTATGCCTGTATTTCGCTTTCATATTCTATGGTCGGTATGACCAGCTTCATCGTCCCATCCTCCAATCCCAGCCCGTCGCCGCTCCCTGCCTTATGGGATTCGGCTATATGGAACCTTTTCGGTTCCGCTGCCGCCCTGTACTTCAGACAGTGCGCCGGGGCCCTAGGGCCCGGCGCACTGCATCAGGCTTATCCCGGCGCTGTCAATCCAGCACGATTTCCCTGTGCTGCTCGGCGGAGTCATAGATGGCCTGCAGAATCCTGGCCGTCTTCAGCACCGTATCGATGTGGGAGGGAAGCTTCTCGCCGGTGCGGATGCATCTGACGAAAGAGTCGATTTCCGTCTGGAACATATCCTCGCTCTTGCCCTCGGGCGTGAATTTCACCAGCGCGTCATGCTCCGCGGTGTACACAGTGAAGTCTCCGCCATACTGCAGGCGGATGCCCCCCTTATCGCCCATGAAGTCGATATAGGTCTCGCTCTCGCCGATGTTCTGGGCCCATGCCCCGTGCATGGTAAACGTAGGCCCGTCGGTGCGGATCAGGGCGGTGACGGAATCGTCCACGTCATAGACGCCGTCCTTCACGGGAGGGCCTGCCCACATGTCCTTATAGGTATATCCCTCGATGTCCCTGCCCAGCTTGCAGAAGGTCTCACCGGACACCGTAAGGGCTTTCGGATCACCCAGGCAGTACATGGTCAGATCCAGATAGTGCACGCCCCAGTCGATCAGCACACCGCCGCCCGCAATCTCCTTGGTGGTGAAAGCGCCGCCCAGCCCGGGGATGCTCCTGTGGGCCCGGAAACTGATGTATACGTGGTAAATCTCGCCCAGGCGGCCTTCCTGTATGTACTCGCGGATGCGGTTCACCTGGTTGTTGAACCGGTTCACCACGCCGATGTTCAGCACCTTGCCGCTCTCGTGCTGGGCCTGCTGCATGGCCACCGCCTCCTCATAGATCCTGGCGGCGGGCTTCTCGCAGAGCACGTTCTTCCCCGCCTTCAGCGCATCGATGGAGATGACCGAGTGCATCCTGTTGGGCGTACAGACTGACACCGCTTCCACCTCCGGGTCTGCCAGCACTTCCTTGTAATCCACCACAGCCGTACCGCACCCGTACTTCTCTACAGCCGCCTGTGCCCTCTCCGGGATGATGTCGCAGAAATACTTGATTTCCACATCCCCGTTCTTCATGTAAGAGGGGATGTGCGCACTGTTGGCAATTGTTCCGCAGCCAATGACTGCCACTTTCATTTTGTCCATAGGTATCTTCTCCTTTCAGGCCTCCCGTCACCAGGGAGCCGCCCTGTACTTTCATTCTGCCACATATATAGTAAAAAGACAATACTTTCTTTACCGGAATTTCTCTATCCTGCACTATGACGCGCCGGATGGTATCGTCCCGCCTGACCTGCCGGATGAATCCGGCAAACTCCCGGCGTATTTCCTCATTGGGAAAGCTCTATGAAAAAAGCCGTGATTCGGAATAACTTCCATTTCCAATCACGGCTTTCACTCTATTTTTTCGCTGCTTTTTCCCCGGCAGCCTTCTTCTCTTTTGCAGCCTTTTCTTCAGCAGCCGCCCTGGCCGCTTTCTCCTGAGCCGCTTTCAGCTCCTGCTCTTTCTTCCGTTTCAGCTCCGCCTTTTCGTTCTCTTCCCGCTGCTTCGCCTCGGAAAGCCTGCTGCTGATCCTGGTGAGCCGGTAGATTTTCTCAATCGCCCCATCGTCCAGCATGTCCGCGGACATCCGCCACTCCCAGTTTCCGCCCAGGGTGGAGGGATGGTTGATTCTGGCCTCCGCGTCCAGTCCCAGGTAATCCTGGACAGGAATGACGCAGGTATTGGCGCTGCTCATCATGGCCATGCGGACGAAATCCCAGTACTTCTCCTCATCCGGCGTGGAGGCGTTGTTCATATACTCCGTAGCGAAGGCCTTGGATTCCTCGTCCAGCCCCTTGTACCACTGCACCAGCGTCTCATTGTCGTGGGTTCCCGTATATACTACGCAATTCCGGTCATAACTATGCGGCAGATAGTCCGTCTCCTCCCTGGGGTCAAAGGCGAACTCCAACACTTTCATGCCCGGATAGCCGCTGTCCTTCAAAAGCTGCACCACCGTATCCGTCAAAAATCCCAGATCCTCCGCTATGATTTCCTTGTCCCCGAGCTTATACTTCAGCACCCGGAACAGCTCCATGCCGGGGCCTTTCTCCCAATGGCCGTTCTCGGCTGTCTCGTCCCCGAAAGGAATGCTGTAATACTCATCGAAGCCCCGGAAATGGTCGATCCGCACCACGTCATAGAGCTTGAAGCAGTGGTCCAGCCTCTGGCACCACCAGCGGAAGTCCGTCTGCCTGTGGTAGTCCCATTTGTACAGGGGGTTCCCCCAGAGCTGTCCTGTGGCGGAGAAAGCGTCCGGCGGACAGCCCGCCACGGCGATGGGCTGGAAGTCCGCGTCGAACTGGAACATCTCCGGATGGGCCCAGGCGTCCGAGGAATCGAAGGCCACATAAATCGGAATGTCCCCGATGAACTGTATTCCGTTATCATTTGCGTATTTTTTCAGTTTTTTCCACTGGACATGGAATTCGTACTGGAGGTACTTGTAAAATTCGATGTCGAAATAGCATTCCCTCCTGTAGTAGTCCATGGAGTAATCCCAGCGCTTCTTGATGTCCTCGGCCCACTCCTCCCAGGCGGCCCCGTCAAAGCGGAGCTTCACAGCCATGAAGAGGGCGTAGTCCTCCAGCCAGTCCGCATTCTCCTGGACGAAGCGGATGAAATCGGGATTCTGGGCGATGTTGCTGCGCTCGTAGGCCAGGTGCAGCAGGGGGAAGCGCTCCTCATAGATCTTGCCGTAGTCCACCTTGGCAGGGTCGTCCCCGAAATCGCAGGCCGCGCATTCCTCCTCGGTCAGCACGCCCTCCTCTATCAGCGCCTCCAGGTCGATGAAATACGGGTTCCCCGCAAAGGAGGAGAAGGACTGATAGGGAGAATCCCCGTAGCTGGTGGGCGACAGGGGCAATATCTGCCAGTAGCTCTGGCCCGCCTCCTTCAGCTTGTCCACGAAATCATATGCCTCCTTGGAGAAGCAGCCGATGCCGTACTTTGACGGCAGGCTGGCAATGGGAAGCAGAATACCACTTGCTCTCTTCATAACTATTTACCCTGTCCTTTCTTAGGAATTTCTTTCACAATTCCCTGCGTTCCAACGAACGTTTGTATCCTGATTGATTACGGCTCCCCTTTCGGGAAAGGGACTGATGCGTCACGGGAAACCCGAAAAAAGGTATGTCTGTACAGCGGCATCCTCAGCATGGAAGTGTTCCAGAGCCTCCGGAAATCCGCGTTCTCCACTTTCCGATTGTAACCATTCCCGCTGCAGTTCGACAGCTCTGCCAGAGAGTCCGCCAGGAAAAGGCCTGACTCGTCATAGCCTACTACAGGAACATAGTGCAGCCATTTCCTGCCGGGATATGTGCGGATGAGAACGATGGGAGGGGTCCCGCCGGCAATCTCCCTTTTCAGCGCGTTCAGGTTTCCGGTGCAGTAGACCGCTTTCAGGCCCTGCCGGGCCAATAGCTTCTTAACGCCCCGCGGGTACACGGAACCGTCCCTGCGCCTGCACGGCATTTCCCGGTACAGCCCCTCACCGGACGCATCCTGTCCGAAATGCCGCAGCACGAAAGCGGAGGCATAGGCGGAGCACTCCATGGCCGACTGGAAATCGATCCGGTTCGGGCCTGTCGGCAGGAACCGGGACGGATAGCATCTCCGGGCAAAGCACGGGCGTAAAACCCCCATCAACAGGCAGTCTACTATCGTGATGACCATAACTGTCTGTAGAACGGCTGCCGCCAAAAAGCGGAGAAAAACCGGATTGCTGAGCATTCCCATGAAATCGGCCCTCCTTAAGCCTCTATGAGGCAGCGCCTTCCCCCCGCCCCTGTCTTCCCCAGGAGCATGCCGCTGCGGGCCGCCACCCGGACGGCTCCTTCCGGCAGTTCCACCTGTCTGCGGCAGTCCGCTTCCAGCCCGTCCGCCAGAATCTCCCAGCGCCCCGGTCCCGAACCGTCCTCAAACCCCGGGCTTTCCTCGGCCCACATACTATCCTCCGGCAGCCCTACCGCGAAGTCCTCCTCGGAACCGTTATATACGATGAACAACTCTTCCCATGGGGAAGCCCCACTGCCGGGATTCCGATCTGCGCCGCTCCGATTGTCCACCCGGAAGGACACCACGCCCTCCCTGTGTATTTCCTGGCAGCCGATCCGCTCCGCCGCGAAGGGGGATTTGTCGCACAGGCCCGGCAGCTTCTTCCGCAGGCGTATCAGTCCCCTGTAATACTCCACCAGTTCACTGTACTCCGCCGCCCTGCTCCAGTCCAGCATGTTCAGCTCCGGCGGGGCGCAGTAGCTGTTCTCGTCCCCCAGCTTCGTCCGCCCGAACTCCTCCCCCGCCTGGAGGAACAGATTCCCCTGGCAGGTGAAATAGATCAAGGCAGCCAGCCTGTTGGCGGCAAGCACGTCCTCGTACCCCGCGGAGAAATCCGCCTCCTCCCCGTGCATGGACAGCACCAGCTTATCCCAGAGGGTGAAATTGTCGTGGGCCGACACATAGTTCACTATCTGTCCGCAGCTTTTCGGCACAAAGCAGGCCCCGCCGTCCCGCCAGCCGGTCACGGCGTGGAGGATCGCCTCCTCCTGTCCCGTCCCCCCATTGACGAAGCCGGGCTCAAAAGCCTGGAACACACTGCCCTTGATGGCATCCCTGGTGTCATCGCTGAATATCGCAATCCCCTCATCCAGACAGCCCGCGTTTTCTTTCATCGCAGCCATAGTCCCGGCCTCCATGGGCGAGGGACCTGCGCTCCATGGCTCTCCATAGAGCATCTTCTCCCCCGGGCCGAAAGCCTCGTCCAGTTCCCTGCGGATGCGGTTCATCAGCTCCACCGTGAGAAGCCCCATCAGGTCGAACCGAAATCCATCGATGTGGTATTCCCTTGCCCAGTACAGGACGGAATCCGCGATATAATTGTCCACCATGGCCCGGCCCGCCGCGATGTCATTTCCGCAGCCGGAACCGTTGGACAGCCGTCCGTCTTCTCCATGGCGGTAATAATAGCCCGGCACCATCCTCTCCAGCCAGGAATCCGCATGGTGGGTGTGGTTGTATACCACGTCCATCACCACTCTGAGACCGTTTGCGTGGAGGGCCTGAATCATCTCTTTGCACTCCCGGATGCGCACCGTTCCGTCCGAAACGTCAGTGGCGTAGGAGCCTTCAGGCACATTGTAGTTCACAGGATCGTAGCCCCAGTTGAACTGCCCGGCATCCCCCGCCTCGTCCACAGACCCATAGTCGAAGAAGGGGAGCAGGTGCACATGGGTCACGCCCAGGCTCTTCAAATACGCCATGCCGGTAAGAGACGGACCGTTGGCCGGACACAGGCTTCCTGCAGCGCCCGCGGCATCCGCAGAATGCAGGCTGCCCCCAGAGCCTCCCGCCCCGATGCCCTCCACCGTGAACGCCTTGTACTTCCCCCTGAAAGCTTCCGGCACGCCGCTGCCCTCATCATAGGAGAAGTCCTTGATATGGAGCTCATACACAATTCGCTCTCCACATTCCTTTGGCGGCACATCCGCCCCAAAGCCCTCCGGATCCGTCTGCCGCAAATCCACCACCATGCTCCTGCCCCCATTGCAGCTACAGCCTACCGCGTAAGGATCCGCCGTCCGCCTGTCCTTTCCCTTTATCCGCACAAGATAATCATAGTACATCCCATGCAGGCTCACCTGCAGTTCCAGTTTCCACACGCCCCTGTCGCAGGCACGCAGCTCTCTTCGGAACCAGGCCCTGGAAGTGCCGCTCCGATACAGGAGCAGTTCCACCCTCTCCGCCAGGGGGCTCCACACCTTGAACACAGTCCGCCCGTCCCTGCAGACCGCGCCCAGATCCTTCCCGTCATACCGATATCTTTCGTTGAATTCCCTGCCTGCGGTGAACTCTGTGTTCCGCCTTAAGCCTTTCCTCAACTTCTTCCTCTCCTTCATAAAATACTGACAGAAGAACCTTCTTCCTCCCACGGCGCTATCCCCAGTTTACATCACGCGGCCCCCAAAGTCAACAATTCTGCCGGACTGTCAGCATTCCGTCTGCCCTTTCATTTTCCGAAACTCCATGGGACTGCAGTTCACCGCTTTCCGGAAGACGCGGTTGAAATAATAGATATCGTTGTACCCGGAGGAAAAGGCGATCTCCGTCACGGAATCCGAACTGTTCAGCAGCAGCTCCTTGGCCCGCTCGATCCGCACCTGCTGCAGATAATCCCCGAAGGAAAGCCCCGAAAGCTTCTTGAAGATGATGCAGAAATAGCTCCTGCTGCAGCCGATGTATTCCGCCACGGTGCTGGTGGAGAGATCCTCCTCCAGATGCTCCTTCATGTAGATGACGGCCTTCAAAATCCTCTCCGCGTCGCTCCCCAGAGACCGGTCTGCCATGCTTTCGTATACTTTTGACCGGTAAGACGAAAGCCACTGCACAATCTCCTCCGTGTCGGAGAAAAGGGGCACCATGATTTCCGGCAGCTCCAGCATCCCCTCCAGCTCCCCGATATACCGGGCGATCATCATCTCCAGCCTCCGCACGTTGGACGCCTTGGGCTCCACCTGCGAGATCAGCTCCTTCAGCCGCTCGAAGGCCCCGTCGGAGAAGAACCAGTGCTGGGTCCTGCACACCTCCCAGATAGCCGCCAGCTCCTCCCCCATCTCCTTGGGAGGCACGGCCTTGTTATTGCGCTGTTCGTATTTCTCCAGAATCCGCTGGAGGATGGTGTCCCCATTGTCCAGCTCCATGGAGGTCTTGGAGATATAGTCCAGTCCCCCCAGCCGCAGGGTGGCCTGGACATAGGAGAAGTTCTCGAAGAAGGACAGCACCACGAACTGCACCTCCGGCTTGATCTTCCGGCACTCCTCCATGAACTCGATCCCGTTCATCTCCGGCATGTCGATGTCCACGAACACCAGGTCCACCGGGTGCTCCCGGACGAACTGCAGGGCCGTCTTACCGTTCTGCACGTCCCCCGCCACCACCATGCCGTAGGCCTCCCAGTCCATCAGGGACACCAGGCCCCGCCTGGCCAGTTTGTCGTCATCCACTATCAGAACCTTGATCATGTATGCTCCTTTGCTATCCGCACCGGAATGATGATGGTCACCTTGGTGCCCCTTCCGATTTCGCTGTTGATCGTCAGGATGGACTCTCCCTTATAGAAGCCCTCCAGACAGTGGCGCACATAGCGCAGCCCGATTCCGGCCGTATCCCCGTCTCCGTTGTTCTTGTAGCAGAAGGGGCGGTTGAGCTGCTCCAGCTTCTCACGGCTCAATCCGCTGCCGTGGTCCTGGATGGTGATGACCGCGCAGTCCTTGCGCTCATCCTGGAATATCCGGATGTCCACCACCCCCATATCTCCCAGGCCGTAGCGCAGGGCGTTCTCGATCAGGGGCTGGAGCAGCATCCGGATTGTCTCCGTCTCCAGGTACTCCCCCTCCTCCACCTCCATGGTGGCCTCGAAGTCATACCGCTGCCGCTGGAGGTTGATGTACTTCTGCGCGATCTCCACCTCCGTGCGCAGGGTGCTGCTCTTCTCCTCCTTGCCCAGGTTGTAGGCCAGCAGGGACTTGAAGTCCGCCAGGAACCTGCTGATGGACTCCTGGTGCTCCAACTGGGCCATCCACTGCACGGAATTCAGGGTGTTCAGGAGGAAATGGGGATTGATCTGGTACATGAGCTTCTCCCGCTCGGTCTTCTGCCGCTCCTCTTCCTCCGTCTGCACTTTGGTCAGGAGGTTCTTGATGTCCACCTTCATCTCGTTGATCTTGTGCATCAGCTCCCTGAATTCCCTGACCTCCAGATCCTCGCTGACGGGCTCCAGCTTCCCCTCGCCCACCTCCTCGATCGCCTGTTCCAGAGATTTGATGGGGCGGCCCAGCATGTTCCTGGTGGCCAGCATGATCAGCAGGGCCGGAATCGCCGTGAGCACGCACAGCAGGAAAATCTTCTCATACCATGCGATCATTTCTTTCAGGTACTCTTCCTGGGGCACACCGTTCACATAGATGAATCCCATATCCGACCGCTTTGCCACAAGATAGTAGTCCCCGAAGACTCCCGAAAAGCTGCCGTCCTCATCCAACGCCAGATCCAGGACCTGTTCCCGGGCGAACAGGTCGCTGTTGGAAAAGAGCACCTTTCCGTTTTCATCCAACTGCATGGAAAGATAGGAAGCGCCCCCCCTGGGCGCATAATCCTCTATATTGGATTTCATCTCGATGTAGATGTCCAGCGTCCTGCCGTCAAAAGCCTGGCGTTCCTCCAGCAGGGAGACTACAACGATCTCGCTGCTCTTCCTTTTGGATTTGTGGAGGGCCTGAAACTGGTTCTCCCCAATCTGCATCACGCATCCGGCGGCAAAATCCTTGTCCTTGAAGGCCACGCTGTCGAACAGCTCCTCCTTGGTGTCGCTGTCTATGTATATGGCCAGGTTCACATAATTATTGATGAAGCCGATGGAGACGATCTCATTCTCCAGCTCCCGCCTGCGCTGGTATTTCTCGAAATTGTTCTCCGAATACAGGTAATCCTCCAGCATGGAGCCGATGCTGCCGTCCTCCCCCATCTGCTGCATCATGCGCACCATGGTGAAATAGCAGAATTCCAGATGGTCTATCTCATTGCTCATGTTGGCCATCAGGGAATTCTCCAGGCGATGCTGCTCGACGGACTGGATGGTGATGCTGGAGACCATGTAGAGGGAAAGGATGCAGGCCACCAGTCCGATCATGCTGATCAGGAGAATCCGTCCCTGCAGGGATTTCGTGATTTTTTCCCTCATCATATCCAGTCCGTCCTGACGGCGATCCCCAGCTCCTCCAGCTTCCCATAGGCCATCTCCACGATCCCGTCATAGACCTGTTCCGGGTCGTGGCAGTCGGAGCCTACGTACACCGAAAGCCCTGCCTCCCTTACCTTTTCCCAGAATCTGTCGAGGGGGTATTGGTAGCGCTCCCCCTCCGAGAACTGTTTCTTCCCTCTGCGGAAGCCATTGGCATTGTACTCCAGCGCGAAGCCGTATTTGGCCGCGCCCTCCACGATGATGTCGCAGGCCCTCTCGCAGTGCGCATCCCAGGGCAGGTCGTTTAAGAAAATCAGGTCGGGATGTGCGGCGTACCTGAAATACCCGGTGCGCATGGCTTCTACGATGTTCGCGGCGTAGATTTCGTAGTCCCGGGTATCCGGCAGCTGGTAGACATTGATCAGCTCGCCGTTCTCCTTTTCATAGAAGTGCTGGCCCAGCAGCAGATAGTCGCAGTCCTCCCGGGATAGGAGCTTTTCATAATAGGCCCTGTCCTCCCGGACATACTCGCCCTCGAAGCCCCGGGTGATTGTCAGGCTGTCGCGGTAGGCCTCACGGAGGGCAGTAATCTCCCCCAGGTACTCGTCCAGCTCCTGATAGGGCATGCGCAGGCCGAATCGGTCGTCATAAAAGGGCATGTGGTCGGAGAAGCCCAGCTTCGATACGCCTGCCCTGACGGCTTCTTCCACGTATTCTTCTGCGCTTCCTCTGGCATGGCGGCATCTGTCACAGTGAGTGTGGTAATTTACACGTTGGATTGTTTTGGTCATGGTCCTTCTCCTTTTTTCTGGTTGGGATTGCACATAAAGGAGGTTCCGGTCGGGGGTATCCCCGGGCATTAGTCGGGGCATCCCAGGGCATTGGCCGTGATTCCCGCGCCGCAAGAGCCTCGCGCCCCGTCGCGCACCCGGAACCGGAGCCCTGCACAATGCCCCGGATGGGGATATTATATCATATCCCGTTTTCCCCGCACAATAGGAATGGAACAACCTTTATAGATACATCCGCATTTCTCTTTCCAGGAGGGCGTCCGTATGCGTCCTGATGATAATCGGCGTACCGTCATGAGTGAGACGTCCTTCCGATATGCCCACCAGCTCTTCCGTCAGAAGGTTCTCATAGCTGCCGTCCGCCATGTGGGCGGCTATCTCTCCGGTGTAGCCCTTCAGGCTGAATATCCCCACCACGCACTCCTGTCCCATCTTGCACCACAGATACGCTACGTCCTTGTCGTCATCCCCGAAGCTGCCGTAGATGCCGTCTGCCGTAAGCTCCGTTCTCTTGATTTTCGCACACCTGGCGATGAAGCCGGAGATGTCCTCCCCGCCCGAGAAATCCGTGGCGTCTTTTTCGAAGATGCTGGGCCTGTGGGAAAGCATCCTCTCCTGCCCCGCGTATACGAACGCGATCCCCTTCAACAGGAAGCTTAGGGCCGTCCAGTTCAGGATGGACTGCTTATCCTCCACATGATGGGCGATTCTGTCCTGGTCGTGGTTCTCCAGGCAGCGCAGCTTCACGAAGTTCTCCGGGTATGTCCCCTCCTGCTTCTCGATCTCGTCCAGGTACAGGGACAGCGGATGCGCGTCCTTTCCTTTCACATAATGCAGGAAGGAGGGCCAGATATCATAATCATAGCAGATATCGAACACCTCGTACAACTGGGAATCCGTTGCGCAGTACCCTCCCTGGCTGCGGATGAACTTGATGAAATGCTTCTCCGTGGACTCTGCCAGCCAGATGGCCCCGGGCCTGACCTGCTCCACCGCTTCCCGGGCCTGCCGCCAGAACTCCACGGGGACTCTGGGGGCCACGTCGCAGCGGAAGCCGTCCACCATCTCGGCCCACATCTTCAGGGTGTCGATCTGGTACTGCCACAGCTCTTCCTTGCCATAGTCCAGATCCGCGATGTCGCTCCAGTCCGGCACCAATGTCACGGTGTTCCCCTGTGCGTCCCGCTTGAACCAGTCCGGGTGATTCTCTATCAGCCAGGAATCCGGCGATGTGTGGTTGTACACCACGTCCAGGATGCACTGCATGCCCCTTTTGTGGATTTCGTCCGTGAGGTGCCTAAAGTCCTCCATGGTGCCCATGGCAGGATCCACTTTCCGGTAGTCCTTTATGGCATAGGGGCTCCCGTCCTTCCCCTTCCGGTTCAGCTCGCCTGTGGGCTGGATGGGCATGAACCAGATGATGTCCGTGCCCAGGGCCTGGATGCGGTCCAAATCCTTTTCCACAGCGGCGAATGTGCCCTCCGGGGTATGGTTCCTGACGAACAGGGAGTACATCATCTTCTGCCTCAGTTCAATCTTGGTATTTTCTGCCATCTTGTTCTCGACCTCTTTTCTAGAAATTCATATCGTTCCGAAGAAAACCCGGGTACACAAAGGCGGCAGGAGAAAACTCCCCCGCCGCCCCGTGTCAAAAGTGCTTATTCGTTCACAGCCTTGGTGACTTCGTCCAAGATTTCCTGGCCGCCCTCAGCGTACCACTTGGTCACGAAGTTGTCGAACTCGTCAATCGGAGCCTGGCCTAAGATGATCTTCGCAAAGGTCTCCTCCTCCAGCTTCTCCAGGTTCGCCCACTTGGTAGCCATGGTGTCTGTCTGGCCGCTGAATGCGTTGTAGATAGGCTCATATCCCTCTTCCACCAGAGGCCTCTCACCAATCATGATGGATACCAGGCGAGGGATGTTGGAATCAGCCTTCTCGTTTTCCAGATCCCAGTACTCCAGGGAGAAGTCATCCTTGGGCTCTAACTTCATCACTTCGATGGCATCCAGGTCGTTCCTCAGGAGCTTACGTCCGGTGACGTCCACGTCCTCTTTCGCCACTTCGCCCAGATTGAACTTCTTCAGCCACTCGTAGGAATACTCGATCTCATCAGCGTTGTCATATACATTGAACAGAGGATATACTGCGGCGGTAGAGGTATCCGCGGTCTTGCCCTCGTCTGTCCACTGCTGCTCATTGGCGATCAGATAGTTGATGATCTGCACTGCCACTTCGGGATGCTCATAGCCCTTGCGCACGCACACATACTGGGTGGTAGGATCGGCCATGGGGGAGTAGAACTTTCCGTCCGCTGCCAGAGGAGCCATGTAGGCCATCCACTCCTGGCTGCCGTCTAAGGTCACGCTGTCCACGGTGTAGCCGCACCACCAAGGGCCAAAGAAGATGCCGGCCCTGCCTGCGGTCACAGGCTCAAGGGCATCGCTCCTTACGAACACTTCAGGGTCGATGACGCCGGCTGCGTACATCTCGGCCAGCTTGGCCAGAGCGTCCTTGGTCTGGGGCTGTACGGAGCCATAAGCTACGGTGCCGTCGCCATTGTCCAGCCAGTACTCAGGATAGGACTCATATGCGCCGAAGATGGGATCCAATCCCCAGCGGTTCTGTCCTCTTGCAATCAGCTGGTCTCCGGAAGCCGGTCCAATGATGCCGATGGTGTTGTCGCCGCCCAGCTTGGCCTCCACGAACTTCTTCGCCACATCGAAGACTTCGTCAATGCTCCTGGGAACCTCCAGGTTCAGCTCATCCAGCCAGTCCTGGCGGATCCACATGGTGTTCACGCCGCTGGCCGTCAGGTTGGGAGCAGGGATCGCATACATCTCGCCGTCGGAAGAGATGGCATCCATCAGGGCCTCTCCGCCGGAATTCACGTACTGCTTCAGTCTGTCGGAAGCATACTCTTCAAATACCTGGGTCAGGGGCTGGATCTGGTCGTACTTCAGCATGGCAAGGAACTGTGTCTGGCCTACGTTCACTGCGTCAGGCAGCGTGTTGGAGGCGATGCAGAGATTGATCTTCTGCTCGAAGTCCGTGTTGGAGCAGATCCAGTCATACTGCACGTCGATGTTCATATCCTCTTTCAGCCACTGAAGGTAGCGGCTGTTCTCCACAGACTCGCCCTCTGCGAAAGTGGTGTTGGGGTCCAGGCCATGGCCCATCTTGATGGTGACAGTCTCCTCGAAAGGCTGCAGGGCCTTGGAGCCGCTGGCATCTGCCTGGCCGCCCTCATCCCCGGAGGCCTCTCCGGCATCAGATTCCTCTCCGCCGGCCTCAGCATCAGATTCCTCTCCACCGGCTTCGGACTCAGCGGGAGCCGCGGAGGACTCCTGATTTGACTCAGCCGCGCTGCTGCCGCTGCCGGCATCGCCGCCGCATGCAGTCATCGCCAGAGCCATGGTTCCAACTAGCATGAGTGAAATAAGCTTTTTCAATTTCATAATACTTCCCTCCATTTTTTATTTGTATTTTCATTCAGATTCCATATGGGAAAAATCAACCCTTTACGGAACCCAAAGTAATACCTTTGACGAAGTACTTCTGCAGGAACGGATACACGATCAGCACGGGCACCATGGCGATGAAGATCTTCGCCGCGTCCAAAGACTGGTTGTTCAGCTTGGAGGCAGCCGCGATCTGCTCCGCGTTCATGGTGGAGTAATCAAGGGTCACCACCATCTGCTGTATGTAGGTCTGCAGGGGATAGCTGGCCTCCTTGGTGCTCAGCACCAGGCCCTGGAAGAACTCGTTCCAGTAGCCCACGATGGTGAACAGGGTAATGGTGGCGATGCTGGGCTTGGCCAGAGGGATATAGATGGAAGCCCATATCCTCCAGGGGCCGGCCCCGTCCACCAGCGCCGCCTCCTCCAGCTCGGAGGGGAGGTTCTTGAAGAAGTTCATGGCCAGTATCACATTGTACACCGGAAGCCCGCCTGCCAGCACCAGGCCCCAGATATTGTCAATCAGCTTGTAGTTGCGCATGGTCAGGTACCAGGGCACCGTACCGCCGTTGAACAACATGCAGAAGATTAAAATCCACATGAATATGTTGCGCTTGGGGAACTGGGCCTTTGTCCTGGAAAGGGGGTAGGCCGCCATCAGGATGCAGCCCAGGCTCACCACGGTTCCCAGCACCACCCTGCAGATGGAGTTCCAGAAGGCCTGGAAGAAAGCGCCCTCGCCTACGATCTTCTTGTAAGAGTCCACATTGAAGCCCACGGGCCAGAAGGATACCAGTCCGGCATTCACCGCGTCCTTGGAGCTTAAGGATACACACAGCACATACCAAAGGGGCAGCAGACACATGAGGCCGATCAGCACCAATATGATGACATTTATGACATCAAATACTTTCGATCCTACAGAATTATCTTTTATATTCATGGTGTCTCCTCCTTATTAGAATAACTTATATCCCGCGAACTTATCCGCCATCCAATACCCTAAGGTAATCAGCACGAAGCTTACCACGGATTTCAGCAAACCCACCGCTGTGGCCAGGGAAAACTGCAGATTGACGAGACCGGCTCTGTACACCCATGTATCCAGGATGTCGCCCGTGGAGTACACCAGCGGATTGTACAGGTTGAAAATCTGGTCGAAGCCCGCGTTCAGCACATTGCCCAGGGACAGGATCGCCAGCAGTGCCACTGTCATCTTGATGCCAGGCAGGGTGATGTGCCAGATCCGCTTGAAGCGCCCTGCGCCGTCCACAGCCGCTGCCTCGTAGAGTTCAGGCGCGATTCCCAGCATAGTGGACAGATAGATGATGGCATTGTAGCCGAAGTTCTTCCAGATGTCCGTGCCGATGACCAAAGGCCGGAACATGCTGTCCGTACCAAAGAAGTTGATGCTCTCCCCGCCGAAGAAGTTAATCACCGAGTTGATGGGGCCCACGTAACCGAAGATGTTCAGCACAATCTTCGCCAGGATGACCCATGACAGGAAATAGGGAAGATATACGATGGTCTGAATGGGCCGGTACAGCTTCTGGATACACAGCTCGTTCAGCAGAATCGCGAACACCAGGGGCACCACCAGGTTCGCTATGATCTTGCCCATGGCGATTATGATGGTATTGGTCAGGACCTGTCTGATGTCGCTCATCTGGAACATGTACTCGAAGTTTGCGAAGCCGATGAACGGCGACTTCCACATGCCCAGGCCAGGGTTGAAATCCTCGAACGCCATCACGATGCCGAACATCGGCACAATGTTGAAAAGCACCAGCCAGATAATTGCCGGTATCAGCATTATGTAATAATGCTTCAGGAACTTTTTGTTGAACATATTCCCGCCCTCCTTCAAGTTTATGAAGTTTTTATTTGTTGATAATGCAGATTTTATCATTTTTACCAAACGCTTTCTATGTGATATTGTCAAAAAATAAAAGTGATCCATTTCCAATTTCGACTGCTTTTATCGGAAATATGATCACTTTTAAGTCAGTTTTGTAAAATTTGTTATTTTTGAAGAGAACATTTTTCATGCCGCTTTGGCAATATGCTGTCCTACCAGATGAAAAGCTCCCTGCCGTTCAGCTTCATTAACGCCTCCAGGAAATAGTAGTCTCCGTAGATGATGGAGAACTCATGCTCCTGGTCGTGGTAGGCCGCGGTGCATTTCTCCAGGAGATTGTCCTCCTCCTCGTTCCAGCGCACCCGCTCCTCCGCCAGGGCCCCCAGCATCTTCAGGGCCGCTGACAGGTAGATCCTGCTCTGGCGGCCTTCCTTCAGCTTGGCCAGCTCTATCAGGCCGCAGGAGGCGATGGCAGCCGCCGTGGAATCCTCCAGCGCCACGTCCACAGGCTGGCGGAAGTCCACGGGGATGAAGCCGCTCTCCGGGATGTTGGCGATGAAGTAATTCGCCACACGCTCGGCGGTGGCCAGGTAGGCCGGATCCTTGGTGTGCAGGTGGCTTAATGTAAAGCCGTACAGCGCCCAGCTCTGGCCTCTGGTCCAGGAGGAGCCTTCCCCGAAGCCCTGGCCGCCGTAGCTTTTCACCATTTCGCCGGTCTCTAAGTCGAACTCCACGATGTGGTTGGAGGAGCCGTCCCCCCGGATGAAGCTCTTGCCTGCCGTATCGGCATGGCTCACGGCTATCTGGGAGAACCTGGGGTCTCCGGTCTCCTCGCTGGCCCAGTACAAGAGCGGCAGGTTCATCATGCAGTCGATGATGGCCCATCCCCTGTGGTCGTCCGGCCCCCAGTCGTTCCAGGCCCGGATGAAGTTCCCCCGGTTGTTGAAGCGCCCGGCCAGGTTCCCGGCGGCCAGCAGGCCTCTGTTCCGGGAGGCGGGATTCTTGGTCACGCGGTAGTCCGCAACGGCCGTGGGGAGCCACCGGAAGCCGTTGTCGTGGTCGAGCCTGTTGATGTCCATCAGGCAGGCGTCCAGCTTCCGCTCGTTGTCCTCGGCAATCTCCTTGTAAAGTTCCTTTCCGGTCAGGGCGTACATCTGCCACATCATGCCGCCCCAGAAGCCGTTGGTCCACCAGCCGATCTCCTCCCCGGACTTGTCGTCATGGACGCCGTGGAGGGTGGTGTAGGGGATTTTGTCCTTTGACCGCTCTGCCACTCTCTCCAGCTTGTGGGCCACCCTGTCCAGGGTCTCCTGGGCCCATTTTGTCTCTTTTTCGTTTAGCTGCATTGTCTCCTCTCCTTTCTTATATCAAAGATACCTATCCATCCATTGCCAGCGCTGTCATAACAGCATCTTCAGACCACCGCCTCGACGATTGTCCTGCCATCCATCAGAAGCTTTTGCACGCCTGTCTTCTTATTTTTACTGAAATTGAAACTGACCATATAACCCTTAGTCAGATGATAATCGTCCAGATAGCCAATCAATTGCCGTTCCCCACGACTGTTGTACTCATTCCCCCGCCAAATTTTCATCTCACAGACATACTGCTCCCCCCGGTAATCAATGATGATGTCCGTCCGCCTCATGTCGCGGGTTCTGGCTTCCACGTAGTAATTGCCCGCCCAGCATCTCCTCCGACAGGAACAGATTATAGAGCCTGGTCTCGAAAATCCGGTTCGCTACCGCTACCGCCCCATCGTGGCTTTTTATCATCCCAAACATTCTCCCGATATCCAATACACGGTTGTCCGTATTGAAGACAAATTTCTCGCCCCTGAACAGGATTGCATAGAAAGTACGCTTCAGCTCCGGGAAATCCTCCAGCTTCTTCACCATATCGTCAAACAGCGGATTGGACTCAGCCAGCAGTTCTTTGACGGCCTCCGTCACGCCGTTCTTCGTCCATGCGGAGCATCTGTCTGGAAAGCCCTCTTTTCCCGGAACGACCATATCCATAAGCTCGCATAAGCGCGACACCAGAAACGGATAACCGGAGGTGTAATCATGGAGCAGGCCTGCTATCAGCGGAATGTCCATGCCAACATGATGATTCCCCTCATACTCCGCCAGCATCCCCGCGATGTCCTCTGCCGAAAAGCTCATATCCAGAGCCAGATTAGCCGCGATGTTCCAGGGACTGTTGTACTGATGCTCTGAATCCTGCCGTATCCGCAGCTTCAGGTTCCGGACATCATAGACTCCTGCCAGGATGACAGACTGGAAAGCGGGCTGTCTCTTCCTGGCCAGGAACTTTTTCCGAAGCAGTCCCAGAAAGGTGATGAAAATTCCATGGTTGCCCGCCTGATCCACCTCGTCCACCATCAGCACCACCGGGCGGTCCGCCTCGCCGCACAGCCTGGAGATAAAGCCGGACAGCTTCATCATGCTGTATCCCTGCGGAATCTCTTCGCTCAGCTCCCGGCATTCCCTCCGAACCGCTTCGGAGATGCCCTCCACGCCCTCATAGCAAAGGGCATCATTCAAAAGCCCTAAAAAAGTCTGGCAGAAAACCTCCTCAGAACGGCACAGTTCATCCCCTATGCCCTCGAAGCTGATGGAAAAGACGCTGTAATGTCCCGACAGCTTTTCGGCCAGCAGATTCATCATTGTCGTCTTTCCGTACTGTCTTCCTCTGTTTATGGTGAAATACTGTCCTTTGTCAACCATCTGCACGATTTTCTGCAGACGGCTGTCCAGATTGACCATGTAATGCTCCTCCGGATAACATATGCCTGCCGTATTAAAGCATTTTTCCATATTCTTGCCCTCACCAGCAACTCCGTGACTACATCTTATACTGCCTAACGATTTCACTTGCCGTGAAACCAGACTGCATAACGCTGACTGGTTCAATCGCATGATTACATTAGGCAGTATTCAGCGTTATGCAGTATAAAAATGTATGATTTTATTTTAGCATAGATTTGCGGAAGTCTCCACTCAAATTTTTCCATGTGCTGATCTGTTGTCGTCCCCTCAGTGCCGCACCGAGAAATAGTTCATCAAGATTCCCTTGATATGGCTGTAGCGCCTGGCGTAGGAATTCTCCACCCGGATCAGCTGCAGACCGTGGGCCGCGCAGATCTCGCTCTTCCTCCTGTCTCTGCTCAGCACCACCTCATCCTCGAAGTGCTCCTTGCCGTCCAGCTCGATGGCCAGCACCGGGCGTGGCTCCTGGCCCTGCTTCTCATAGACCACGAAGTCGAAGCGGCCTGAACGGAACAGGTCGCTTTGGTCCATGTCCTCCGCGAAGACCTGGGAGATGGGTACCTCTTTCTGTATGGTGAAGCGGTTCTGGGACAGCCAGATGTTCTCCAGGGCGTGGTTCAGGTTCTCCAGAAAGGCCTCCTCCGTGGCGGTGCTGAAGGGCTTCACCCCCAGGGCCCTGGAATTCGCCGTCTTGCGGGTGACCCGGGTCTCGCCGTTCTTCTTCACGTATTCCACCAGCTCATACAGGTCGTCCTCCGTGCCCTGTCTGTGGAGCCTGGCAAGGTTCGCGGAGTCGGAGAGCAGGATGAGGCGGTCCCTGGCCCGGGAGGTGGCCACGTTGATCAGCTCCTTATTGTTCTTCAGCCATTCGTAAGTACCCGCCTGGGTCTGGTCGGTGATGGCGGTGGAGAACAGCACCACGTCCTTCTCATCCCCCTGAAAGGCATGCACCGTGCCGCAGGACACATGGGAAAGCCCCTCCCGCTCCAGGGCCTCCTCGATGAGCTTCCTCTGGTTCACGAAAGGCGTGATGACCCCGATGCTCTGCTCCCTGTGGCGCCTGGCGTAGCCCAGGATTTCCTCCACCTCCCCGGGGGCCGTATTGCGCAGGGCCTCCCCTCTGTTCTTCACGTCCACGTACACCAGCGGGCGCGGCTCTTTGCTCTCGGAGCAGATCTGGAGCCTGGCATTGTAATACTTCTGATTGTTGAATTCGATGATCTTCCTGTTGCAGCGGTAATGGTTGTGCAGCAGCACCTCGTCGCTGACCGCATCGCAGGCCAGGAAGGTCTTGTAGATGGAATTTTTGCAGTAATCGTACTCCTGGGCCACATTGTACTTCTTCCGCAGCTTCCGGTTGGGCGCCTCCTCTAAGAGGATCACCGGGTTGAGCTGCTGGGGATCCCCCACCAGCATCAGGCTCTCACCCCGCAGGATGGGCACCAGAGACACCGCCGTGTTGCACTGGCTGGCCTCGTCCATGATGACCATGTCGAACATGGGGCCCGGCTCCCCCAGCCTGTGGGCGGAGATGCAGGTGGTGATGATGATGGGGAAGATTTCCTGGAGCTTCTTCACGTTTGCGGTCTCTGTCAGGTATTTGGAAAAAGCGGCAGTCTGCTCCTTTTCGTCCGTGTCAAAGAGGACTTCACGCAATTTAGCATATTTCTTATCATCCAGTTTCTTGAGATACCGGGCAGATGTGTAATAGAGGTATTTACGCAGCTCCTCCAAATCGTCGTACAGCAGGGCCAGGGCATCCCCGTCCGTAATCTCCCCCATCTGTCCGATCCGGTTCTGAATCTGCCTAAGCTGCCTGCCCTGGAGATCCGCCTGGAAGGGCAGCATCTCCAGGGACATCTGCATCCGGCTCTGGTACTCAAGCATCCGGTTCAGGGTCTCGCGGCGCTCCTTCAAGTCCAGCATTTCCTCATATCTGCGCAGCAGGTTGGACAGGTCCTTCGCCCGGTGGGCCCTGTCGTCCTTCCTCCGGTCCAGGGTACCCTCGAATACGGTAATCCCCCGGGCCTGTTCATACAGTTCCCGGATATACCCTATGGCCTCCCGGACCTTGTCCACGTTTCCCAGCCGCAGGACGGGGAATGGAATCCGCTTCCCCTGATACTCCATGGCTGCCAGCTTCTCGAACACCGTATTTACAGGGTGATTGTTATAGGAAGCAAAAAGTACCGTCTTTTCGTTGAAAAAGGCGGTGACGATGGTGTTGAGGATGGTATTGGTCTTCCCTGTGCCGGGCGGGCCCTGGATGTAGGCCACCGGGTACTTCATGGCATTGTGGATGGCCAATAGCTGGTCCAGATTGGTCTGGCGGCCGATCAGGGCTAAGGGATAGTTCTTCCTGCGCAGGGGCCTGTCCAGAAGGTCTCCGAAAAAGGCCTTCAGGGGCACCGTGGCCCTGTCCTCGTCATACATCCTGATGATGGCCTGGTATTCCCCGTGGAGATCCAGGGCGATGTCCATCCCCAGACCGATGATGTATGGCATGTCGTCCACCCCTGACACCCTGCCGCTGTGCTTCATGACGCAGTCCTTGATTTTCTCCTGATTCCGCTCAAAATCGCCCAGGAGCTCGTACTCGTCCCCGTCCAGGTATCTGCGGATGTTCTCCTTGGTCTCCCCGTAGCGGAATTCCGTGCAGATGGTGATGTCCTCCTCCGGGCGCAGGAGACGGCTTTTCACGTCCAGCTGGAGCTTGCGGCAGGCCAGCACATAAAGCCCCCTGGCGGTATGGATGCTGAGCACGTTCATGGCCAGCTGCTGGATGGAGAGCCTGGTGGCCTTTTCCTTTTCTTTCTCCGTCCTCCTCTGGAAATTCCGGACAATGGCGCGGAACTGCTCCCCGTCCAGCGGATAGCCCTCCCCGGTAAAGCTCTCCCTGTCCAGGTAACGAATCAGGGCGAAGTCTGAACGGTAGGGCACTGTGTCCATGCGGTTGCACATTTCCAGGTAATTCAGAATCTTCAGGTTGGGGGAGTTGCGGAAAAGGGATCTGTATCTGTAGGGATTCAGGTAGATGTCCTCCACCAGCTCCTCATTGACAGGCTGGTAAGACCCTTCCACAATCTGAGAGCTGAGAATGGAATCTATATAGATGGCGTCATAGCTTTCCGTGGTAAACCGGCCAAGGTGCAGGCCGTCTACGGACAGGGTGCGCTTTTCCGGATTCAGGCTGCGGATGCCGATCCAATACTTCGTGACCTGAACTTCTCTGTTCCTGTACTCGATCTGCAGCCATTTTCCCTCGTGGATGGCCCTGAAAATGTCACGGCAGATATTGTTCATCGGAATGCTCCTCTTCCATGGAATGCCCTTCTTTCATTGGCTCCCTGCACCTCTTTATACATGTTTTTGCGGTTTGTCTCATGGCCGCCGGGTCTCCCTCCCTTTCAGAGCGCCGGGAGAGCGTTCTCTTCGCTTAAAGCTTGGCTACATATTTGGCGCGGTCATCCACGGGAAGCTTCAATGCATCCATGGCCTGCTCGGCTGTCCATTTCATGCTGTCCATCAGGTTCTGTATGGATGCCAGGATGGCGTTTTCTCTGCCCTCTGCCCTGCCCTCTGCCCTGCCTTCTGCCCTGCCTTCTGCCCTGCCTTCTGCCCTGCCTTCTGCCCTGCCTTCTGCCCTGCCTTCTGCCCTGCCTTCTGC